>JBCCQM010000169.1:0-18518 GCA_039024335.1 Myxococcota bacterium
GCCGACCGAACGCCCCGTCGCCGCCCGCCACCGCGGCGGCCTTCTCGGGCGGGGTTGCTGCGACTCGTCGCAAACGCCGGCGTCGGCGAGCGACCGGGTTTCTTCGGGGGCATTGGCCTGGCCGGCGGCTTCCAGCTGCGCACGTTCCGGTTCGAGCTGCAGGCCGACTACACGACGCCGCGCATCGTCGTGCAGCCGAACGACAGCAGCGTCTCCGCCTCGTTTCAGGCGGTCCACGGCACCGCGCGCGCGTGCTGGGTCTCGGGGTTCGAGCGGTGGGAGTTCCCGCTGTGCGGAGGCGTGCGCGCGGGGGGTCTTCGCGGGAACGCCCGCACGGGCGCCGAGCGGCCCGAGGCGGCGTGGAGCAGCTCGGTCAGCCTCGCCGCCGAGCCCTCCGTCGTGTGGTCGCCCATCCCGGAGCTGGGCATCTACGGGGGCCTGGGGCTGCTCGTCGCGATGCGCCGCCCTTCGTTCGCCGTGGGCCTGGACCGCGACCCAATCTTCACGGCGGCGCCGATCGGCCTTCAGCTCGGCCTCGGCGTCGAGCTGAAGCTCTTCTAAACGGTGTCCTGCGTGGACACATCGTCGACACTACTCGACGGGTTCGCCAAAGCAGCAGTCCCACGACAAGCACTCTTTGCCCTCGAGTGCCGCCATGGCCCGCTTGCGCGACGCATACGGCTGCGAACATTCGAACGCGTCGGCGTCCGAGACGTCGCACACCACGTGGAGGAACCGCTTCGAGGCAGCGAACATCTTCTTTAACGTCGCGCGACACGCCGCGGTGGGCGGTTCCTCGGGAGCCCAGTCTTCGCACCCCTCCTCGTACCCGGTCAGCGCCCACCGCTCCAAGTCCGCTTCGTCCTTGTAGGCGAAGCGGTACGCGAGCTCGACGTGCGTATCATCGACGACCTCGAACGTGGCTTCGAACTTGGACGCGTGCTCCTCGATCTCCATGACGGCGAGAATGCCGAGGGTCTGAAGCTGCTGGCTCTGGGTGTTCTCGACCGCGAGCCAGATCGTGGGCTTTTCACCGTTGACGCGCAGGACCAGGCTCCGCGCGTCCGTGACTGCATGGGGCGAACCGACCGGGTTGCTCGGCATCGACTCGAGCCCGAGGATCCCGTTGGACCACGGTCGCTCGCAGGTGGGCGCGTCGACGTCGCCCAGCCCGTCGAGGCGGGCCTGCACGGTCTCGTTGGGTCGCAACGCGAGCGACGCCTTGTAGTGTGCGGCTGCCAGGGCGGGCGCCTTGGCGTCCTCTTCGACCCGCCCCAGGTTGTAGAGACACGCGGGCTTGGTCTTGTCGTTCGCGACGGAGATGCCCCGCCCGAGGTAGGCTCGCGCCTTCGCAGGCTGCTTCAGCTTGAAGGCGGCCCAGCCGGCCTCACAGAGCGCGCTGCCGCCGGTTGGGTTCTTGCGGACCGCCACCTCGAACGCGCGGAGCGCCTCCTCAGACTTCCCCTTCTTGGCGAAGACTCGCCCCGCCTGCAGCGCGGCCGCAGACGCACGCACGTCGATCTCCGGGGGCGCCTCGGCGGATGCAGGTGGGGGCCCCGGGTCGGGCTTCGCGGCCAACGGCTGCGGCTGCTCGGCTTGTGGCCGCGCGGGCTCGACCTTCGCAGGGTTTTCTCGTGCGCGGGCCGCCGGAGGATCGGGCTCGCAGGCGCCTGCGGCAAAGAGGGTCAGAGCAAGCGGGAGAACCGTGGGAGCGCGCATCCGCGGCAGCAATACCATCATGTCACTCAGTGACGCACCTGCATCATGGTTCATTCCCACGACGACGCCCGGCGCTTTGGTACGCTGATCACGTGGGGACGTTGATGCTGGTTCTGTGGCTTGCGCCGAGTGCGGAGGCGGTGGAACTGGCTCCCCAGGTCGAGATCCACAAAATGGAGGGGCTGAAGAACCCCTTCGTCGACGCCCCCCGACGCGCCTCGTCGCGACCGGATGCCTCCGTCGAGTTCAAGCTCGACGAGCTTCGCTGCCCCTTCCCCGCCGAGGGCGTGCTGCTCCAATCCAGCACCGTCCGGCCGCCCATCGAGTTCAAGCTCGACGAGCTGCGCTGCCCCTTCCCAACCCAGCAGCCGTAGAGACCGGACAGTCTTCAGTCGGCGCGCTCGAGGTACGCCCGCATGTCCGCATGCTGCGGCTCGGGGGAGTACACCGAGACCGCGTGACCGGCATCGGGGTACAGCGGCGCGACGAGTTCGTGGGTTCGCCCGGCTTCGGTGATGGTGAGGACGCGGACGCCACCCCCTCACCAAACGTCGCCGAAGTGACGCGGTCGGACAGTGCGTCGTCGAAGGACAGCGGCAACTGGTCGGTGGCCACGTCGGCGGCATCGAGCAGGAGCGACGTCGAACACGTCCCGCAGGACGACGGCGTGCACGGCGGCCCGCACGAGTACCCGGTGGACGGGGGGTCGACGTACAGCAAGCCCGCCGTACTGGAGACGCCGGGCCCCCGGTGAAGAACACCAGCGTCGGCTTGGTTTCCGGGTCGTGCCGCGCGCTCCCATCCGTGCCGGACCGGCCTCGATTCCATCGAGAAAAATCAGGCCGCTAGAGAAGCTGGTCGACGACCGCAGCCGCGGCTTCGAGTGAGCCCTCCAGAAACCCACCGTGCGCGGACGCGGTCTCGGTGGACGCCAGATGCACACGTCCGCCTCCGAGCTCTCGCAGCGCGGCAGGCAGCCCGTAGGCGGGATGGTGGCGCAGCATCACGGCGTCGCGGGGCGTGGCCGTCCACGGTTCGGCCGACCAATCGTGCAGACGCATCGTCTTTGGCAACCCCGCTGCCGGACCGAACGTGCGCGCGAGCTGGTCGCGCGCGGCATCGAGCAGCGCGCCGGGCGTGCCGCGTTGCCCCGCGGGCGCCCCCACGAATCCGAAGAGCGCGAACGACCGCATGTCCCGAGGGGACGCGTCGTGAATTTCGACCAGCGGGCCTCGCTGGCTGAGCACGTCACCGCACAGCCCCGCCTCGCGCCACGGTGCGTGGTCGTAGACGGCGACGACTTTCGCGTGGCCCGCCATCCACGTGGGGATCGCAGCCATCGCCTCACGCTGCGCGGGCGTGGTGACGGCGTCGGCAACCGAAGCGTGCGCCACCAACCGCGGCGGCGCGGCGATGACGACGTGCTCCGCCTCGATGGTGATCGGGCCCTCGGGCGCGCTCACCCGGGCTCGAGAGCCCCGCTGCGTCGGCTCCAGTGCCTGCACCGCGTGCTGCAGCCGCAGACACCCCGACGGCAGCGTCGAGACCATGGCGTCGACGAGCGCAGCGAAGCCGCCGTCGACCCGCAACGACCCGGCCATCGACGCGTAGCCCGCGTTGCGATGCAGCTGGCCAGCGGCGTCTTCGAAGAGATCCGCACCCGCAGCAAACTGCTCGAACACCGTCAGCCCGAAGCGGTCCGCCAGGGCTCGCATCCGGGGTTGGTGCGGCCAGAACCACGCGGGCCCGAGGTCGAAGGAAGCCCCGTCGATCTGCGCCCGATGGATGCGCCCGCCCCAGCGCTCACGCGCCTCGAGCAGCAAGAATGGCCGATGCGCGCGATGCAGCGCCGTCGCGACGGCGAGCCCGGTGAGCCCGCCCCCGACGATGAGCACCGAGGTCTCCACGCACCCACCCTGACGCCGATCTACGTACGCGTCCAGGGTCACTTTGCCCCGCGCGCGCGTTGGGCTGCGGTGCGCACGCCGGCTTGCTGCGTCGATCGAAAACAGGCCATTGGCGATCAGCTCGCAGCCATGAGGTCCGCGGCTGCAGGCATCGCCACGAACCCGGGAATGGCCTCGACGCGCTCCAGCCACGCGCGGACGTTGGGGTACGGCTCCAAGTCGAACGCGCCCTCATGTGCCGCGGCCAAGTACCCGTAGCAAGCCAGGTCCGCGATCGTCGGTGCGTCGCCGACGAGCCACGTGCGGTCGGCCAGGTGGGGCTCGAACAGCGCCGAGAGCACGTGGGTCGTCGACGCGACCGCTGCGTCGTGGTCGAACGGCGCGTTGAACAGCTTCACCAGCCGCGCCACGCAGGGCCCGACGAAGAGCTCGCGCGAAGCCACCGACAGCCAGCTCTGCACCTGCGCGGCGGCCGTAGCATCGACGGGCAGCCACGTGCGCGCGGGGTCGTACCGCTGCGCGAGGTAGACCAAGATCGCGGTCGAGTCGCGAATGACGGCGTCGTCGTCGACGAGCACCGGGACCTGCATGAGCGGGTTGAGCGAGCGAAACGCGTCGGACTTGTGCTCGCCCGCGCCCAGGTTCAAGACGGTGGTCTCGAAGGAGAGACCGAGGATGTGAAGGAAGACGCGGGCTCGATGCGCGTGACCGGAGAAGGGGCTGTCGTAGAGTCTCATGAGCGGCTCAAGGGTTGAGGACGTCGCTCCACCGAAGCGCGAGTGCGCCGCGACGACGAACGCCGTGGGTTGGGGTGAAGCGCCAGGCTCGAAGGGCGCCGGGCAGGTCGCTCGGCGCGTCGAAGTTGAGCGCGACGGTGCCGGTGAGCTGAAGCAGATCACCGCGCCCAAAGTCGACGAACGTGAGCCCGGCGACGGGGTTGAGCTCGAAGTTGCCCAGCGTGTTGAAGAACTGGTTGCCAACGTAGTCGGGCGCGACGAGCGCGTCGCCCTCGCGCTGCACGAACCCCGCGGGCCCTCCACGATGGGAGACGTCGACCTGCGCCCGCCCGCCCTCGCCCCGAACGTAGGACGCAACGAAGAACGTGTCTGCTTCGGACACGGTCGCGTACCCCTCGGCGTCGAGTCCCTCGAACCGCTCCGTCGCGGAGGCTTCGCGCTGCACGAACCGAGCCTCGCGGCGCGTGATGTACTTGGGACAGTTGCCGAACGACTGGGCGACCGCGATCTCGAAGCCGTCTGCATCGGCAGAAAGGACGGCTCCGTTCGCGCGGTTGCGGCGACGCGTGTGGGGCTCGATTCCCAGCACGCCCACCGGCGCGCCCGCTTCGAACCGCGCCGGGTCCTCGGGCTCGGGTGCGCTCGCGACGTGAATGTGGCGATCGTCGGGGGTGCCGACGAAGCCCGGCGGGCCCGCGCGAAGGGTCGACCACGGGCGCCCCTCGTCATCGACGGTGCCCAGCACCACGAACGGAAGCTGCGTAAAGAACGTCCGATGCTGCTCTGGCATGAACGGCCGCAGAATCCTGGGGGCGAGCGCGGCGAGGTGCGCATGCGAGCCCACCCGTCGCTGGAGGGCCTCTTCGCCGGGGTGCCAGAGCGGGGACGCAGCGTCGGTCATCGGTGGCGACACCATGGTCTGGGAGTGATCGCGGGGAAACCGCCGGCTTGGTCAATCCACTCTTCCGAAATCTGAAACAATGAGCCGGTGGATCGGCTACGCGCCATGGAGGTGTTCGTCCGGGTCGTCGAGGACGGGAGCTTTGCCGCCGCCGGTCGAAGCCTGCAGATGAGTCCACCCTCGGTGACGCGCGCGGTCGCGTCCCTGGAGAGCCACGTGGGCGCGCGGCTGCTGACCCGAACGACGCGCCGGATCGCCCTCACCGAGACCGGGACCCGCTACGTCGAGGACTGTCGCCGCATCCTGGGCGACGTCGCCGAGGCCGAGGCGCTCGCTGCCGGCTCTTTTGCTCGCCCAGTGGGGACCCTGAACGTGACGGCCCCCGTCGAGTTCGGGCGGCGGCACGTGCTGCCCGTCCTGGGCGACTTCCTCGATCGGCACCCCACCGTTCGCGGTCGTGCCCTCTTGCTCAACCGCGTGGTCGACCTCGTCGAAGAGGGTCTCGACGTCGCGGTCCGCATCGGGCCCCTGCCGGACTCGAGCTTGCGCGCGATCCGAGTGGGCCACGTACGACGCGTGACGGTGGCAGCACCCGCCTACCTCGCCGAACACGGCGCACCCGACATCCCCGACGACCTCGTGCACCACGATGTGCTCGCGGTGACGAGCAGCTCCGCACCCACGCTCAAGTGGCGCTTCGCCGACCAGCACGTGACCGTGTCGCCTCGCCTGTGCTGCAACGAGATCGCCGGGGTGCTGGAGTGGGCGGTGGCAGGGCGCGGGATCACGCGGCTGCTCTCGTATCAGGTGTACGACGCGATCGCGGCCGGCACCGTCCGTACGGTCCTGCGCGACCACGAGCCCCCCGACGACCCGGTGCACCTCGTCCACCCCCAAGGTCGCCAGCCCTCCGCGAAGCTGCGCGCGTTCTTGGACTTCGCGGCCGACGCCCTGCGCCTACGCCTGGCCGGACTGACGCAGGAATGAACGCGAGCCGCTCGCACGCGCTACAACCCGGTCTTCCTTGGGACGTGGGGAACGGCGGAACGAATACGGGCGACATCGCGTCATTGGTCGGAGATCAGCATGAACACGTCGTCGACCTCTACGGCTTGCACGTCGGGGTCGAGACGCACCCGGATCTGCAGCCATCGCGCGTCTCCCTCGAAGGCGGTGGTCGCCGTGAGGTGGCTGCCGTCTTGGCCGACCTCGAAGGTCTCGATTGCGACCGCGAGCGGGGCGGTGAGTTCCTGATCCCACTGGCTCACCGAGAGCTGGAGCGGCTGGCTATCGGAGCTCGCACGCACCCGGGCGCCGAAGTGCACCACCAAGCCGTCGGTGCCTGCACCCATGCGGGCGCGTGCGTCGTCGAGCGAGACCCGCTGTGAGAACCACCCGGGACCGCTGGCATCGGTGGAGAGCACCGCGTGGTGTCCCCCGTCGGCATCTTCAGCCACGACCGAGGCCATGCTGCCCTCGTGGGTCCAGAAGCTGCTGGGGGCCGAGCCCGTGTCGCTCCACCCGAAGTCGGGATCGCGCAACACATTGCCCATGAAGTAGACCATGGCGCCTGGGCGCCATGCCGCGGGCATCCAGCCAGGTGGGTCGACGGGGGTGATGAACGAGGTGTCGCGGCAGTCGGCGAGCTGGCAGTACAGGCCTTCGGCGTTGCGGATCTGCCACAGCGCCGAGGGGTCCTCGGGGTCGGCGTACGACATGTGCATCACGCTGGGCGAGTTCTCGTAGTCGCACCGCATCGCTGCGTAGTCGGGGCTGGGTGGCTCGGTCTGCCGCACGGGCCCGCAGTTCCAGCGCTCCCAGCGGGTGAAGCCGTACACGTCGGTGAAGTAGAACACCTCGTGGTGGCTGAGGTTGCCCGGGCCGTGGTCGGAAACGATGGTGTCGATGCGCTTTTGGGCTCCGCCTTCGCAGTCTGCAGTCGAGGCGAACTCGAACTGTGGGTAGAGCGTCCAGCGGGTGCGAGAGACGCCAAACGCGGCCGGGCAGTTGTCGACCGCGGGCGGCCGCACACCGCGGATCGGGGTCTGCCGCTCGTCGGACCACTGCACGGTGCCGTCCCCGGGGCTCTGCGGCACGTCACCCACGTCGTAGGAGACCCATGCGTCGCCGTACTGGCAGGCATTGGGGCCCTCGTCGTTGTACCAGCCCGTGGTATCCGAACCGTCGTCGGTGCCGACGATGGACACGTAGGGCGGGACGGCCTCGTACACGTCGCCGCCCCATGACACGCCCTCGGGCGCCCCATTGCGTCGCTGCATCTCGAAGTGGGGTGGGCCGTCGAAGGTGCTGAGCACCCGGTTCGTCCACATGCCCTCCTCGTGCAGCGCGCGTACCCGAACCGCGGCGAATTGTTGCCGTGGTACCGCGTCGAGACGCACGTATCTCACGGGGGTGAACCAGTCCTGCTCGGCGCGGTGTCCGTGTGCGGCGCAGTACGGATCGGACGCGGGGTCGTCGATCACGAAGTCCTGGGAGACCCAGTCCATGCTGTCGACGGTGGGGCCGCAGTCCTCGGCGCACGAGGTGCGGTCTTCGGCCGCGTCGCAGACCGCATCGCCGCAGTTGCAATCGACCGGGCAGCTCGCGTTGGTCTCGGTTGGGGCGTCGCAGAGCCCGTTGCCGCAGGGATCGGGGGTGGTGTCGCTGCCACACTGCGTGCCGCACCCGCTGGTCTGTGAGCCCGTCGTTCCCGTGGAGAGGGTGTCGGTGGACGAGGGCGAGGTGGTTGCGCTGCCCGTGCCCGTCGAGGGGCCCGTCGTCGTCTCGGCCCCCGTCTCCGCCCCCGTCTCCGCCCCCGTCTCCGCATTGGCCGACGAGGTCGACGGCGTGCCCGTGGACGCGGTTGCGCCGGTTGTCTGGGTGCCCGTGTCGTTGCTGCAGGCGAGGAGCGACGTGGTCAGGAGCAGCAGGGTCGTTCGAGCGGAGGTCGTCATCGCGAGATCAGTCGCACTGGGGTTGGCCCGGCCCGCCGCAGCATCCCGAGTCGTCGAGCATGCAGCCCACGCAGAACCAGCACCCGGGGGCCGAGCCGTCACATTCTTCGTCTCCTTCGACGATGCCATTGCCACACTGGTGACACGCCGTAGTGTTCAGCTGGCAGGCATTGCAGGAGATCGTGCCGCCGTCGGGGAAGCCCGCCGAGACGCAGGTGTTGCCGCCGAGGTTGGAGCCGTCACAGGCCTCGCCCGGATCGATCGTGCCGTCACCGCAGAAGTAGCAGGAGGACGTGTCGAGGGAGCAGTCGTCGCAGGTGAGCACGCCACCATCGAAGCCCTCCGAGACGCAGGTGTTGCTGCCGAGGTTGGAGCCGTCACAGGCCTCGCCCGGATCGATCGTGCCGTCGCCGCAGCTGTAGCAGGAGGAGGTATCGAGGGAGCAGTCGCTGCAGGAAAGGGTCCCGCCGTCGAAGTCGTTCGAGACGCAGGTGTTGCCCGCCAGCGCATTTCCGTCGCACTGCTCACCAGGGTTCACCTCGCCGTCGCCGCAGTGGTAACACCCGTCGAGGTCGAAGTCGCAGGTGGGGCTGCAGCCCAAGCTGCCACCGTCGAATCCCTGGGCCCCGCAGGTGCTCGGGACCTGGGCGCCGTCGCACTCTTCGGCCCCGTTGACGATGCCGTCGCCACACCCCGCGCCGTTGCAGGGCGAGGTGTCGAAGGTGCAGTTGGGGAGGCAGGCGAGCGACCCCGAGACGAAGCCCAGCAGGGTGCATGACGAACCCCCGAGGTCCAGGCCGTCGCAGGCCTCGGGCCCATCGATGCCCCCGTTGCCGCACGTGCTGCAGGCGGAGGTGTTCAGCGTGCAGCTGCCGCTGCACGAGACTTGGCCGTGGGTGAAGCCCTCGCTCTGGCAGGTCGCGCCCCCGAGCGCGGCCCCGTCGCACTCTTCGGTTGCTGCGAGCACTCCGTCGCCGCAGGTCGAGCAGGCGCTGGTGTCGAGGTTGCAGCCCGCGTCGCACTGCAGCGCCCCTTGCTGGAAGCCCTCGGATTGGCAGGTGGCTCCCCCTAGGTCGGCGCCGTCGCAGGCTTCCAGCGACTCGCGGACCGCGTTGCCGCACTGCGAGCACCCCGTGGTGTCGTACACGCAGCCCGCCGTGCACGACAGCGTGCCGCCGTCGAAGCCCAAGCCCGCACAGGTCTGGCTCAGAGCCGCAGCGGGGTCGCACTCTTCGGGCGGACTCCACGTGCCGTCTCCGCAGGCGCTGCACATGCCGAAGTCGAGGGTGCAGGCGGCGCTGCAGCCCAAGGGCTCGGCGGCGGTGCCGAGTCCAACGTCGGCGCAGGTCGATTCGTCGAGGAAGACCGCGCCGTCGCAGGCCTCGCCGGGGTCGAGGACCCCGTTGCCGCACTGGCTGCAGAACGCGGTGTCGAAGGTGCAGTCGGCATTGCACTGCAGAGCGCCGCCTGCGAAGCCGAGCGCCTCGCAGTCGGTGTCACGCAGGTCGCTGGCATCGCAGGCCTCCTCGGCCTCGGCGATCGCATCGCCGCACTCGCTGGGCTCGACGTCGTCGGTGTCGGTGTCGGAGCCGGGCGGCTCACCCGGGGGGTCGTCGGTGCCGGGAGCGGGCGGTACGCACTGGCCGCGGTACGGCTGGGCCGCGAACTCCCCATAGCGACGGGTCGACGCGCACCACGGATCGGGGTAGCTGCAGTAGCCCGTGACCTCGCACGTCCCTGCGACCCCGTTGTCGACGCACTGGTCCGAGCGCTCACACTGGAACGCGCTCGAGGACTGACAGCCCACCAGGCTCAGCAAGACGATCGTGGCGACACGCAGTCTTGCCATCACGGCACCATGCGCATCAAGAAGATGTCCGCACCTTCGGCCGCGGTCAGGGGGGTCTCGCCGAACATCGCGGTATCGCGGAAGTGCCCTGCCGCATACACCGACCCGTCGGGGCCCAGCGCGACCGTGTTGCCGTTGTCGTTCGAGGGCCCGCCGAAGCCGCGGCTCCACAGGTGCGTACCTTGGCCGTCGAACTTGAGCATGAAGACGTCGTCGTCACCGTTGGAGGTGATCGTGGGCCCGATGGAGAGGTTCTGGTTGAACTCCCCCGCCACGAAGATGTTGCCCGCGGCATCCACCGCCACCCCGCGGGAGTTGTCGTTGTCGACGCTGCCGTAGGTCAGCGCCCAGACCGTGGTGCCCGAGGGCCCCGCGAGGCGCATGAGCACACCGTCGGCCCCGCCCCCGTCGAGCGTGGACTGCCCGAACGTCACGGGCCCTTCGTAGAACCCCGTGGTGATCACGTCGCCATCGGGGGTCCAGGCGAGGGCGTGCCCCTTGGCCTGGGTGTCCATGGGAGAGGCGTAGAGGTTGCGCCACGAGGGCGCGGCGCCCAGCGGGGCGGTGAACCCCGTGACCATCAGGTCTTGTGTCGCCGCGCCTGCTTTGCCCGGACCCGACATGAACCCGGTCAGCGCCACGCTGCCCGTGCTGCTGACGGCGATGCCGCGGCCGAGGTCCTTGTTGACGTCGCCGCCGGTCCAGGTCCAGGTAGGCTGCAGCGCGGCGTCGAGCCGGGCCGCGAAGACGTCTTCGTCGCCCATCGAGGCTCGCATGCCGTCGAGGGTCAGGGCGCCTTGAAAGCCGCCCGTGACGTAGATGCCGCTGGCGTCGGCGGCCACGGCCATGCTTCGACTCTGCTCGGTGGCATCGATTGCACGGCCTGCGGTCAGGTCTCCGCTGGTGGCCTCGAACTTGGCCACGAAGCCCCGAAGGCCCGTGCCTGTCCAGGTTCCAGGGATGCCCGGATCTCCGCTCGTGGCGCCGACGACGACCACCTCATTGGTCCCGGGAAGGGAGGTCACGCCGCCGCCCGTGTCGTGCCCCGAGGTTCCCAGGACGTGGTGCCAGCGGTATTGCCCTGCGGGGTCGAAGCTCACCACGAAGCCGTCGTCACCCCCGTTGGACACTGCGACGCCGCCCCCGAAGTCGATCTGCTGGTTGAACGTGCCAACCAGGTACAGGTTGCCCGCCTCGTCGATCGCGAGCGCGGTGCCGCGGTCGAAGTTGTCGTTGGGCATGGCCTCGACGTCGACGGGTGCACCCAACGAGAGCGCCCATTGGGCGGTGCCCGAACCGCACTCGGGCTGCGCCTCGGGCGACACGGGCCCGCAGACGCCCGCGGGTGCGCAGGTTTGGCAGGTGTCTTCGCACGCCGAGTCACAGCACACCCCGTCCACACAGAAGCCGCTGGCGCAGGCCCCAGGACTGTCGCAGGCCGATCCTGGCGGGCATGCATCGCCCTCGGCACAGGGCGTTTGTCCGCCCGTCGGCAGGGGTGGATCGCCCGAGCCCGAGTGGTCCCCCCCGGTGGAGCCCGTCGCGTCCGCGGTGCCCTCGTCGGTCTCGACCGCGTTGGTCTCCGTCGCGGTGGCGCCCGTGGGGGCCATCGAGTCGAGCGCACCCGAACCGTCGTCGGCGCAGCCCGACCAACACAAAAGAAGAGGGGCCCAGAGTAGAGATTGACGTCGTGCCATCGGCCGTGTGCGCTCCCTATTTGCGCCCAGGCCCGAGAACTTGACGGTCGCGCGTCGACTTTTTTTCTCCGGTGGCCTGCTAGGCTGTCGCGCGAACGCATGGCATCGCGGTCGAGCACGCACGCCGAGGTGGCGAGCAACGATCTGGGTTGGACCCCGGGATCGCTGGACGAAGTGTTCTCCGACGGGGGAGGCTCGGGGCTCGATGGACTCGCGCGGGCGCTGCTTGGGGTGCTGCCGTCCCTGGCGGCGCGGGAGTTGCTGCCGTGGAGTGGGTACTACCGACGCAGCCCCGCGGCGTTGTGTGAGGACGTGGTGCAGGACGTGATGCTCAAGCTGTTCGCCGAGCGGGGACGGGTGCTGCGAGCCTGGAACACCGAGCGCGGTCTGTCGCTCCGGGGGTTCCTGCGACGGGTGGTCCGCTACCACGTGCTGCAGATGTTTCGCTCGTCGGTAAAGAACCCGTGGCGAGACCTCCCCGTCGAGGGGCACGCCGATGCCACGGGCGACGACTCCGACGCATTGCTACACCAACTGTGGTTGTGGGAGGTTCGAGACCTGTTGCTCGCCGATGAGAACGAGCGAGGGCGGGCGCTGTATGTCGGCCTGTTCGTCGAGCACTGCTCGGCCGAAGAACTCGGTGAGCGGCACGAGATGAGCCGCGATGCGGTCTACCAATGGCGTGCCCGGTTCAAGCGTCGTGCCAGCCGCTTGCTCTCCGACACCCCATCTCAGCGCACGCAGGAGGGGACATGAACCGCACGGGTCACGAAGATCAGGTCGAAGACGCGTTGGCCCGCATGGCGGCCCTCGACGTGCAGCAGGCAGCGATCGAGCAGGCCGAGGCCGACGGTGCGTCGGTCGAGGTACCCGAGTTCTCGGCGGCCACGCTCGATGCGATCGTGGCCGCGTCGGTCCAGGCGGCTGAGCCTCGGCCGCAGCCGTCTCGGGCGTGGCTGTGGAGCGGTGCCGCGGTGGCCGCTCTGGCCGCGGCGATGCTTCTGTGGTGGTTGCGTCCCACCCCGCCCGTCGCTCCGCTGGGCACCCCCGAGTTGGTCCTGGGCGGCACGGCGCGAACCCTCGGCGACGAGCCTCCCGTGCGCGCCTACGGCCCTGGAGACAGCCTTGCGCTGCACCTGCGCTTTGCCGAGGCGCCCGGTCCGATCGCTGCGCACCTCGTCGCCCTCGATGCCAAGGGAGAGTCGCAAACGCTCTCCCTTCCCTGGGTCGACCACGACGATGGTGGGCGCTTCGAAGGCACGATCGCCGAGCTGCTCATGCCTGGGCGCTGGACCCTTCGTGTGTACTTCGGCCGACCCCAAGCATGCGCGCCCGAGACGGTCGAGGGCTGCCGCCCTCTCGAGACGCAGGTCGATGTCTTGGCTCCGTGACGCGCTCTCGGTGCTTGGCGTGGGGGCCCTGCTGCTCGGCCCTGCGTGTGCCGAGCCAGCGGTCGAGCCCGCTTCGGATGCACCACTCGGTGCGTTGCAGTGGTCAGGCTGTGTGTTGGTGGATGGGGACCGTGACTGTCGACTGATGAGCGCATCGCTGCGGATCTGGGCACCGCACGAGGCATTGCGCTGGACGCTGGATGGAGAGGTGCGGCAACCCGAGGCCGAGCCCGTGGACGGCGGCGTGCGGTTGACCTTCGACGTCACCGCGTTCGACTCGGGCCCCCACGTGCTCGAGGCCTGGGACGCCGACGACCCGGTGTTCTCGCTGCGGCTGCTGCGCGATCCGCTGGTTGGGACGGACTACGGCTTCGAGTCGAAGGTCTCCGACGCGCTTGCCGAGCGTGACGTTGCGGCATCTCGACGGGTTGCCGACGAACTCCTGTCCGAGCCGAGCGATGATCCGCTCGAGCGGTTGGTCCGGGTGCATGACGCACGCATGCTGAACTATGACCCCCGGGATCCCGGCGGGGCCTTCGAAGCCATGGCACCGCTGCTGGAACGAGAGGCCGCGCTGGGGGCCGAACTCGGCCTTTGGGGGGTACGGTGTCGTGCGAGCCTCATCGGGTTGTTCTTCGGTACGCTCCTCGAGGACGCCGACCAGGTCCGCCGATGGGGCGCCCTGGAGGGCGAGTGCCGTGAACGCTCGGCGGGGATGGCCGCCCGTTTCGACCACTATCTCGGCACGCACGCGCGGGAAGAGGGTGCGTATGCCGAGGCCGAGGTTCGCCTGAAGCGGGTGCGGGAGTTGGTGCCCCGGGTTCACCCCCGGCGAGAGTTCGAGGCCGATCGAGAGCTGCTCGACCTGCTGGTCCGTACGGGGCGTTGGTCCGAGGCCCGTCGTCAGATCGCCGCCCTCGAAGCACGAGAGATGGGTCCGTGCGACCGGGCCCACATGGCGTCGCAGGTCGGGTACGCCCGGGTGCGGGCGCGGCAGACCGAAGAGGCCGACCTGGGGGACCCGCGCCCAGGACTGTTGCAGGCCCTTGACGCCCACGAGTCGGGCCGCTGCAAGAACGACGGCCTGCTGCTGCACGACCGGGTCAAGCTCGGCTACGACGCCGCCCAACAGAGGGACGCCGCGGCGCTCCGCGAGCAGCTGGACGCATTGGCCATCATGCGCGTTGACGGCAAGTATCGGCTTCAGGTCGCCGAGCTGGAGCTGGAGGCAGGGCTGCTCGAGGGACGCCCGATCGACACGGCGGCGATGGCCGAAGGCACGGAACGGGCCGAGCCCGAGGCGTTGTGGCGCTATCACATGCTCCGGGCCCGCGCCTCGAACGAGCGTGGTGATGCGGCCGCTGCCGAGGCTGCCTACGCGGAGGCCGAGGCGGTGCTGGAGGGGCTGTGGTCGCGCGTCGACTCGGGGGTGCTTCGCGCTCGCTGGCTGGCCTCGTTTCGCCGTAGCGCGCTGGGCTTGATGCAGCTTCGGCTGTCCCGTGGTGATCTGGAAGGCGCGGCATGTGTGGTCCGGGCCGCTCGCCTGCGCGCGTTCGAGACCCCGAGGGCTCGGCAGCATGAGGACCCGTGTCGGCGGCCATGGGCGAGGGCGCCCGGCGAGGTCGTGTTCTTGGTCGTTCCTGCCACCGAGCAGGCGTGGCACGTACTGGTCGTCGAAGACGAACGGGTCGTCTCCGCCTCTGGGGTGGCCCCCCCGGGCCCCGACGCGCCGGATTGGTGGGACCGCTGGGACGCGACGCTACAGCGGGCACAGCGGGTCCGCATCCTGGCCAGCGGAGCCGCGCTGCGCGAGCCGCTACACCGCGCGGGGTGGAACGGTCGGCCCTTGATCGGACGCCGGCCCGTTTCGTTCGGCTTGGATGCCGCCCCAAGGCCCGAGCGCGACACGGGCACGCGGGCGTCGGTGGTGTTCTCCGACTCCGACCCCATGCGCACCTTGGGGCGCTACCGCGACCGTCTGAACCACGCCGACGCGGTGTTGCGCGGCGCGGGCTGGGACAGCCGTTGGGTGCCCGTGC
The DNA here is from genome assembly GCA_039024335.1 of Myxococcota bacterium. Classification (GTDB taxonomy): domain Bacteria; phylum Myxococcota_A; class Polyangia; order Nannocystales; family Nannocystaceae; genus CAJXVA01. The sequence goes on from JBCCQM010000169.1 coordinate 15,195, forward strand.
TGGGCGACGCGGCCGCGATGAGCCGCGCCATCGAGCCCGGAGGATTGCTGGTCTACTATGGGCATGGTGCTCGCGTGCTCGGCCCGGAGACTCAGGCGGTGCCGTACGAGGGCGACGTCGGCAGCACCGCGCTCTTGGTGGGAGAGGACACCTACTGGGGCATCGACGATGTTGCTGCGCTCGATGAACCGCCGAGCAAGGCCGTGTTGCTGGGCTGTGACGTCGGATTCCCCGACGTGCGCAGCTGGCAAGGCGGCCTGAACCTGGCGCACGCCCTGCTGCAGGCGGGCACCACCGAGGTGCTTGCAGGAGATGGGCCGTTGGACGCCGCGATGGCAGCTGAGGTCGGTGCCATGCTGTTCGAGGGTCAGGGGGCCCCTCGCGCGGATCTGGCCACCGCCCTTCGCCGGCTCTGGCGCGATGAAACCGACCCTCCGTGGCGAGCGCTCCGGGTGTGGTCGCGATAGCTCGGGGTTTTTTTCGCGTCGGCCGTCAGATATCTGGGCGTCGACGCAAATGTCATATACGGGTCGTTACGGCCCGTGACCTGGGTATTCTCGGTTCGGCGGGTGCCCTTGCGGACGACACCGCTGCGTGCGAACAACGGCCATGGTGTCTCGATGTTCGCGGAGTCTTCGGTGGGTATGTGTCGTCGGTTTGCTGGCCGGACTCGGTGGATGCGACGACGCGGACATTGCCGACGGCGATCTCTCCCTGCGCTCGGTCGATGCCCAGATCGACGACGACGGCAATGGTGACCTGGACGGGGGCACGATCATCGACTGCCCAGAGTGCGGCAGTCACTGGACCATGACCGACTCCACGATCGAGGTGTTTCTCGAGAGCGACCTCGCCCTCGCCGCCATGGACATCGCCGGCGGCGGCGTCTTCTACCACCGCGGGTGGAAGACCGAGTTTTCGTTTCTGGAGAGCCTGATCCCCATCGAGGGCGGATTCGTCGTGATGATGCCGCGAACGTGGCGAAAGCTCGACGAAGGCGAACTCGCACCCGAAGCGGCACGTGAACCCTTCGGGGTGATGCGCCTTGCCCACGGCAAAGCACGAATCGATATCCGCCTGGAATACCGCGCGCCTGGTGGAGACGGTGGCGACCCCGTCTCCAAGTGAGGTGACCATCAGCCCTCGCTGCGACCACGGTTGACGGACGCGGAAGCGCGCCAAAATCGCGCCGCGCACGCCCTTTCGCGCGACCCATGCAACAGATCGGGTCCCACCGACACACACAAAGGTGATGAAGGGTTGGGTCGTGCGGGGAGCTGCGGGATTGGGGTTCCTGCTGGGTTTGGGGGCCGCTTCGGGCGGTTGCGACACCGAGGACAGCTACCGCTGCGGAAGCGACATGGAGTGCCGCCGCTCCGACGGCCGGGGCAGCCTCGGCACCTGCGAGCCGACCGGGTTCTGCGCGTTCCCCGACGTCACGTGCGTTTCCAACCGCCGCTACGGGACGGCTGCGCCGCGCACGATCGCCGGCCTGTGCGTCCCGCCCGATACGGTCCCCAACGACGATGAAGACGTGTCGAAGGTCGAGGCCGTGTGCGGGGACGGCATCGTCGGCGGCGACGAGCCGTGCGACGGCGCCGACCTTGGCGGCCGCACGTGCGCGAGCCAGGGCTTTGCCAGCGGCGCGCTCGCCTGCACCGGCGACTGCACGCTCGACACCAGCTTCTGCAACATGTGCGGGAACGGCTCGCTCGACGCGGGCGAAGAATGCGACGGCGACGCGCTCGGCGGTCAGACCACCTGCGCCGACGTGGGCCTGGGCGAGGTCGACGAAGCGCTCGGCTGCACCGACACCTGCACGCTGAGCTACGTCGAATGCTCTGCGTGCGGCAACGGCAGCATCGACGGCCCCGAGGACTGCGATCGCAGCGGGCCCAACCTCAACGGTGCCACGTGCGAGAGCGAGGGCTTCGACGCTGGCACGCTCGGCTGCACGCAGGGATGCACCTTCGACACGACCAGTTGCGAGCAGTGTGGCAACGCCGTCAAAGAGGGCACCGAGCAGTGCGACGCCGCAGACCTGGACGGCCTGAGCTGCGAGGCCCTGGGTTACGAGGGCGGAGCGCTGGGCTGCGACGACAGCTGCGCCCTCGACGAGTCGGGGTGCAGCTCCTGCAACGACGGCATCGTCTCGGGCACCGAAGCTTGCGACCCGTCGGTCCTGGCTCTGGTCTCCTGCGAATCGCTCGGCATGGGCTTCGACAGCGGGGCGGCCTCGTGCGACGAGTGCATGCCCGACACGAGCGCGTGTGGAACGTGCGGGAACGGAGCGCTCGACGGCGAGGAGAACTGCGACCAGCTCGACCTGGGTGGCGCCAGCTGTGAAAGCCTGGGCTTTGCCAGCGGCACCCTCGCCTGCTCCACCCTGTGCGGCTTCGACACCTCGGGCTGCAACGGCGCCGGCTGCAACGACGACATCGTCAACACCCCCGACGAGGAGTGCGATGGCGTCGACCTGGCGAACGAGACGTGCGAATCGTTGGGCTTCGACGGCGGCACGTTGAGCTGCAACGGCGGCTGCACCTTCGACACCAGCAACTGCACCGAGTGCGGCAACGACATCACCGAGCCGGGCGAGGACTGTGACGACGGCAACTCGGTCAACGACGACCAGTGCAGCAACGCCTGCACCTGGAACACCACGCCGCTCGACGTCACCGTAGGCGGCAACACCACCATCGACGCCACGATCGAGGCGACCTGCGTGCTCACGGGAGAGACGTGCGCACTCGATGGAATGGGCGACACCGCGGTGTGGGACCAGATGGAAGATCCCGGATGCACCGTGCAGTGCCCCCAAGGCTCCGGCGTGCAGGTCACCTGCACCGACGGCGGCCAGGCCAACCGCGAGTTCGAGTCGATGCTGCTGGTCGGCTACGGCCCATCCAACTGCCCCAGCGACGAGATGTGCACGACCACGTACACAATCCAGACCGCGCCGCTGTCGGTGATCTGCAGCTACACCGACTGAGGCGGGTCAGGGCACCGCCACCAGCGTGGTCACGCCTGAGGGATCACGCAGCGCGAGCGCAGCCGTGCACGCCTCGTCGGTCACGACGGGCGCAGGATAGAGCGACGCCGCAGACGACCGGCGCTGCGCCGACGGGAACGCGCCGGTGAGAGCAGGGATCGCGCCTTCGTGAACCGCGACGCCCGCGAGCGTCAGCGTGCGCTCGTTCCACGTCATGACGTCGGTGCGCCACTTCGGAAAGTAGTAGCCCGGGACGTCGGGGTCTTCGGGCAGCTCGGTCGGGGACAGCACCCACTCGTCGATGCCATCGCCGTCGAGGTCGCGGATGTCCC
>JBCCQM010000170.1:0-17927 GCA_039024335.1 Myxococcota bacterium
CTCAGCAAGAAAGCGAGCAGACCCGGAGGGTCTGCGGAGCGGGAAAATAGAAGAACGTCGAGCGCAGGAAGGGCAGCGACTGGGCCCGGAGGCTCCCCCTCACCCAAAGGGGGGGAGCCGCAGGACCCAGCCTCCGACCCACATCGCGAAGACGTTCAGATCCCGCGGGCCATGCGGTACTGCGCGGTCAGGTCCGGGTCGTTCGCGATCTCGTACATGAGCGCGTCGAGCTTGTCGCGGTCGAGGTCGTTCGAGGCGAGCAGCTCGTCTGCCTTTTGCGGGTCGCTCGCGATGCCTGCGGCGACCGTCGCGGCCTTGGCCACGCGCGGGTCATAGCCCTCGAAGTCGCCCCCGTCGCCATCGGCCGGTGCGGCATCGGCAGGCTTGGCGTCGGCCGGTGCGGCATCAGCAGGCTTGGCGTCAGCCGGCGCGGCATCGGCAGGCTTGGCGTCGGCCGGCTTGGCGTCGGCTTTGGCGTCCTTCTTGGCGTCGGCTTTGGCGTCCTTCTTGGCGTCGGCCTTGGCCGTCTTGGTGTCGGTCTTGCCGCCGTCATCACAGGCCGTGACGCCGAGGGCGAGAGTCGCGAGCAAGAGCGTGGTGGTACGTAGCATCGTCATCGTTCCGGTCTCCAGGACGCTCACTTGGGGCCTTTGCCCTTCTTGCCTTTGGGGCCTTTGCCCTTCTTGCCCTTGGGGCCTTTGCCCTTGCCCTTGCCGCCGCCACCGGCGGCCTGCTTGGCTGCGCGCTCGGCTTTGCGGGCGGCTTTCTCGGCTTTGTCGGCGGCCCGGTCGGCCTTGCGCTCCGCCTTGTCGGCTTTGCGTTCGGCCTTTTCGGCGCGGTTCTCCGCCTTCTCGCCGCGGTGGTCACCCTTGGCGTCCTTGTGCGCCTCGTGGGCCTCGCCGTGCGCCTCGCGGGCCTCGCCCTTGGCTTCTTTGGCGGCTTCGATGGCAGCCTCTGCAGCTTCGATCGCCGCGGCGGCGGCGGCCTTCTCTTCCTCGGTCTGCGCGGCGGCGGCAGCGGCCTTGGCGGACTCGAGGTCCTTGCGGGCTGCGCCGAGGTCCTTCTTCGCGCCGTTCAGATCCTTGCGGGCGTCGCGAAGGTCTTTCTTGGCGGCGATCAGATCCTCGCGCGCTTCCTTGAGCTCTTCATCGAACCGCTTGTGGTCCTCTTCCCACTTCATCTTGGCTTTCTTGCCGCCCGCCTTGAGCTTGGCCCGCTTGGCGCGGATCTTGGCCCGCTGAGCCCGGCGCTTGGCTTTGTGCTTGGCGATATCGGCCTTGAGCTTGGCGCGCTCGGCATCGTCGAGCTCTTTGCCAGCCTGTCGCTTGGCGGCAAGCTTCGCGATCTCGTCGGGCGTCTTGCCCTCGGCGAGCTTGCGGCGGACCCAGGCGTTGAAGCGGTCCTTCTTGCCACGTCCCTTCTTCGAGGCTTCGACCTCTCCGGCGAACACGTGCGCAGCTTCACCAGCGGACAGTCCCGCTTCGGTCGCCGCGTCGAGGGCGTCGGTCACCTCTTCATCGGGGATGCCGGCTTCGCGCGCGTCGTGTGCCGCGAGCGGCAGGTCGATGACGCTGAGGATGTCGTCTTCGAGCGCTTCGTCGTCGGACGGTTCCTCGGCGGCAGCTTCAGCCGCGTCTTCGGCGGGCGCGGCAAAGGCCGGCGTGACGAACAACATCGTCGCGACCGACCAGGCACCCGCGCGCCATGGAGTCTTGGAAAGGGGCATGCGCGTAGCATTTCACGGTGCTCGCGCCGCGGACAAGACGGCTTGGGGCCTGCGCAGCGATATCTGACGCGGTCGGGTGCCGAGCCGCGCGACGAGGGCAAGGCGCGAAGAGGGCGCGTAGCGGGCCTACGTAACCGATGAGGAACGCTGCCATCATGGCGCAGTGCGGTGCCCGAACCCGTCAGATCTCGCTGCGCGGGCCCTCAGGGTGTCTTTGCGGTCGGGTTCGGTACACCCTCGGCACCCGCGGGGCGAAGTGGGCGGCCTGCGGCAAACCGGGACACCAGCAGCGCGACATCGTTCTGCACGGTGCGTGCTGCCCCCGTCGCGCCCTGGGGCAAGTCGTTGAACAGCACCGAGAACACGATCGGTTTGCGCCCCTTGGCTCCGGCGTAGCCTGACAGCGCCGAGATTCCGTCCAGCGTGCCGGTCTTGACGCGAACCCATCGCGTCGCGTCCGTGTCGGCCAGCCGCGAGCGTGTCGTTCCGTCGACGCCCATCACCGCGAGCGAGGCCAGATAGTCCGCGCGATAGCGAAAGTCACCGAACATCTTCGCCAGCAGCGTGGTGACGTGCTGGGGCGTGACGCGGTTGGTGTCGTACAGGCCCGAGCCGTTGGTGAGCCGGGCCCCGTTCAGGTCGACGCCGAGGCGCTCGAGCGCAGTGCGTTCGGCGGAGACGGCCGCTTCGAACGAGGCCGGTGCTCCTGCGGGCGCGAGAGTCTTGAGGACCTGCTCGGCCATGAAGTTGTTCGAGAACTTGTTCACCGAGCGGATCAGCAAGCTCAGCGGGTCGGAGAAGTGCGTCGCCAGGGCGCGCGCGTCTCGGGGGGCCTTGCCGACCTTCACGGTGCGTCGGCCCAGCTTGATCCCGTTTTGCCGCAGCGCGTAGACGAGCACGTTTCCGGCGTTGCGGCTGGGATCGACGACCGGGTAGCGGTATCGGCCCGCCGAGGCGTCTTCGCCGATGGTGCCGCGAAAGGTGATCTCGATGGTGCTGCCCTTGGCTTCTACGTCGGCGAACAGCTTGCGGCGGCGGCCCTCAGCGGTGGTGGCCTTGTTGATGAGCTTGATGCCCGCGATGGGCGGATCGAGTCCGACGAGCGCTGCGGCGCCAGCCTTGGCCCCGGGTGCGGCACGCACGACGAACGTGTTGAAGTTGACCGAGGCGGCTCCGCTCGGCGCGCGATACGACGCGAGCTCGTTCTTTTGGTCGAAGCCCGGGGGCAGCTCGTCCTGATCGAAGGCGGACGCGTCCACGACGACGCCGCCGGTGATCTTTCGGATGCCGCGGGCACGCAGTTCGGCCGCGAGCACGAGGAGGTCTTCGGTGACGAGGTTCGGGTCACCGCTGCCCTTGAAGTACACGTCTCCGGAGAGCACGGACCCCGCGAGCGCACCGTCGCCACGGAGCAAGCGCGTTGCGTATCGATGCTCAGGGCCGTGGACCAAGAGGGCAGCGGCCGTGGTGAACAGCTTGACGTTGCTGGCGGGGTTCAGGGGCAGGTCGGCCCCGCGCGCGTACAGCGTCTCTCCCGATTCGAGGTCGTAGACGTGAACGCCGACCGTCGCGTCCTCGAACAAGGGCTGGTCGAGAAGCAGGTCGATCTGGCCCGCGAGCGTGGGGTCCTCTTCGGGGGCGAGCGCGGCGGCGGGCTGCGCATCCGTCGGGGTGGGGGCGAGGACGGTCCCGGCGACGAGGAGCAGCGGCGCGAGGGCGCGCGCGAGGCGGGCGGAGGCAGAGGCGACGGCGTGCAGCACGAGAGTTCCCACGGGGCGCCCTGCGGGTGCGGTCGCGGGGCAGACGTCCCTACCTGCACGGTACCCGACCCGGCCCGAGACTGCACTCTCGCTGCGGGTCTCTTGGAGCGGGCACCCCTGGGACGGTAGCCTGACCGGGGGCGATCCATGTCCAACGTACGTAGCCTGATTCTTTCTAGTTCTTTGGTCGCGCTCGCCGGATGCCCGAGTGAGTCCGGCGGCACCGGCAACTCGCCCCCGGTCGGTAGCGCCACCGACGGAAACGTCACCGTCACGGCCAGCGCCACCAGCCCCGACACCACGGCGACCGAGGGAACGGACGGGACCGCGACCGACGGGCCGACGGGGACCTCCACGGGGACGGCCGACGACACCGGCCCCACGCCAACCAACTGCGGGGATCTGCAGTGCAGCGACAACGGCAGCTGCGAGATCGACGCGTCCGGCAACGCGTTTTGCCTTTGTGACGACGGCTACGTCCTCGACGACGCGCAGCAGACCTGCATCGTCGATGAGACCTGCATTCAGGTCAGCTTTCTCGAGGACGGCTGCCGGCAGAAGATCTCCGGCGAGCCCGCGGTGGCGCTGTTCTTCGCGCTGGACTTCTGCGCGGGCACGGCGGTCACGCCCGAAAAGGTCGAGGAGCTGGGCATCGTCTTCGACGTTCGCGAGAACGACATCTCGATCGCCGACAACGTCGAGTCCGACGCGACGATCCTCGACACCGAGGTCGAGAGCTACGTGATGCTGATGGTCGACGTCTCCAACTCGATCACGCAGAGCGAGGACCTGCCCGCGCTGGTGACCGAGCTGCGTTCGCTCGTCAGCTCCCTCGAGGCCGAGCCCGGGGAGCCCGACGTGTACGTGTCCGTCTACGTCTTCGGCTTCGCCCCGGCCGAGTACGTCCCGTTCACGCGGGATCTGGGGGCCGTCGATGCTGCCCTCGAGGCACTTGCCAACGATCCTGCGCCGGCGGTGGAGCTGGCCAGCGGCGGCCAGAGCACGGCCCTGTTCAACGCCACGGCCGAAGGCATCCGCGAGACCACGCGCATCCGGGAGCTGCGGGACGCGGTCTCGTGGGGCGGGGTGTTGACCACCGGCACCGTCGTCGTCGTGACCGACGGCTTGGACACCTCCAACGCCGACCTGGACACCGGCCTCGTCGAGTCGACGACCAACCAGGTCATCTCGATCGGCATCAGCAACGACATCGACGACGACGAGCTGCGCGCGATCGGCCGCGACGGGTCCTTCCTCGCGCCGACGCCCGACCAGTGGACCACGGCGTTCGAGGCCATCGCGACGCGCGTCGATCAGTACCCCGAGCGCTCGTACCTGCTCGCGTACTGCTCGTCGGCCTCCGAGGGCAACCCGGACGTGCAGGTCGGCGTTCAGGGCGACGCGGTCGTGAACGTGACGGTGGCCGAATGTGGATTCAACGCCGAACTGTTCAGCTCGCAGGGCTTCACCTGCAATACCGACTTCTTCGTCGGCGAGTGCAACGCGCAAGCCTGCGGTGGCCTGACGGGCTGCGGCGCGTGCCCGGATACGCAGTGCTGCGACGGCACGCAGTGCGTCGGCCCGACCTCGGCCAACGACAACCCCCCGGTCACGTGCGGCGGTCAGATCCACACCTGTGACGCCACGAACCAGACCTGCACCGAGCTCAACTGCGCGGACCCGCTCGGCGACGGCTCCTTCTGCGTGCCCGGCGAGAACCGGTGCGCGCAGGGCATCGACTACTGCGGCCTGAACCCGGAGTGGGAAGAGGGCGTCGACCCGACCGAGGAGCAGTTCATCTGCGTCGACGCGCTGCCGGTCGGCTCGTCCTGCGACTTCCCGCGCCAGTGCCAGTCGCTCAACTGCTACTTCCCCAACCCCGAGAACCCGTTCGAGGGTCGGCGCTGCCTGCCCGAGGCGCGGATCGGGGACCACTGCGGGCCGGAGGACGCAATCTGCGAAGCCGGTTCGTACTGCCAGGGCTCCGAGTGCCTGCCGAAGCAGAACGAGCTGACCAGCTGCAACTCGTCCGAGCAGTGCCGCCGCGGCGTCTGCCGCAGCTTCGACACCGGCGGCAGCTTCTGCCAGGCCGACCCCGCCTGCTTCTGGCCCTGGGACAGCAAGATCCCCGAATAGCGGCCGGGCGTCGCGAGTGCTCGCCCACGTCCTCACCCTCGAACCTTCGAGGACGGATCGCCGCCGTCAGGCGTCCGCTTTGGGTGAAGCGGAGGGCGACCGCTCTAGTAGCGGCTGCGAAGCTCGTCGAGCCCCGGATACGCGCCGGGCAGCTCGACCGGGCGCGCCCGCAGGACGTCGCCGCGCGGGGCCTGGGCCTCTTCGCCCTCATCGTCCTGCGTGGGGGCGGGGCAGGACTCGCCGCCGAGCAGCGCCAGCGCGGCTGCGATGGCGGCTTCGTTCGGATCGCCCAGCGGCGCGTCGAGGCCATCGCTCGCCTCGCAGTCGACCTCGATGCCGTTGAAGTAGTCCCCCTCGCGCTCGGCGTTGAGCAGCCGGAACGTGATGGGGTGGGCGGCCTTGTCGCAGAACGTCCACTGCGCCGAACCGACGGGTTTGCCCGCCGATCGGCTTCCGACGACGCTCACCCGCGCGTAGGGGCGGACGGCGTTGATGACGAGCTCGCTCGCGGATGCGGTGGAGCCGGTGTTGATGAACACGACGTGGTCGAGCGCGTCGAGGCTCGAGTTCTGGCGCGCGAGGTCGCGGTCGCGGTCCTCGGAGGACAGCTGCGGCGCGTACTCGGTGCGGTAGGCGACCTGGCCGCTGGCTTGGCCTCCGACGAGCAGGTTCATCAGGTGCCGGGCCGCAGAGAGCCGGCCGCCGCCGTTGTAGCGGAAGTCGACGATGACTTCGCGGACGCCGGCTTCAGCAAACTCGGCGAAGGCGACCGAGAGCTCGTCGATGCTGGGTTCGACGAACGTGGTGAAGAAGACGTAACCCACGGGTGTCTCCCCCCGCTGCAGCACCTGCGCGTACGGGACGGTGACCAGCGGATACCAGTCCTTGGTGACGCTCACGGTGCGGGGCTCCTCGCCCGCGGACTGCACCTGGAGGTCGACCGTGATGCCCGGCTCGCTCTCCCCGAACGCATCACCCCAGCCGTCGTCTGCGTCGAGCTGCGCGGCGGTCAGGCTGCCGACGCCGACCAGCACGTCACCCCGCTGCAGGCCCGCCTGTCCGGCTGGCGACAGCGGGTCGACGAAGCCGAGGACAACCGCGTCGGCCGGGTCGCGACGGGTCCGGAAGCCCATGCCGACCACCATGCCCTCGTTGAACAGTGCGTCGCTGGTGACGAGGTCGGAGACCCGGCTCCAGCGGTCGAGCTCGTCGTAGCGGATGTCGGTGACCAGCTCGCTGGGGGACGCGTAGGCAGCCGGGTCGACGTCGTCGGGCACGAACTCGTTCCACAGGTAGGCCTCCTGCATGAGCGTGTACATGAACGCGTTCTGCTCGGTGATCGAGCAGTCTCGTGGGCCGCCGAAGTCGAAGGGGTTCTCCTCCCGGCATCCGCTCGCGTTCGTCGCAAGCAGCACACCCATCGACACTCCAACCAGCCAGCGACGCATCGCTGAGCACGCTAGCAGCGAGTCCTGCCGGTCGCCATGCAGCTGGGATCGGTCTTGGGCCGCTGCGACCGGGAGCCGCAGCAGACCCCGGTCCGGGGCGGGCGGCGCCGGCTCGAAGGCGGTACGCTGACGGGGATGCGCTGGATGACGGCCGCCGGACTGCTCGCGTGTGCGCTCGGGCTTCCGCGCGCGGCGTCGGCCGCCGACGCGTCGCTGACGATGCAGACCGTCCGCCGCGTCCCGTTCCGCGCAGGCAACGCGTCGGCGCTGGACGTCGTGGCGCCGGTGCTGCACGGGATCCCGGTTCGTCGCGCCAGTCGTACGGTACCCGTCGATGGCGCCGGAACGTGGCTGCGCGCTCCCTCGGCGCCGACGCTGGCCGCGCCGCAGGTCGAGCCCGACGAGGCGGCGGTGGCTGCCGAGGCGCTGCCGGAGCTGGTCGCCGAGGCGCTCGGCGCCGACGCGCCCACGGCCTTCGAGTCGGCGCCTACGCTTGTCTACGTCGCAGTCCTGGGGCGGCCCGTGCTCGCCTGGGAGGTCCAGCTGCCGCTGACGCTTCGGCCCACGCCGTCGCGTCGCACGCTGTGGATGAGCGCGATGACGGGGCGGCTACTCGATGAGGTCGAGCAGGTGCGCTCGGCCCAGGCGCGCGTGTTCTTGGAGAACCCCTCGACCACGCCCGAGCCGACCGAGGTCACGCTGCCGCGCATCGAGTCCGTACCTCCCGGAGGCGTGCTGGAGTCGGAGACCATCGCGGCATTCAACTGCGTCGCCGAGCCGCCCAAGACCGTGCCCGACTGGGTCGACGAGGGGGACTGCTACCCGGTTCACTCCGCGATGGCCGACGCCGACGGAAACTTCTTCCCGCGGGTGCCCGACGTGATCATCGAGGGCGACAACGTGCAGGCCGACGACGCGTACGCCGAGCTGAGCATGTTCTTTCACGGCGCTCGCTTTCTCGACGTTCTGGCCGACAAAGGCGTGCCGCAGTTCCAGTGCGAGCAGGCGACGATGCTCGCCAACGTCCGGGCGTTGACCCCGACCGACGACCTCGACTTCGAGCCGGTCAACAACGCCTTCTACACCAACCAGTGTGACCCCGAACGCGGCGTTGCGATGCTGTTCGGGCAAGGGAGCGACGTCGACTTCGCCTATGACGGCGACGTCGTCTATCACGAACTCGGGCACGGGGTGGTCGCGATGCTGACCCCCGAAGGCCTCAACGGTCGCAAGCTGCGCGAGGACGGGTCGCTCGTCGACGCCGGCGGCATGAATGAGGCGATCGCCGACTACATGGCGTACATGATGACCGACGACCCCCGCGTGGGGGAGTACGTCGGCCGCTTCTGGACGGCCACCTCGCGCACGGAGATTCGCACCGGCGAGAACACCAAGACGTGTCCCGACGATACGATCGGGCAGGTGCACAACGACGGCGAGCCGTTCGCCGCGGCGCTGTGGTCGGTGCGCGCGCGGGTCGGTCCCAGCGTCGACACGCTGGTGCTGCGGGCGCTCCCGCGAATGCCCTCCGACGCGTCGCTCGAGGAGGGCGCGGCCGCGCTGTTGGTCACCGCCGCCGAGCTGGTGGACGAGGGCACGTGGGACGACGACGACGTGACGCTGCTCGAACGCGCGCTGTCCACCCGCGGGCTGCTGGACTGCCCGCGGGTCATCACCGACCAGGACGAGGTCGAAGACGGCCGCACGATGCACCTGCGGCGCCGCAACGCCACGCTGCAGCCGTTTTTGCCCGGCCCGATGCAGCTGCGCTACGTGGTGCCGCCGGGCACCGAGCGACTCGAGGTGCAGTTCGGTCTGCGGGGCGTCGACGACGAGGGCAACACCGCCGCGGTGCTGGTCAAGCGTGCCGACGCGATGATTCGCTTCTCCTACGACCTCATCGCGCTCGATGACCCCGGCGACGCGACGGGAGAGACCGGGCGCATCCGGGAGGTGACGCTCGTCGAGGGGGACTGGGACCTCGAGCTGGAGCCGGTCGAGCAGCCCGGCGGTGGCTACGTTGCGGTGGTTCCGAACATGCGAGAAGGGGAGGTCGTGCACATTGCCATGGGCGGGCTGAGCACGGCGGACATGGTCGCAACCGGCGTCTCCATGGTGCCCGTCGGGGCGGACGAGAACGAGGCCGAGGCCGAGACGGAGACCGACGGCGATGCGCCCGGCGACGGTGATTCCGAGGCGGTGTTCGCCTCGGAGACGTCCGCAGGCGGGTGCGGTTGCCAGGGTGGGGCGGGTTCGGCGATCCTCGGGCCATGGCTGCTGCTGCCGATGCTGCGTCGACGCCGTCGAAGGGCGACCGGCGGATGACGCGGGGCATCGGCCGCCTGCTGCACGCGCTGTTCGTGCTGACGGTCGTCACGTTCATCCTCGTGCCGAACATTCCCTCGAAGCACTTCGCGCCCAGCAGCACGTTGGCCAAGGTCGCGCTGCAGGTCTCGTTCAAGCAGGGCTGGCAGATGTACTCGCCCAATCCGCAGCGCTCGCAGACGTACATGAACTTGACGGCGATCTACGCCGACGGGTCCGAGCGAAGACTCGAGGAGTCGGCGCAGGAGAACGTCGCCTGGAACACCCACTGGATGTGGAACAAAACTCGGGTCGACATCTGGCGCCAGTACGCGAACTTCAGCCCGAAGAAGCGCAACAACAACCGGATCTGGTACCTCAAAGGCGTCTGCGTGCGGGAAGCCCGGCGCGGGAACGTGCCGCATCGAATCGTGATGCACCAGGTGCGTCGGCGGTTCACCAAGCCACACAAGGTCGCCCAGGGCGCCTCGGCGCTGGGCAAGCCCAAGCGCACCTTCGTGACGGTGCAGTACTGCAAGCACCCGATCGTGCTCGACATGATCGAGGCCGATCAGGCCAGCGAGGTCCGCGGCTGACGTGGGTCTCCTGGCACGACTGGACCGGGTCGCGTGCAAGCTCGCGCTCGACGGCGAGGACCCGACTGCGCTCGGCCTGCTGCGCATCGTTCTCGTCACCGTGCTCACGACGAGCCTGCTGACCCACGTCGGTGCGGTGGCCGACTACTTCTCGCGCGACGCCGTGCTGTTCGGGCCGTGGGCGCGCGAGGCGTTTCCCAGCCGGCTCTCGCTGTTCTTCTGGGTCGACGCACCGTGGGCGGTCCGAGCGATCTACGGGCTCGGCGTGGTGGCGCACCTGCTGTGGCTCGTCGGTCGCTTCACCAAGGTGGCCGCCGTCATTTCGTGGGCGGTGTGGGTCAGCATGTTCGGGCGGCACCCGCTGCTGTACTCGCTCGCGGACCAGCTGCAGATGGTGCTGTGTACGCTGCTGATGCTGATGCCGGCGGGCAACGGCCTCTCTCTCGACGCGCGCAAGCACGGGGCGAAGCCGGTGCCCGTGTGGTGCCGTCGCGTGATTCAGCTGCAGATGGCGGTGGTCTACACCTCCACCGGACTGCTCAAGACCGGCGATACGTGGCACGAGCAGGGCACGGCGCTGTATTTCTCGCTGGCCAACCCCTACAACCGCCACTTCGAAATCGGTCCTCTGCTGGCCACGCTGCAGCCGTACGTGCTGCGACCGATGACGTGGGTGGTCTTGGTCTGGGAGATCGGGTTCAGCGCATTCGTGGGCGTGCACTGGCTGCGGTCGCTGCTCGGCCGCCCGCGCCGCATGCCGGACCTGCGCTGGCTGTTCCTGGGCTTTGGCCTGTCGATGCACCTGGGCATCCAGGCGATGCTCTACGTCGCCTTCTTCAGCCCGCTGTGCATCGCGACCTACGTGGCGTTCCTGCGTCCCGACGAGGTCCGGCGCATCGGCGCGTGGCTGCGGCGAAGGGGTCGGCGCAACGAACAACGCCGGGCCGCCTCCGAAGAGACCGACCCGGCGTAGTCAGCCGTGTGAACCGCTGTGGTGGGGGCCGGACTCAGCCGCCCGAGCCGAGGATCTCGACGTCGTCGATGTACCAGCCGCCCGCCTCGGAGCCGCCGTTGCTGCCGAGCAGGAAGCGAATCGAAACGGTGTCGCTGATGTACGGCGTGATGTCGAACGTAGACTCGACCCACATGGCTTCGTTCATCGCGTCGTTGCCCGAGAAGCCGGGGTTGTCGGCCACGGGCGGGTGCGTCGCGTCGATCTCTCCGAGGTACATCACGCCGCCGGTGGGCTCGATGGTGACCCAGCCGTTGAGCAGCTCGTCGGGGTTGCCGTTCGTGATCTGGACGATGCCGCCGTCGCTGTTGGTCACGCCGCCCTGGAAGTCGAACCAGTGCCGGATGGTCATCGTGACGGTCTGGTCCCCGCAGTTGGACAGGTCGAGGTTGCCCGAGCGGACGAATCCGCTCTCGTTGGGCTGGTACGGCCCCGAGAGGTTGGTTCCCCAGACGCCGGTCTTGGCGGTCCCGGGGCCTCCGTTGTAGCTGGTCGGCGTGCCGCACTCCCAGGACTCCACAGGTGCCGCGCCGGTGGTCCGAAGCGTGATCCAGTCGCCGGGGCACTGTTCGCCCTCGAAGTTGAACTGGAAGCCGCACTCGGTGCAGGCGGTAGTGTCGACCTGGCAGGTGTCCATGCAGGTCAGCTTGCCCGCGGTGCCCTTGCCGAGCTCTTGGCAGCTGGTCTCGATCGGCTGGTCGAGCTCGCAGACCTCGTTGCCGTTGAGCTCGCCGTCGCCGCAGTAGACGCACTGGCTGGTGTCGAAGCGGCAGCTGGCCGGGTTGCAGCCGAGCGGGCCGCCGGTGAGCACGCCGGGGACGAGCGGGTCCTCGGTGTCTTCACACGCAAGGCCGGCGAGCTCCTCGGTGGTGCAGTCGCCGTCGTCGCCGCAGTCGCAATCCTCGTTGCCCTCGATGATTCCGTTGCCGCACAGCGAGCCGATGAACCCCGAGCTACCGCTGTCCTCGCCGGTCGACGAGGACGTTCCTTCCCCGGTCGTCGTGGTGTCGCCCGCGTCGGTCGTGCTGCTGCTCGACTCGTTGGCGGTGTCCTCCGTGGTGACGCCGTTGCTGGTGTCGGGGGTCTCGGTGGTGGTCGGCGTACCCGAGGTGCTCGGGTCGAAGTTGTCCGCCACCTCGGTGGTGCAGGCTGCGAGAGCAACGGACGCACCCAGGAGACATGCCAAGCCGCGGAAGTCCATGAAGCGGTTATATCGAATTTCTCCGGGGCCGGACTGGACTGTCGGGAAACGTAAGTGTGGGTCTTCACGGCTCTTGCACCACGCCCGACCCTGCGCAGCGGATGCCCGGCGGTAGCATCGGCCACGCTCGTGAATCGTTTCTCCGCTCGTCGGCGCCTCGTCTGGGGCGCGAGCCTGCTGCTCATCGCGCTGCACATCTGGGCCCCGTCGGCCGCAGCTCCCACCCTCGTCCTCGGCGTTTTGCCCTGGGATCTCGCGTTCCATCTCGCGTGGATGGCCGCGGCTGCGCTGCTCATTCATCTCGCGGCGCGGTTCGCATGGCGCGACGTCGACGGGGGGCCGGCCGATGAGTGACGGCGCGGTACAAGGGGCCGTCGTGGCGGTCTACTTCGCGATCGTGGCCGCGATCGCGTGGGCAGCATCACGAACGACGACCGCCACGCCGGAGGACTACTTTCTCGGGGGCCGCAGCGCCCGGACGCTGGTGCTCTTCATGGCGCTGCTGGGGACGAACGTGACCCCGTTCGTTTTGATGGGTGTGCCGGGTATTGCGTACCACCGCGGGGTCGGGGTGTTCGGGCTCAACGCGGCGATCGTCGCGCTGGGCATCCCGCTGAGCTTTTGGGCGATCGGGTACCCGGCCTGGCGAGCTGCGCGAAAGCACCGCGCCGTCACGCCCGCGGAGCTGTACGCGGCCCGGTTGCAGAGTCCCGCGCTCGGCGTGGTGCTGTTCGTGGCGTTCGTCGTCTACACGGTCCCGTATCTCGTCTCGTCCGTTCTCGGCGTCGGGGTGGCGGTGTCCGTTCTCACCGGCGACGCCGTCTCGCTCGAGGTGGCTGCCGGCGGACTGCTCGCGGTCACCCTCGTCTACACGGCGACCGGCGGGATGCGGGCGACGATGTGGACCAACGTCTTCCAGGGGATCGTGTTCGTCGGGTTCGTCCTGGTCGCGTTCGTCGGCGTCGCCCGGCATCTGGGTGGGTTCGAGCGCATCAGCGCACGGCTGGTCGCGGAGGCTCCGCAGCTGCTGACCCGCGGGGACCGGCCGATGTTCGCAACGGGGGCGTGGGCGAGCTGGGGCTTGGCCATCTCCCTGACCGTCATCGCGTTCCCCCACATGCTGGTGCGGATCTTTGCGGCGAAGAGCGTGGACGCGCTTCGCAACACCGCGCGGGCCTACCCGCTGGCGCTGGTGCTGCTCTGGGTACCGGTCGTGATGCTCGGCGTCTGGGGAGCGGTGGCAATCCCGGGCCTGGAGGGGCGGGCGTCGGATGGAATTTTCGTGCGTCTCGTGCAGGACGCGTTCGGCCCCTGGATGGAGGGGCTCTGTCTCGCGGGCGTGCTGGCGGCGGTCATGTCGACCGTCGACGCCCAGTTCCTGACGCTGTCCTCGATGCTTTCGCGCGACGTCATCCGTCGCCTCCGACCGGACCTCTCCCCAGGCGGGGAGGTCCGGCTGGGGCGCGCGTTCCTGGTCGCCATCGCGCTGCTGACCGGCGCGCTGGTGGTGCTGCGCCCCGCGTCGATCTACGCGATCGCCTCGTTCTCGTTCTCCGGGTACGTGATGCTGGTCCCGACGCTCTACCTGGGCGTGCGGAGCCGCTGGTTCACGGCGACGGGGGCCATCGCGTCCATCGTGGTGGGCAACGCGGTACTGCTGCTCGCGTGGATTCAGCCTACGCCCGTGCTGGGGATCTTGCCGGTGGCGTGGGGACTGGCGGCTGCCATCGCGGCGGCCTGGCTCGGCAGCCGGTGGGGCGAACCGGCGGCGGACGGGCCCGTCGAGGTCTAAGCAGCTCGTGGCAGCTCGCGGCTCAGGCGTGAAGGGCAGCTGCGCCGGCGCGCCTGCTACGATCTGCAAACGCACATGGCCAAGCTGCTCGACTACAACGCCACCGTCACGCAGCGCATCGACCTCGAGCCGACCCTCTCGGTCTTTCGGCTCAAGCCCGATGCGCCGTTCTCGAGCGAGCCGGGGGCGTGGTTCGTGCCCGGGCAGTACCTGACGATCGGGATGAACCGCGCCGTGGTCGAAGGGGCGGATGACCCTCGCCCCGTGTCGGTTCGGCGACCCATGTCGATCGCGTCGGCGCCCGAAGACGAGGGCGACGTGGAGTTCTACATCCGCAAGGTCGGCACTCCCGAGTCCGACCTCCCGCTGACGCACCTGATGTGGCCGATCCAGGTCGGTGACCGGATGTACTGTCGGCCGAATCCTGCGGGCAAGTTCACGGTCGAGGACACTTGCGGGGCCGAGGATGCGCGCCTGAAGGTCACGCTCGCGGCCGGGACGGGGCTCGCGCCGTTCGTCAGCATGGTGCGCAGCCGCATCGCCAAGGACGCGTCCGCGGACCTCTCGGACTTTGCGGTCCTGCACGGCGCGAGCTACCCGACCGGCCTGGGCTACCGTGAGGAACTCGCCGGGCTCGCGGGGTCGAACGGACTGAAGTACCTGCCCACGATTTCTCGTCCCCAGCAGGTCGAGGGGTGGACCGGCTTCGAAGGGCGTGCCGAGGCCCTCTTCGGCGAGGCCAACATGCCCAAGACCGAGGTCGCGCTGGGGCTTGGCGAAGGGGGCTTGCTGCCGACGAACGCGGTCGTGTTGATCTGTGGTCTACAGGGCACCATCGCCAACGCGCTGCTCGCTCTCATTCCGCGCGGCTTCGTGCCTGATAACCGCCGCTTGCGCCGCGTGCTCGAAGTACCCGAGGACGCAAAGGCGTCGGTGTTTTGGGAGCAGTACGACTCGACGCCCGTCCTCGACGTGAAGGACGAGGCGTTGATGGAGCGGCTGCGGACCCAGCTCCACGCCGCTCTCTAGCGAGTCGCCAAGCGCGAGCTAGTCGCCGAGCACGTCGTCGAGGGCGCTGTCGAAGTCGTCGGCGGCCGCTTCGGCGGGTGCCGGCTCGGTCTCGGGCTCGACGGTCTCTTCGATGGCGACGTCGGCCTCGGCGTCGGGCTCGGTCGCCGGCTCCTGCGCAGATTCGGCCGTGGCTTCGCCCGTCCAGCCCATCAAGCGGGGCAGGGCGTCGACCGGTGGTGCTCCGTGCGCGAGCGCTTCTGCGTGAAACGTGGACGCCGAGAACCCTCCGCGGGCTTCGGCCTTCGTGCGCAGCGCTCTCCAGGCGCGCGCGCCTGCGAAGTACGTCGAGAGCTGGGCCGAGGTCAGCTGGGCCCGCGTCCACTTGCCGACCGCTTCTCCTTCGCCCTGGTACGAACGATTGATCATCAGGTCGAGGGCTTCCTCCCGCGTCATCGTCCCCGCGTGGATCGAGTGGTCGAGGATCGCGTTGGTGACCGTGCGCAGATAGAACTTCAGGCCGTGCAGCGCGATGGCCTTGGCGTGGAGCTCGGGGGTGGTGATGACCGACCAGAGTGCCGGCCCCACGCCGTCGGGACGCTCGGCCTCTGGCGGGACGACGCGTCCGGCGTAGCCGGCGTCCACCATCACGCTCTCGGTGTAGACCGCCCATCCCTCGACGAAGGCCCCGTTCTGGAGGACCTTGCGGACCTTCGAGGGCTCGCGCTTGCCGTAGTACAGCTGGACGAAGTGCCCGGGAATCGCCTCGTGGATCGAGAGGATTTCCAGCATGAAGTTGTTGTACTCGCGCAGGAACGACTCGGTGACCTCCGGCTCCCACGTCTTGGGAATCGGCTGCACGAGGTAGAAGCTGGGCAGGCCGGCTTCGGTCGTCTCGAGTGGCCCCGGAGCCGCCAGCCCTGCAATGAACACGCCTTGCTGGTGTGGCGGCGTCCAGATGACCTGCAAGACTTCGCTGCTGTCGAGCGGGAGGATGTCCTGGGAGGACACGAAGGCGTCGAGCCGAGTGAGGTTTTCCTCGGCCGCATCTCGCAGCGTGGGGGGGTCCACGTGCCAGTTGGACAGAATGTCGAGCACGTACCGGGTCACCGCTGCATCCGGATCCCCGACGGCGCGGCGACGGACCCGCGCGAGCTTTCGCTCTCCGATCATCGCGACGCCGAGGTCGTAGGCCAGGGCGTTCATGGCCTTACGGACCCGCCCGTGTTCCATCACCGCAGCGCGTCGCAGCGAGTCCGCTTTCACGTCACTGTCGAGCACCAGCTGCAGCTTCTGCTCGAAGTTCTCCTTGCCCAAACGCCAGTCCCCGGCGGCCGCGGGCAGCACGGTCGACCGCAGGTGCTGCTGCAGATCGCGAAGGGCCATCACCGCGGGGCTCGAGGCGGCGCCGATCTGCTGCCGGACCGGTTCGGGGGCGTCGGCGAGACGTTCGAACGTGGTTTTGCGGATGAGCGTGACCAGGCCGTCGATCTGCGCGATGGCGACCTCGGTTTGCGGCCGCATGCACGCGGCGGCGTCGAGGTTGACCTTGGCCTGCTCCACGATCGCGGGCAGTCCCACGAGGCGAGCGGCGACCGAGGCCGCGCGGTCCCCCGCGGGCGCAAAGTCCCGCGAGATCAGCTCGTCGATGCCGGCCCCGATGAGCCCGACGTACCAGTACGGGTCGGTCCGCCACGGCTGCTCGACGTCGAGGCTGAACGCCTGCAGGTCGAGCGCGTTGCGGAGGATCTCCACGTCGACTTCGTCGTCGACGTTCGCGATGCCGGCTTGGTCGAGCGCTGAACGAGCGGTGGCGATGCGCGCCCGTTCAGCGTCGAGGCCCTCGGGGGAGAGGTCCGGCCACTGGGCGTCGTAGGCGTGTTCCCCCAGCGCGGTGGCCGTGACGGGGTTGGCCGCAAAGTACGCGGCGAAGATCGTGTCGACGGTCTCGGCGACGGTCGGTGGCTTGGGCGCCGGCGGTGGGGCGGGCGGCGGAGGCGGGGGCGGAGGCGGCTTACAGCCCGCCAGAGGGGCCTGAAGCAGCAGCGAGGCGACAATCAACCGACGGAACGGGCGGGGGAGTATCTTCATCGCGAACCGGGGAGCCCCGGGGGTAGGGGCGTACATCCAAGACGGGGTGGCGGGCCTGTCGGATCGACGAACCCGCGGTCGAACTTCTAACATGCAGTGGAGGCGGTGGCCGCCGCCAACCCGCCGCGAGGCCTCGGGTTGGCAGGGTTTTCGGTCCACGGACCGGGACCGACTAAATTCGACGCCGTGCCGTCCGAGCGCATCACGATCGACGCCGAGGGGGCGCTCGATGTCGATCCCGAGGTTCGGGGCAGGCTGCGTGCGCATGCGGGCCCGTACCGGTTGGTGAGCGAAGCGCCGGGCATGCTGCTGCTGCGCCGCGAGCTTCCGGGCGAGGAGGACATCCTCGTGCCGGTTGCGGACGAGGACGAGGACGACCTCGACCTCGGCCTGGAGGATGGGCAGCTCGATGCGGGCGCGCGCGTGGTGCTGGCCGGCGAGATCCTCAACCGGATGACGCTCTTTCAGATGATCGAAATCATCGCCGAGCGTAGCTTTCAAGGAGACCTCGTCGTTCATGGGGCCGACGGCACCACGCTGCAGCTGCGGATCGCCCAAGGGGCGCTGGAAGACGCGCGCAGCGACCTCGACGAGGACCGGCTTGGTCAGGTGCTCGTGCGCGAGGGGTACCTGAGCGCGGACCAGCTCACCGAACTTCTCTGGGAAGTCACGCCGCAGCGCCGCTTGGGGGACGTGTGCCTGGACCGGGACCTCCTCGGACGAGAGGCCCTGTTCGCGTGCCTGCGCCGCCAGACGGAGGGCATCTTCTATCGGACGCTGATGGTGGCGCACGGCAGCTTCGTCTTCACCACGCCGGACCCCAGGCGCCCCTCGTCAGCGCTGGGCCTCCACC
>JBCCQM010000171.1:0-17707 GCA_039024335.1 Myxococcota bacterium
CCGGCCGCGCCGGGCCCCCCCCCCCACCCCCCCCCGCCCCTCCACTCTTTGGTTCAGCCTCCGTCGGCTGCCGGGGGTTGGGTACGATGCGGACGTGATGCGGAGCAGCCTGGTGGCGGCGGCGTGCATGCTCGTGCTCGGGTGCGCCAACGAAGAGGAGAACAACAGCCCTCCCGTCGGGTCCGGCGGTGCCACGGCCATGGGAACGGCCACGACGGCGCCGCCCGCCACGAGCGGTGCGACCACCGCGGGGTCCGGCGGCACGGATGGTGCCACCACCGGGACGAGCACCGGCGGCGACACCGACACGGACGCCGGCGGGACGACGGGTGGCGGGAGCTCGAGCGAAGGCACGGGCAACGACGCGGGGACCGACGGCAACACGGCGACGGACACCGCCGACATCCCCGACACCGGCCCGGGTGCGGAGACGGGCTCGGCGAGCGGCCCTGGGACCAGTACCTCGGGCTGAGCGACTCGTCTCGGCAGCGCGATCGCTAAAAGCCGGTCGAGGTTCCGCTCGTCCCGCCGGTTGTGCCGAAGCCCGTCGACGTTCCCGTCCCCGTCTCGTCGCCGTAGGTCGAGCCACCGAAGGTGTAGTCCCCAAAGGTCGAGCCGCCGAAGTCCTCGCAGTCGTCGGGGTCCGACCCCTCAGGGCAGAAGCCGGTGCCCTCGGGCTCGTCACACTCGCCGTCGAACTCCCACGGACACTCGCTACCGGCGGTGGTGGCGGACGTGGTGGTGGAGTCGGTGGTGGCGGACGACGTGGTGGTGGTCGTAGCCATGCCGTCGCATTCGAGCGAAGCGGTCGGGTCGCAGACCTTGTCGATGAACACCGCGGCGCACGTGTTCTCGAACAAGCAGGAGACGCTCTCCTGGTCGTTCTGCAGCGCCGTCTCGTCGCAGGTTGCCAAGCATGACGCCTGCAGGGCGTCGGAGACGGTCCCGTCGCACAACGCCGGCTCGGAGAGTTGATTGGCGCAGAGGCCGGCCGTGCACAGCGAGAGCTTGTCGCAGAAGTTGGCGCAGGTGATCGCCGTGCCCGTGCTCGGCTCTTCGCAGCCCGGTTCGAACATCGGCTGCGGCATCGTGGCGCCGCCGCTGGAGCCAGAGCCGTCACCGTCGCCGCCGCCGAACAACGAGCATGCTGACGAGCCGAGAACCGTGACGAAAAGGAAAGGGAGGGACGCAAGGGGGGCGCGTGTCATGGGGTGCGGCCGACTACGGAGGCCTGCGCGCGCTCGGCCGCTTTCGGAGCAGAAAAACGCGAAAAATCAACGTGCTAGGGCCACAAAGGACCACGTTCGCAACGCGGTCGCTCGCGTGCTCACTACGTCCCTACGAACCTCTCGGTTCGTTCGGCCGCGCCGGTCCAAAAATAAGTCGACAGCCCGATCTGCGCGATTGATGCTGCATCGGTTCGCGGGCGGTGACGGAGCTGTTCAAAGACCGCGCGTTGCTCCGCGCGTTTCGAGAAGGTGAGCCCGCTACGCTCGAGCGGGTTTACTTCGAGCATGCGCCCGCGCTGGAGGTTCGCCTGCGCGCGGGCCTGGCTCGCGGGGGCGTTCGCTTGATGCCGCTGTCGGATGCGGACGTTCGAGACGTGTTGCAGGACGTGTTCATCCGGGCCTTCGCACCCAAGGCGCGCGCCCGCTACGACGGCCTTCGTCCGTTCTCGACGTACCTACAGACGATCGCTCGAAACCTGCTGATCGATCGGGCGCGACGGCGCGGCATCGAAGTCGCCGACGACGTCGAGTTCCTCGCCGACGCGGGCGATGGGATCGAGCAGTCGATGCTGGATGCCGAGCTGAAGGCAGCCACGCGTGAATACGTGGAGGCGCTGGACCCCGAGCAGCGGCAATTCGTAGCATTGCGGTTCGAGCAGGAGCGCTCCCAAGAGGACGTCGCGCGCACGATGGGAGTGACCCGCCGCCGAGTTCGGACCCTGGAACGCACGGTGCACGCCGGGCTCAAGGCGTTCTTGGCGGCCCGCGATCTACAGCCGAGGCTGGCGTCGGAAACCCCATCTCGAACCGCGGAGGTGAAGCCGTCGTGACCACGCCCGAGTACGAACGCGACTCGGATCGCGCCGTCGGTCGCCTGCTTTCGGGGCGCGATGGGCTGAGCCGGCCCGAGCATGAAGCGATCTTTGCCTCGGTGCTCGGGCAGACCCAGGATGCCGCGGAGTCCGAAGCCGCGCCGGCATGGTGGACGCGGTGGTGGTGGGTCGGCGCTGCAGCGGTCGCGGCCGTCGTGCTCGCCGTGGTGTTGATGCCCACGTCACCGGTCGAGCCGGACGATCCGTTCACGCCACGCGGCGTCGAGGATGGCGCGCAGGTCGAGCTCGATTGCGGTGGTGCCTGCGACCGGGGTGGACGCGTTCAGCTGACGTTCAGCAATGCCGCGTCGTTCTCCCACGTGGCGGCGTTCGCCTTCCGCGAGGATGGTGCCGTGGTGTGGTTCGCGCCGGCCTCGGCCGATGCGCAAAGCGTGGCGTTGCCCGACGTGGCACGTGGGCTCCTGCCGTTTCAGGTCGAAGTCGACGACACGCTTCCACCCGGAACACACGCGGTGGTGGTGGTGTTCTCCACCGAGCCCATGACGCGTACGCAGGTGGAGCAGGCCTACGAATCCCGCCCTGACGGGGTCGAGTTCGTCGAACGCACGCTCGTGGTCGAGGCCGCGCCGTGAGGGGAACGCGACTGCTCGCCTGGCTCTTCGCCGCCGTGTTGTTCGCGTTCGGATCGACGGCACATGCGAAGACCGTCGCGGTGGTGGTGGGCAACAACGTGCCACCTGAGGGTGCAGCCGGGGAGGGCCTTGCGACGCTGCGCTACGCCGATGACGACGCCCACCGATACGCCGAGTTGTTTCGGCGCTTCGTCGACCAAACCGTCTTGCTGACCGTCTACGACGCCCAAACGCGGGGGCGCGTCGGGGGCGCTTCCGTCGACGGCCCGCCGACTCGCGACGCGCTGCGCAAAGCCCTGGGCGCGCTGAACTGGGACGAGGACCTGACGGCGGTCTACATCGTGTTTACGGGGCACGGTGCCATCGATGCTTCGGGAGCGCCGTTCCTGTCGCTGCTCGATGGGCCGCTCACGCGAACGTTCCTGTTCGACGAACTGCTCCGCACGCTGCCCGCCGAGCGCGTCCACCTCATCATCGACGCGTGTCACGCGGCGGGTGTCGTGGGCCTGCGCGGCGATCGCTTCGGTACGGCGGTGGACGGCAGCACGACCCCGGTCACGCCGGAGGACGATCGTCGGTGGGCGCAGGAAAACACCCTGGCTCGGTTTCCCCACGTCGGCGTGCTCGCATCGAGCAGCACGGGCGAGTCGTCGCACGAGTGGTCGGTGCTCGAAGCGGGCGTGTTCAGCCACGAGCTGCTCTCGGGCATGTGGGGGGCGGCCGACATCAACGCGGACCAGCGGATCGAGTACAGCGAGCTGCAGTCGTTCGTCGCGTCGGCGAATCGCGGCGTCCAGGACCCGCGCGCCAAGCCCAGCGTGGTCGTCCATCCGCCTGCACTCGATCCACACGTGCCGCTGGTCGAGCTGGGTTCGCTGCGCGAGACGGCGCTGCTCGAAGGCGACCTGTCCTCGCTGGGGCACTTTCACGTGGAGCTGGGCGACGGTCGGCGCCACCTCGATGGCAACGTCGGCGGACCCATTGCTGTGGCCGTACCCGCCGGTCGGGTGTTCCTGCGCGCCTCGCAGACCGAGTACGCGTTCGAAGCCCGCGCGGGGCAGCGCATCGCGTTTGCAGACCTGGCGGGACAACCTCGTGAGGCATCGGCACGCGGCAGCACGGCGGATACCTTTCGACGCCGTCTGTTCGCCGAACCGTATACGTACGACTACTATCGCGGCTTCGTCGACAGCGTCGGGGCGGTGCCGGTCGCGCTGCCGCAGCCTCCGTCTCCGGCTGATGCGCTCGTGACAACACCACCGGTCACGCGTCGTGAAGACGACGACGTGGGACCACGGTCGAGGCCTCGAAGTCGCGCGCCCGGTTTGGCGTTGCTGTCCGTCGCCGGGGTTTCGGGGGCGGTGGCAATTGGAACTGGGGTACGGGCAGCGGTGCTTCGGAGCCGCTTCTCGAACGTCGCGACCGAGCGCGAGGCGGAGCCGCTCGTCGAGCCGCACCGTCGAAGCGCCACCGTGGCGGTCTCGATGGCGGTGACCAGTGGCGTCACGGCCGTCGCTGGGCTGCTGCTGCTGCGCCGGGCCAAGACGGCGCGCTGACTCAGCAACCGCTCGGCTCGCCCCGCGACCAGCAGGTCAGCGAACCTGCGTCCAGTTCGTTGCACGTGCCCTGCGAGGGGTCGCAGGGCACCTCCAGCTGGCACTGCATGGTGCAGGCCGCGATGTCTTCCACCAGCGCGCAGCTGGCTCCCTGCGAGCACGCGCCGAGGCAGGCGTCGTAGCAGGTGATCGCATCGCAGTCGTCCGTCTCCAGCAGGTCGTACTGCGTCCCGCACTCCCCCCCGAGCAGGACGATGTGTTCGTCGACGCTTTCGGAGCACGAACGCGAGCAGGCTGGACCAACCCCGCAGGTTCGTCGAGCGTCGCAAATGGCATCACACGCTCGCTGGCAGGCGCCGTCCGAGCACTGTCCGTCGACGCACGCGCGCCCGTCGATGCAGTCTCGCGTGTCCTCGCACGCGGCCTTCTCTTCGATTGGCAGGTTGCAACCCGACGCGCACAGCGAAAGCAGCAGGAGCAGGAAGGACGGCAAGCGCATCGGGCGGCTGCGAGAAGCGTACCAAGGGTGTGCGATGGGCGGCTGGCCGAGTCAGGGGCGCGGCTGCTACATCTCTCAGCGGTGCATCGCCTAGCAGCCTGTGGTGGAACTCCGCGTGTCGGATCGCGTCGCTTTTTCGGCGGAGGCAAGGAGCCGAAACGCAGGAATAGGGCTACTTCAAGCTTTCGGCGACGCCGCCTCCGTCGAAAAGGGCAAGCGAGGCGGCGCGGGGAGTTGCACCACGGGCTGCTAGGCATGGTCATGGGGTTTGCGGGCGTGTTGCTGCTCGGGTGCAGCGCCCTCGACCTGGAAGAGACCGAGCCGCCGCCGATTCCGGAGGACTTCCCGCAGCTGGGCAGGACCGGCGGTGGTGCCGTGGAGCTGGTCGTCGACGGTGAGCGCTACGACGACGGTGCGACCTGCAGCCATGGCGTGTCCTTGGAGGGCTCCAGCGTGCGATTCGAGCTTTCGGTGGCGCTGCTGGAGATTTCGGTGACGGGTCGGGGCCTCCGTGAGTACAGCTCGGAATGGGACGAGGTTGAAGCGGAGTGGGGCGTGAGTCCTGAGGCGTTCGCCACGGGCCCGGACTGCGGTGTCTCGCGCGTCGACTTTGCGGGCGCCTCCACCTATGAAGACGCGTTCGGTGAGGCCGAAGCGACGTGGGGCACGGTACAGCTGGTGTTGTGCAATGCCTCTGGAGAGAGGCGCGAGGTCTCGGGCAAGTTCTCCTGCACGCTGTAGCGCGGGCGGTGCCGCAAGAATCCGGACGGCGGGCCTTCGAATCGGCAGCGAACCGAGCGTCTCAGCTGCTACCGTCCGAGGCGATGTCCGGCATCACGCTGCAGATCGGCCACGCTACCGCCACGCTCGACGCGAACAACCCGCGACACATCATTGGTCGCGACGAGGCGACGTCGTCCTTGTGCGCGCAACATCCCACGGTGTCGCGTCGGCACTGCGAAGTGTTCTTCGACAACGGCTTCGCGCTCATCCGCGACATGGGCTCGAGCAACGGCACGTGGATCAATGGCAACCCCGTCGGTCAGCAGCCGGTTCAGCTCGCGCCGGGACAGACCGTGTTCGTGGGCCACATGCCGCTGGGCGTGACCTGGAACGCGGGTCCTCAGCAGGGGGCCACGGTGATGGGCGAGGTGCCGGCCAACCTCAAGGCGATGATCGATGCGCGTCGCTCCGAAGCCGCGGTTTCGTACAGCACGCCGCCGCCGGCGCAGCCGACCGACGCGTCCGGGTCGATGACCTATCGCCGACAGGGCTCCAACAACAACGGGGTCTTCATGGTTGCGCTGCCCTCGGACAGCTTTGCCAACGAGACCACCATCAAGGGTTTCGCCGAGTTCACCGCGACCGACAACGAGACGGTCGACGAGATCACGCTCGAGCTGGTCGAGGTTCACAAGAAGGGCGCGAAGAAGGGCCACGTGTGGGACCGCGTGCTCGTGAAGAAGGGCCCCTGGAAGTGTAAGAACGGTGACCGCGTGCCGATGCCGTTCGAGCTCCGGGTGCCACAGGCGACCTCGGTCTCGGGCAAAGACGTCCACTGGGAGATCCGCGGATGCGTCGACATCGCGTGGGCCTACGACGTCGAGGTCGAGGTGCCGATCACGATGCGGAACATCGACGTGGAGAAGATCCGCGATGCGATGGGCGCCCTGGACCTGCGCGTCGACACGATCGAGAGCAAGCCGCTGGGGCAGCACTTCAAGGCGCGCTTCGAGCCGCCCGCACAGTGGCGCACGCAGTGGAACATCGACTGCGTGAACGTGGAGATGCAGTACCTCGGTACCAACCTCCAGATCATGCTGGAGGTGGACAAGAAGGGCGCCTTCTCCAAGGACCGTCGCACGCAGTACGACGTGGAGCTGAGCACGCTGCGTCAGGCGTCGCTGCAGCAGGTGAGCGAGCAGCTGCTCTCGCTCATCCAGCGCATGCTGAGTCTGTAGCGAGGGCGCGGCTCAGAGAGTGGTGCACTCTGCGGTTGGAAGGCCGAAGCAGGTCGCACTTACACACGCCTCGCGTTGACACGCCTCAAGTGCGACGGCGCTTTCGACGGCTTCACCGGCCTCGCCCTCGCAACAGTCCTCAAAACACAGGCCCTGGGCCGTACAGGCTGCGAGACACGCGGCGATCTGGGGACAGCCCAGCGTGTCATCGCAGTTGGTCGAAAGCGCCTCACATGCCTGCGAGGGGCCCGTGACGCACGAGAAGCATCCGCCACAGTCGTTGCCGTTGTCCTCGACGCAGTCCAGGGTCGTCTCTCCCGTGGAGGTGGACGCTCGCCCCGAGCTCGAGCTCGAGCTCGAGCTCGAGCCAAGCCCTGAGCTCGTCGACGTCGAGTCGTCCTCTTCGGTGGACGTGGAGGTGGAGCCAAGGCCGCTCGACCCCGAAGACGAGGACTCCAGGCCACCGGTCGTAGCGGACGCAGAGGTCGAGGTCTCCCCGCCGATGGTCATGGACGACGACGAGCCCGCGGCCGAGGTCGAGCCCATTTCCACGGGCACGCACTGCCCGGCGATCCCGGTCGCGGCGCTGGAGCCGTACCGCTTGCCCGACGAGCACTCGGCGTCAGGAAAGCTGCAGTAGTCGTTCGACTCGCAAAACCCGTCGGGCTTGCACTGCTCGTCGCTTACGCACTGGAACGTCGTGTCCGACGTACAGCCGCTCGCCCCGAGGCACGTCAACCCGACGAGAATCGCCCACCTGAACACGGACGAGATCGTATCACTCGCCCGGGCGGCTCAGGCTTCGCTCGGCTTGACGCTGGCGAAGAGGTCGACGAGCTCGCCCGTCGCGTCCATCTCGCGGATGATGTCGCAGCCGCCGACGAACTCACCGTTGACGTAGAGCTGCGGAATGGTGGGCCACTCGGCGTACTCTTTGATGCCCTCGCGGACGTTCATGTCCGAGAGGACGTTGAAGGCTTCGAAGGGGACCTCGTGCTTCTTGAGCACCTCGACGACGGCGGCCGAGAACCCGCACTGCGGGAAGATCTTGTTGCCCTTCATGAACAACATGACCTTGTTGTTGGTCACGAGGTGGTCGATGAACTTCTTGGTATGGTCCTCTGCCATGTCGCCTCGGCGGTCTTGGATGGCCGGCGCTGCCGGACTCGCACGAACATAGGAAGCTCGGGCCGGTTTGCAAACACCCGCCCACTCCGGCAGGTCCGGTGAATGCGCCGGGCCGCTCGCGCGTTTCAGCGAAGACCCCTCAAAACGCCTCCCATGACCGCCTCGCACGAAGACGCACGCATGCGCCCGCTCACCCGCCGGGCCTTTTCTCTGGGCGCGCTGGCCAGCGCCGCCGCGGCCGGACTTCGCGCCCGCGACGTTCAGGCCGCACCCGCCGAGCCGGATGAGGGCCCGAAGGTGCTCATCGCCGGCGACTCGATGATCGCCGGAGGCTTCGGCATGTTCCTCGAGCGGGCGCTCCGCAAGACCCACGGCTACGACGTCGCCCGGCGCGGTCGCTCCAGCTCCGGCATGGCGCGACCGGACTTCTTCAACTGGACGAAGGAAGCCGAGCGATTGGTCGAGGAGCGCAAGCCCGACGCAACGCTGCTGATGTTCGGCGGCAACGACGTGCAGGGCCTGTACATGGGCAAGGGGGAGTGGATTCGCTGGGGCGAAGAGGGGTGGAACGAGGAGTACGCGCGGCGCGTGAACGCGCTGTGCGACCTGTTCGCCCCCGAGGAGCAGCAGCTGTTCTGGGTGGGGCTGCCGATCATGCGGCCCGAGAAGTTCCGGCGCCGATGCGCGCACGTGAACACGATCTTCCGGGCAGAGATGGCGCTGCGAAAGAACGCGCTGTTCATCGACGCGTGGGACCTGCTCACGAACGAGAAGCGCGAGTATGTCGACAAGATGGCGGTGAAGACGACGCCGGAAGCGACCGCCAAGGTCGTGCGGGTTCGCGCCCACGACGGCATCCACCTCTCGGGCGACGGCGCCGGCGTGCTCAAGCGACACGTCCTCACCAAGATTCTGCCCATCCTCGACGCGATGTCGTGACAAGATCGCGGGGTGGGGGACCCAGCGATGCGGGCCGCGCACGTGCGCGAGAACCTGAAGACGCTCGACGCCTTCAGCGATGAACTCGCGTCCGAGGTTCGCGCTCGGCTGCGCCCAGAGCTCGTCGAGGTGATCGAGAACGCGCCGCGTTCGGCGTGGCTGCCGTTGCAGCACGACATCGAGCTCTCCGCGAAGGTCGCCGAGGTCGGCGGCTACGAGATGTGCATGCAGTGGTGTCGCAGTTCGCTGGAGGCCACCGCGCAGACGCCCCTGCTGCGAGGCTTTTTCAGCGCTGGGCTGCGGCTGTTCGGCGCCAACCCGGGGCATCTGCTTCGCCTGGTGCAACGGGGCTACCCCACGATCTATCGCGACGCTGGCTCGATGACCTGTGAGCCCCTGCGCGACGACGCCGTCCGGATCCGCGGCCACGACCTTCCGAGGATGCTGCTCGACGACAAGCTCTATCTCGAGGGGATCGGTGAGTCGATTTCGATCGTGCCCTACTTGGTCAAGTACGAAGCCTCGAGCACGCTCGAGGTCGATGGCGACCAGGTGTCGTGGGTGATCAGCTGGTGGAAGCCGAAGGGCTGAGCACGCACGCAACATTTCGGCACCGACACGCACTCACCCTTCGTGAAGGATCGGTGCGGGTTTGGTTGGGTCGGGCGATGGCTGGCCTCGGTGCTCTCGGTGTTCGTGTTCGTCGCATACGTCCCCGCATGCGACGCTCCCGAGGACGACGTCGAAGCCGGTGACATGGGCGCCACGGGCGCGGGCGGAAAGGCCGATGACGCAGCGCTGTCCGAAGCCGACGCGCAGCTGATCGATGCGCTCGAGCTTCAGTGCGGAACGCAGGCCGACGCCAATGCCTGGGCCGCGCAGACGATGTACGAGTCGGGTGGCGCGACCGTGGTGCCGCTGCCTGGCGAGAAGGGCTACGTCATCTTCCGCAAGGACAGTGACCCGATCCGGGGGACGCCCTGCAACCCGGGCCCGCCCAACGGCCCCCACGTCGATCACTACAACATCGAGGTCCAGATCTGCTCAGTGCCAGGTCCGCGCTGCTCGGGCACGACGATCTACAACCTGCACATGGCGGTGTGGAGCGAGCCCGACGGCAGTGTCTGCTACGCGAGCTGGGAGAACCATCTTGCGGGCCCGCGCTGCATTGCGTCGGCGTGTCTCGACGGTTCGTCGTTCGAAGAGGTCTGGGAGGTCGTGAAGTCGGCCGCCGGCGCCGCGTTCGACAGCATCATGGAGTCGCTGCAGCTCGTGTTCGAGGATGGGTACAACATGCATCCGGTGCTCGCGGCAGTCCTGGCGTTCAGCGTGGCGGCGCTCATCGTGGTGCTGATCGCCATCCCGCCGACCGGCGTGCCCGGCTGAGCGAGGAAAATCCGCGGCCGCTTGGCCGGCGTGTGATCTGAGCCCGCCCGTGGGCTCGATGAACCGAGATGCAATTCGATTGCATCTCGGTTCATCGCGGTTCAGGATTCGCCAGACACGACGTCAGCTGGGCTGATGGCGTGCGCTGCGACGATGCCGACTCGCCTCTCCCATCGCGCTCGTGTGACCGGGCCAGGTTCGGGTACGGTGCGGCGGCTTCCCGTGGCTCCACTTCGGCATCCGCCCTCGCGGCGCCTGTACGCACTGCTTTGCGCGGTGCTCTGGGTCGTGGGCTTCGACGTTGGCCCGGGGCTGCACCTGGCTGCCCACGAGCTGCTCGGTCACCACCACCACGGGTCATCGAGCCACGCTGCGGTCGGCGAGGACGGGCACGAGCACCAGCACGCAGCGCATGAGCACGAGCATGCGCCGCACGAGCACGAGCACGAGCACGAGCACGAGCACGAGCACGAGCACGAAGCGCATCAAGACCACGACGAGGCGTCGTCAGGCGAGGCCGTCGAGGCCCCACCGAACGTCGCGCCTCGTCTGCCTTCCCTGCTGACGGCAGCACCGATCGCCGAAGCGGTCGTCCGTTGCGCCGATGATTTTGGCCACGGTGCGCATGCACTCGCGCACCGGGGCGTTGCCGCATGTCCCACGCCTCCGCCTTGGCCTGCCGTCGCGGTCGCGCCGTGGGTTCCCGTCGACCGAGCCGCGCGCTCGGTTGAACCGATCCGCTCTCGCGCACCACAGTGTGCTCGCGCGCGGGGTCCCCCTGTCTGAGCCCTCCACAGGACTCACACACCCAAGACTCTACGCTTCGACCTGAGAGGGGGATCCGATGAACGGAACCCGCTTCTGGCTCGTGTGCACCGCGTTGTCGTGCACCACGGCCTGTGATCTCGAGACCTCCCTGGCACCCCGCGTCGACCTCGACGTGGTCGTCCAGCCCACGCAAGACACCTTCACCACCAACGACGACACCACCATCCAGCTCGCCGAGGCCCGCATGGCCTTGGAGACCATCGAGTTCACCACCGAAGGCGAGATGCATGCCCGGAGAGGGCTGCTTCCCGCGCTTCACGACGTTCTCATCCCCACCGCGTTCGCCCACCCTGGGCACGCGGCGGGTGGGGAGGTCGTCGGTGAGCTCGGCGGCCGCTACGTGGTCGACTTTCTCGACCCCGGCGCGGTGCTGGGGGCGGCGACGTTGCTGAGCGCCGAGTACTCCGGCGCCAACTTCGGCTTCAGTCGCGCCGAGGCGCGCGACGGACTCGACCTCGACGACCCGATCATCGGGCATACCTTCATGCTCGCGGGCACCGCCACCCGTGGGGACGTGCAGGTCGACTTCGTCGCGTACGTCGACCAGGACCTCGACCGCGACATCGTCGGGCTTCCCCTGGCGTTCACGGCCACGGAGGCCTCGACGGAGTCTCTGGGCCTGCGGTTCGACCCCGTCGATTCGATCGAAGGCGATTCGATCTTCGACGGCGTCGACCTCGTATCGCTCGACGACGACCGCGACGGATTCGTCGAGCTGTCGGCCACCGAGC
Organism: Myxococcota bacterium; assembly: GCA_039024335.1. GTDB lineage: Bacteria > Myxococcota_A > Polyangia > Nannocystales > Nannocystaceae > CAJXVA01. Next base: position 11,723 of record JBCCQM010000171.1, read on the forward strand.
ACACCGAGGCGTGGGCCACGCTGCGCCGTAACCTGCAAGTTCACGATCACTACGCGGTCGAGGTGATCCCATGAAACGCCTTACGACGTCCCTCACGACCCTTGCAGCGCTCACCCTTCTTGCGACCGGCTGTGATGCCGATGCCGGCGCGAGCACCCTTCGCATCGCCGCCTGGGGCGAGGACTTCATCGAGCAAGGGATCCCGGCCGACGAGTTCGTCGACGGTTGGGACCTCACGTTCGAGAGCTTCGTCGTCTCGATCGACGAGATCGACGCCGACGGCGAGAGCCTGCCCGGCTCCTTCGAGGTGGACCTGTCCGAGCCCACGGGCGGGCGAGGTCACCAGCTCGGAACGATGACGGTGCCTGCCGACCGCGTGCCGATGGTGTCGTGGCGCGTCGCCTCCGTCTCGGCCCGAGGAGCCGCGACGCGCGACGGCGTCACGAAGACCTTCGACTGGGGCTTCGACGTGTCGCCCAAGTACGTCGAGTGCGACACGCAGACGCTGCTGGGCGACGGAGAAACCACCGACGTGTTCCTGACCGTTCACGGCGACCACCTCTTCTTCGACGACCTCGACTCCGAAGCGCCGCAGGTCGCGTTCGACCTGATCGCCGAAGCAGACGCGGACGATGATGGTGACGTCACGCTCGACGAGCTGCGTGGTCAGAGCCTGGGCGGTCAGGTCCGGTATCAGGTCGGCGCTCGCGACATCGAGAGCCTGTACGGCTTCATCGAAGCGCAGGCGCGCCTGGTCGGCCACATCAACGGCGAAGGCCACTGCGAGCTCGAGTGAGCGCGTAGAGAGTCCGCCCCTTCATGTCCAGCTGGATGCTTGCTGCAGTGATGGCGGCCCGCGTGCCCCATCCTGCGCCTGCCGATGTTCCCGACGAGCCCGTGCCCGTCGAGGACATCGGTGCGTCCAGTGACGAGGAGGATTCCGACACCGTGCGCGAGGTCGTCGTCCATCGCGACGCCGACCAGCTCAGCGCCACGGCCAAGACGATTGGCCGGCGCGAGATCGACAGCATGCCCAAGCGGAGCGCGGCGGACCTGCTGCGCCACGTTCCGGGCATGCACATCGTGCAGCATGGCGGCCAGGGCAAGGGCTACCAGTTCTACCTTCGAGGATTCGATGCCGTGCACGGCGCCGACATCGAGACGCAGCTCAATGATGTGCCGATCAACGAGGCGTCCAACGTCCACGCGCACGGCTACCTCGACCTTGCCTTCATCATCCCCGAGGCGGTCGACACGGTCGACGCAACCAAGGGAAGCTACCGCCTGGAGCAGGGCAACTTCGGGACGGCGGGCAGCATTCGCTATCGCCTCGGCGTGCCCCAGCGAGGGACGCGGGCCACCTACGAGTTCGGCTCCACGCTGCGTCATCGACTTTCGCTCGTGCATGCGCCGAAGCGTCGCGACAAGGAAACCTTTCTCGCGCTCGAAGCGATGGATGACCAAGGCTACGGCCAGCGGCGCCATGCCCAGCGGCTCAGCGGGATCGGTCAGGCCAAGCTCTACGAAGGGCGCGGCACGACCGTCACCGTCATGGGGGCGATGTACGGCGCGCGCTTCGAGCTGCCGGGAACGGTGCGGCTCGACGACGTGCGGCGAGGCGACGTCGGCCTGTACGACAGCTACACCGATGACTCCGTCGGAGAGTCGAGTCGCGCAGTCGGTTCGGTAACTGTGAAGACCGACCGCGGCCGGGTTCGCTCGCGAACGTCCGCGTGGGTGCAGGCGCGGCGGTTCATGCTCGACGAGAACTTTACCGGAGACCTGCTGTTCGAGGACGTGGGCGACCGGCACCGACAGCTCCACGCTGCGCTGAGCCCCGGCATCTCGACGGAGCTGGGCATTCGGGTCCACCCCCGCGTGGAGATCCCCGTGTTCGCGCGGTGGCAGGTCGACATTGCCGAGCAGTCCACCGACCAGCTCACCGCCGAGGGCATGACCTGGGACACCCCGCGCGAGCTCTCGTTTTCGCAGCACGCACTCGGCCTGGGCACGGGGATTCGCGCCACGCCCACCGACTGGATGCAGCTCGAGGCCGGGGGTCGCGTGGACGTGTTTGCGACCCAGGTCCGCGACGCCGTACAGCAGCGCGACTTCAGTGGCGCGTCGGCAGCCGTCTCCCCGAGGGTGATGACCAAGTTCCTGCCGTTCGAGCGCTGGCAGCTCTTTGCCGCGTACGGCCGCGGCGTCCGGTCTCCCGAAGCTCGCGCCTACACCCTCCCGGAGACCGCGCCCGCCGACGAAGATCTCAGCCGCTACGCGGGCGGACGTGCTCGCGTCACGAAGAGCGACAGCGTCGAAGTGGGGACGCGCGTGCGGCCGAGCATTCTCGACATCGGCGTGGCGGGCTTCGGCACGTGGATCGATCGCGAGTCGGTCTTCGACCACGTCTCGGGCTTCAACGTCGAGCGCTCCGCCACGCAGCGACTCGGCGTCGAGGGCGACGTGCAGCTTCATCCCACCGCATGGATGGACATCGGCGCCGACGTCACCTGGGCGCGCGGGCGCTTTCTGTCCAGCGGCGCACCCATCCCCGGCGCCCCGCCGCTGATCGTCACCGCCAAGGCCTCGATCGCACACCCCAAGGGCTTTCGCGCCGGCGTCCGGTGGTTCGCCCTCGGTGCCCGTCCCCTCAGCTACGGGGCCATCGCGGCGCCCACCACCGTCATGGACCTCAACGTCGGCTACCGCTACCGCTGGGCGCAGCTCGACCTCTCGATCGACAACCTGTGGAACCAAGGGTGGCGCGAGGGCGAGTATCACTTCGCCTCGCACTGGGACCCCAACCGCGCCCGCAGTCAGCTCCCCACGGTTCATGCGGTCGCAGGCAACCCGTTCATGGCCAGGGTTGCGCTCACGCTGCACTTCGACGCGATGGGGCGCCGCGGGGGGGAGTGAGTGGGCGAGGGAGTAGTCGGCGCGGGCGTCATCTCCACCACGCGCTGGTGCAGGGCGGCCGAGCGCGGGCCCGCCCATGGGCCACTTTGACCCCTGAGCAAGGGCAAATCGCCGAAACGTCGCGAGTACGCGAAGAGCTTGCGAGGCGCACCACCGCTCGAGGTGGCACGCCGTCACGTCCGCGTGCGGAACGTCGCACGCAGGACCGACGACAGCGACGCTTTGAGCCGACGCCGTCAGGCTGAACTACTCTTCGCTCTTGGTGGCGGAAGCGTCGTCGGACGATGTGCCCGCGAGTCCACCTGCCAACGTCGGGAGCAGCCAGCCCGACCAATCCCAGACCAAACACATCATCCGTTCCTTGACGCCCGTCCCCGCCGCTCGACGACCCGCACAAACTCGGTTACCCCAACCATTTCACTTCAACGCTACCGCGGTGGAAGACTCGGTGGAGCATGCCCTGCTAGGCACAATGCTGCGAACTCCATTGTCTCCGTCTGCTTTGAGGGACCGATCGAGCACTGCTCAACGTGTTGACGGACCACATCTCGCTTGCCGTGCTCAACAGAACTCGGCAAGCGAGCAGTTGCGGATCCACATCCTCATGGAGTGCTACCGGAGACTTTGTTACGCTTCCGTCGGTGGCAAGTCTCGTTCGCGCAACGCCGGCAGTCATGTTCATCCTTTTGGCCTGCGGCGCTGGGGATGACCGTTCCGCTTCAGCGGAGGGTTCGAGCGGAATGGACTCCTCAAGCAATCCGACGTCCGACCCCACTGCCGCGGACGACGGAGCGTCCGTCAATCCAACCCAGGCGTCGACGTCCGGCTCGTCAGGTGATTCGGGCGCCGACGAAGCGTCAGGGGGGAATGATATTTTCGTGGGAGAGCCATCGAATATCGCGGGCGCCGACGATTCTTCCTGTCACGACGTAGACGAAGAGCTCCCGGATACGTTTGTACTCGCGTCCTGCGTTGGGCCTGAGCTGCAAGCAGTTGACGACCCCATGACCTGGTGTTCAGAGGGGCCGAAGCCCTTCGGAAGCTGGTCGGTGGTTGAGAAGTCGTCAGGCTTCGACGAAGCCCATGCCTGTCCCTTGGAAACGGGCGGAGAAACTCACGAAATCGTCAGATCGTCCCCGTACTACCTTGCCGTCGCCTCCAAGAGTGGCGCGCAGGAGGTCCAAGTCGACGTGCTCAGTGTTGCTTCGGGCGCATCCTCGCACGCCTATAGGTGTGAGCCGGCCGTCGGGGAGCCCGAGACTTTCATTGGCGGGGCTACCCCATTCCCCGTAGGAGATGTGACGTGCGGCGTGATGACGGTTGTGTATGCCGAGCCCGACGAGGCCCCTATCGTTCGCGTGAACGATGAGGGCGAGAGTGCGGTGTATCTGCAGATGGTCGAGCTTTGACGACGAGGCACTCGCATCGTCCCGCGGCCTGAAGAGCAGCCTCTGTCTCGCAAGCAGATCGCCCTGCTCATCTTCCACAGGCCCTGCGAGCTCCGTCCCATCACCACCCTCATCGAGTTGCAGTTGCGTGCCGCCGCGCCGCATCGAACCATGTGGATGGCTCTCCTCACCCGGGTCCGGCACCTCATGGGCCGAGGCGCATGATCAGCTGTCCGTGTTCTCGCCCCCGCGACGAGCGCTCCTCATGCCTCACCGTTCTGGCCTCCAGCGTGCTGGTCTCGTCCGTCCGCCGCTCGCCTCTTCATCTCTGCTGCGGCCTAGTCACGGACAACTCGCTGCAGAGTCGGCAGTAAACACCGGCGCGCGGCCGACACAACGCGCACTTGTCAGGCCCAAGCCGCTGCCCGAGCCTCTACTGGGATCCCGACTGCACGCGCAGTCCGCTGCCCACGGTTCACGTCGTCACACGCAACGCGCTCATGGCCCCGATCTCGCTCACGCTTCGGTTCGCTGACGCGCTGGCCTGACTGTAGGCTCCCAGCATTGAGTGCGCGGCCTGAGAGTTCCTCCAACGTGGGTTTCGTGGGATCCTCCCGACCGTGTTGATGAAACATTGTGTCCCGGCTTGCGCCCTTGTGGGTTTGCTGTTGCAGACCTTGGCGTGCCAGCCAACGGCCACAAGCAGCTCGGATGTCGAGGTCTCTGAACGTCTCCAGGCGACCGAGGAGCGTTTGGCTTCGATCGAGGCCAAGCTTGACGCCCTCACGACGAAGCTCGACTCCGTCTCGACCGACGTGGAGCCCGTGGTCGAATGGGCGGCCCTCGCCAAGGTGAACGAGGCCGAGAGAGCGAAGCGGCAAAAGGCGTTCGAAGAACGACGCGAGGCTCGCGAGCAGCGTCGCGACGAAGCGCGGGCGGCCCTGGAGTCCACCGAGGCGGATACGGGTGACCCCAGTCGAACTGTCGAGGGTGCTGAGCAGGGCATCGACTGCACGGGCTTTGGGACACCGAAGATCGAGTGTCGCTTCGACCGAGCCCTGTTCGATGAACTCCTCGCCAACCCCGAGGTCCTTGCCAAGCAAGCCCGCGTCGTCCCGTCCATGCGCGATGGCGAGAGCGCCGGCTTCAAGTTTTACGGGATCCGCCGCGGCTCCATCCCGAAGCTCCTCGGGCTCAAGAATGGTGACCTCTTGGAGGCGGTGAACGGGGATCCGTTTCACTCCGTCGATCAGGCGATGGCCCTGTACACGAAGTTCCGCGACGCGAAGACGCTGGAGTTGGGCATGGAGCGCAAAGGCGAGCCCTTCGTGCTCACGATCGACTTCGAGGGCTGAGGCGCGCGCGACTCCAGGCCGATCACACGGCTGCGTCGCGCGACTCGCCTCAGAGCGATCACCCGGCGGGTTGAGGACGCTCTTGACCTGCCCGCCGGTCTGAGTCGGCGATGGTTCAGTCGGCGCCGCGGGCCATCTCTACCGCGAGCTGGCCGGCACGGCGGCCGAGCGCGGCGGGTTCCATCACGCTGCCCAAGACGTCATCGATGTGGAGCTGAACCATGCCGTGCGCCATGGCCCAGATTGCGGTGGTGCGCTCGAAGACTTCGGTGGACGTCCGGCCCGGGTGCACGGCGTCGACCTTGGCCATGAGCGTGCCGAACGAA
>JBCCQM010000172.1:0-17577 GCA_039024335.1 Myxococcota bacterium
CGCACGACGGCCGCCGTCGCCATTTGCCCCGGGTGCGGCTTGCCCCGGTGAATGCGCTCGTCGAACGCCGCCGACGTGTTCAGGCCTGCGTCGAGGCTCAGCGCGCCGACGACGTCTGCGGAGGCGATCACGTTGCTGGCGGTCCAGGTCGCGAGCGCGCCGATCGCCGTGGTGACCTGCGTGCCGTTGATCAGGCACAGACCCTCTTTGGCGCCCAGCGGGACCGGGTCGATGCCGGCTTCGGCGAGCGCCTCGGCTGCCGGCCGCGTCCCGCCCGCGTGTAGCACCGCGCCTTCGCCGATGAGGGGCAATGCGAGGTGGGCCAGGGGGGCCAGATCTCCGCTGGCGCCCACGCTGCCCTGCGCGGGGACGGCAGGCAGGATGTCGTGCTCGAGCAGCGCCAAGATCTGATCGATCACCTCCGGGGAGGCGCCGGACGCTCCCAGCGCAAGCGTGTGGGCGCGCAGGGCGAGCAGGGTGCGCACGACGGGGGCGGGCAGCAGGGGGCCCACACCGCAGGCGTGGCTGCGCAGCAGGTTGAGCTGGAGCGCCTCGAGCTTGTCGCTGGGCACGGTGGTGCTGCTCAGCGCGCCGAAGCCGGTGTTGATCCCGTAGATGACCTGTCCCGACGCGACGTCGGCGAGCAGCTCGGCGCGCGCGCGCCTGAGGCCCTCGCGCACGTCGCCGTCGAGGCTGACCCGGACCCGGCGGTGCGCGACGTCGAAGACGTCGGCGAGGGAGAAGGAGCGACCGAGGACGAGGGAGCGGTTGGGAGCGTTCATCGGAGCGCGAGGCCCCGCAGTGTACTGCCCGCACCCACCGTTCGAGCCCCCGCGCAACTTGCGTTCACGCGCATCGCAGGGGCTCGGGATCGCGCGAAGGTAGGCGCCCGGACGTTCGCCCTGCTACGCTGCCGGCGCATGCTGATGTGCCGCGAGTGCGGCAGGACCTATCCTGTCGCCGAGGGCTTCTGCCCCATGGACGGCACGCCGCTGACCCCCGCGGCGTCGGCCGCCCCTGCTGCCGACGGCGAGTCGCGGGTTGGGCAGGTCCTCGATCGGCGCTACCGCCTCGACGAACTCATCGGCGAGGGCGGAATGGCGCACGTCTACCGCGTGACGCACACGATGATCGGCAAATCGCTGGCGGCGAAGGTGCTGCGGTACGAGCATCGCAAGGACGCCGAGGTCGTTCGCCGCTTCCTTCGCGAGGCCCAGATCGTCTCGAGCATCAAGCATCCGAATGTGGTCGACACCAGCGACTACGGCGAGATGGACGATGGCGGTGCGTACTGCGTGATGGAGCTGCTTCGCGGCCGCACGCTCGCCGAGCGCATCGACGACGACGGCGCGATGACCCCCGAAGAGGCGCTGGGCATCGCGCTGCAAATCTGCCAGGGGCTGCAGGTCGCGCACGAGGCTGGCGTGGTGCACCGCGATCTCAAGCCACAGAACGTGTTCGTCTGTGACGCCAAGCCGGGCAAGGACGCGACGGTGAAGCTGATCGACTTCGGCGTCGCGCGGGCCGGCCAGCGGATCACCGTGGCGGGCGCGGTCCTCGGCACGCCTGAGTACATGTCGCCCGAGCAGGTGCGTGGAGAGGACGTCGATGCCGGCGCGGACCTCTACGCGCTCGGCGTGATGCTGTTCGAGATGCTCTGTGCAGCCGTCCCGTTCGCCAGCGACGACGTCGCCGTGACGATGCAGAGCCACCTCGTCGCCGAGCCTCCCGCGCTTACGGTGGTCGATCCGAACCTGGCGACGCTGCAGCGGACGCAGGCGCTGATTCACCGGCTCATGGCCAAGATTCGGGCGGACCGACCGGCGACCGCGGCAGAGGTCGGGGCGCTGCTCCAGCAGGCGATGGAGGCCGACATCGGCGAGGACGCGGCGGCGCGGGTCGTCCGCTCGACGCTCGCGCTCGGTTCGGGGGGGATCGCAGACAAGGCGCCGGTTCCTGCGCCCACGAGCCGGCCCTGGGCCGATCGCCAGATGGCGTGGAACCCCGAGCCGCAGAGTGAGAGCCAGTCCAAACCGAACCCCGTCGAGGCTCCCCTCGAAACCACCGTCGAGCACGATCCGGAGCCCCCGCGCCGCGGTGCGTCGCTCCCCATCGTCGTGGCCGCGACCGCGCTGCTCGCCGCCGGGGGGACCTTGGGCGTGTATGCGGTGATGGGAGGCTTCGCCGCGCGATCCACTCCCGCGGCACCGGCTGCGGAACCGGCGGTGGAGATCGTGTCGGCTCCTGTGCCGCAACCCGCGGAACCCTCTCAGGAGCCCGCACCCGCTGCTGGAGCGAAACCTGAGGGCAATGAACAGAACCCCCCGGGGTCGTCGTCCGTACCCCCGACGACCAAGACGGTCGACGCGAAGGATGCATCCCCCCCGCCCACGGCGAAGCCGCGCGAGCGCGCCACCCCCAAGAACCCCACGCGGACCCGCCCACGGCGTGCCAAGCGTGCCTCCGGATCGAACGCGGATCGAACCGCGAAGGCTTCGGGCGCCGCGCCTGCGGCTCCACCCCCGGACAAGCCGGCGGCCGATCCCCCTGCGCCGGCCGCTGACCAGAGCAAATCCGAGGCCCCGGCCAAGCCGTCCCAGCGCGACGAGGACGGGGACCTTCGGAACCCGTTCGGCTGACCCGCGGCCGCAAAAGTAGGTTAGGATTGGAAGTCGACGCAGCTCGTGTCTAACGCACCCAAACAGCCCACAGGGGCCGAACAGCCGGCCATGCCGCAGCAACCTGCAGGCGGTGCCACGATGATCGCCGGCCACGTGCCGAGTCCCTCCGCACCGCCGGCACCTCCCGTGGGAACGCCGGCCCCCGGTGCGCCCACGGGCGCGCCGTCCGGGGTTGCAGCAGCGACGTCGAGTCCTGTCAATGTCGACCTCGTCAACACGGTCCTCGCGGACCGCTATCGCGTGGTCAAAAAGCTCGGCGAAGGCGGCATGGGTAGCGTCTACCTGGCCGAGCACACGACGATTAACAAGAAGCTGGCGATCAAGGTCCTCAGCCCCGAGTTCTCCCACAAGCAGGACCTCGTCGACCGGTTCCTGCAGGAGGCTCGCGCGGCCTCCATGATCGACCAGGAGAACGTCGTCGAAATCACCGACTTCGGTTCCACGCCGAACGGCTCGGTGTTCTTCGTGATGGAGTACCTCAACGGTGAGGACCTCTCCGACACGGTCAAGAACAGCGGCCGCCTGCCGTGGAGTCGGGTCAAGCCGATCATGCTTCAGGTCGTGGATGCGCTCAAAGCGGCCCACGCCGCGGGCATCATCCACCGCGACATGAAGCCGGAGAACTGCTTCCGGCTCAAGCGGGGCAGCAACGAGGACTTCATCAAGGTCCTCGACTTCGGCATCGCCAAGGTCACCAGCGACGAGGGCGACGGCGGCGGCAAGAACCTCACCCGGACCGGCATGATCTTCGGCACGCCCGAATACATGTCTCCAGAGCAGGCCAAGGGCGAGAAGGTCGATGCGCGCGTCGACGTGTACGCCCTCGGCGTCATCCTCTACGAACTCCTCACGGGGCGTGTGCCGTTCACCGCGGACACGTTCATGGGCATCCTGACGAAGCACATGTTCGAGCCGCCCGCGGCTCCGAGCACGATCGTCCCCGATGCCAACATCCCGGAGGAGGTTGAGGCCATCATCCTCAAGGCCCTCCAAAAAGACCGGGAGTACCGCTTCCAGTCCATGGAGGAGATGGGCGTGGCCATCGAGGCGGTCGGGACCGGGTCCGCGGCGGTCAGCGTGGTCGACGAGGTCGTTGCCGTCCCGTCCACGGGCGAGACCTCCTTCAAGAGTCGGCCGGTCGACGTCGACCTCGATGAGCCCGAGAAGTCCAAAGCCGGCCTGTTCATCGGGATCGGTCTCGTCGCAGCCGTCGTTCTGGGCGGCGTCGGGTTTGCGGTCCTCGGCGGCGGAGACGACCCCGAGACCAAGCCCGCGGCTGACTCCAAGCCCGTGGTCGCTGCAAACGACACGAAGGCCGCCGACACCAAAAGCGACCCGCCCACGCCTCCCGAGTCCGATGACAGCGCGGGCGCGGCCGACGGCGGGACGCCACCACCGACCGCGCCGGGCATCACCGAGGTGAAGGTCACCGTCAGCACGCCGGGCGTCGAGGGCACCGTCTACGACAACCGCGATGACAGTGAGCTCGGCAAGACCAACACGCCGATCACGATGCCGTACTCGCCCGAGTCCTTCGACATTTACGTGCGTGCCGAGGGCTACGAAGACTTCCTGACGGGCGTCATTCCCGACAACGACAAGAAGGTCGAGGTCGGACTGTCCAAGCTCACCGCCGAGCCCACGACGAGCAAGCGGAAGAAGAAGGGCGGGCGCACCGGCCAAAAGAAGGGCCAGCGCAAAGGCAAAGGCGGCAGCACGACGCCGGACCCCGTGAGCACGCCGAAGCCCGACACCTCGCCGAAGCCCGACCCACCTCCTTCGGGGAAGAAGAAAAAGGGCAAGGACAAGGACTGGGACACCATCTCCGGCGACCTCAAGAACCCGTTTGGGCGCTGAGTCTCGCCCGTCCCTGGAAAGCGTCGGCAGTCTTAGCCTGAGGGGCTCAGCCTGCGGGCGCTTTTCGTTGGGCGTGTGGATGGGGGATGCGGAGCGCGGCGCTGAGAAAGGCCAGAACCCCGGGCACGTCGTTGGCGACCCAGGGTGCGGGGTCGCGGGGGTTGAAGCGCCAGAACGTACTGGGCGCCCGGAGGTGCTGGCCGAAGCTCGCGGTGAGCGGGAAGCTCTCGATGCACGCGGCCCACGTTCCGTGCACGTGGTGTTGGTGGTCCTCCTGCTCCCCGGTGAACACGTCGAGCACGCGTGCGGAGAGCCGGCGGTAGCGCACGGTGGGTTGTGCCGCCGCGAAGGTCTTCGCCAGGGCCTTGTAGGTTCGGAACGAGACCCGGTCGCGCACGCTGGCGGGGATGATCGTGCCCATGAACGAGTGCAGGTTGGCGCTCGCGACGAAGCCCTGCGCCGTGCACAGCCGATCGAGGTTGGCGGTCTCGGGCTCACTCAGCGGCGCCGTGCCCCGGAAGGTCGCGTCGCCGGGGGTGGGCGAGCCGGCGCCGGGAAGCCAGCTGGGCGCCCCCGAAGGCAGCGGGTAGTTCCGGTTGAGGTCCACGCCGTTGGCGTTCGTCCGCAGGTCCGACAGCGGCCCGTGCCCGCCGGTCTCCCAGGTGCGGGCGTAGCCGTCGGGGTTGAGGCATGGCGCGACCCACACTTCGGCTTCGTTCCTCAAGGGCGCCTGCTGCAGGGACGCGAGCACGCCAAGCGCGACCTGGGCACCGATGAACTCCGGCCCGTGAATGTTGGCCGAGCACAGAACGCGTGGCGCATCGGCGCGCGTGCTTGGGGTGCGAACCACGAGGAGCGGCCGCCCCTGGACGGAGCGGCCGTACGTCTGCACCTCGGCGCCGGCCGCATCGGCGAGCGCATGGGTGCGGGTCATCAACGCGTCGAGGGAGGGGTAGGGCGCCACGCTGGCACCGCCGTCTTCCCTCGACGCATCCGACGCCATCAAAGCTCCGGCTGCGGGGGCTCCGGCTCTCCCTCGGCCACAGGCGGGACGATGGCGGCGTCGGCGTCGGCGTCCTCGCTCTCGGGCGCAGCCTCGGCCTGTGCCTCGGGTGCTGCCTCAGTGGCCGTTTCCGGCTCTTCAGGGCCCTCGATGAGCGTCAGCTCGAGCTCGATGTCGTCGAACACGTAGCCGAGGACGGCGGCCTTGAGGCTCTCGTGGGCGGTCGTGGTGACGCGGAACTCGGTCAGCGTCTCCTTCACGGTCAGGTTGCGGACCGAACGTCCCTCGAGGCCGAAGTCGGATGCGAGCAGCTCGCGGATGTGCGCCGACTTCTTGCCGTGGCTGCGCCCCACGTTGAGCGAGACCGTGACCATCGGACCGTCTTCGACCTCCACCTTCGGGCGCGCCGGCTCTCGATTGCGAGGCTTTCGCGGCGGGGGCGGGGGGGGGTCCGGCTCGTCCTCGATGGCTTCGGTGCCGCCGCGGAAGATCTCGTCCTCGAACTCCTTGTAGTTGAACTTCGCCGCCCAGACTTCCCAAAAGTCCTTGTGCGGAGGCGCGGTGAGCTCGGGGGCGGGTTCTTCGGTCTTCTTCTTTTTCCGGCGACGGCGGCGACGCTTCTTCTTCTTGGCCTCTTTGGGATCTTCGTCCTCACCCGCAGCGGCCTCGTCGTCTGCGCCGTCTTCGTCGGTCTCGGTGTCCGCGTCGGCATCGCCATCCGCGTCCTCGGGCGCCTCGTCGGTCTCGGCGTCCTCCGGCGGCGTGTCCTCCTCGGACATGTCCTCGAGCTCGACTTCGTCTTGAAGCTGGTCGATGACGCCGCGGCGCCGGCCCTTGAGCGTGAGGTCGTCGAGTTCGTCGACTTCCCCGAACTCGTTCCGGACGACTTCGAGCTCGTTCTCGTCGATGTCGATGATGATCTGGTCTTGCGGGACGTGGGCCTTGACCGCTTCTGCCTTCTTGCCGCGTCCTCCGCGGCGACGTCGTCGTCGGCGCTTTGACTTGCCGTCACCGTCCGCATCGGCTGCGACGGCGTCGCCGTCGGTCTCGTCGGCACTGCCTTCGGTGCCGGCGTCCTCACCTGCGCTGCTCTCCGCGCTCGCGGAGCCTTCGGCGCCCCCCCGGCCGCCGCGGCGACGGCGACGGCGACGGCGACGGCGACCGCGGGCGCTTGCCCCATCGTCCGTCTCGGCGCTTTGCGTCGGGGCCTCGGCGTCGAGGACCGTCTCGGTGCCGAGGACCGCCTCAGGATCTTGGGAGGCTTCGGCCTCGTCGTTCGATGCGACCGCTTCGCCGGCTTCGGTCTGCGTGGCTGCAGCCGCCAGCTCGGGAGCAGGCGCGGGCTCGGAGGGTCCGGCTGGCTCAGCGGGCTCGGTGCCCTCGTCGTTGGGCCCTGCGCCCGAATCGGCGTCCTTTGCCGCGCGGCCTTCGCCGTCCTCACCGCGGCCCTTGCCTCGGCGACGCCGACGACGGCGACGCCGGCGGCCACCTTCGGGGGGCTCGTCGGACGCGGCCTCCGAGGTCTCCTCGGTGTCTTCGCGGCCCTCGATGGCTTCGACCACATCGGCCGCGGCATCGTCCGCGCTCTCCATCACCTGGTCGAGTTCGGCGTCTGCGGCTTGCTCTTCCGACACGGGGGAAAGTGCTTCAGCAGCGTCGACGGTGGGCGTGTCTGCTGCGTCGACCTGGGGCGCGTCTTCGTCCCGTCGTCGGCGACGACGACGGCGTTCGTCGGGGGCGGACTGTTCCCGGCCGCCCTGCGCGTCGTCCCGCTCGCTGCGGTGGGGCTCATCGTCGCGCTCGTCTCGGCGGCGGCGACGGCGACCACGGTCCTCATCACGGTCGCGGTCGCGGCCGCGCCGTCCACCGCGCTCGTCGTCCCGGTCTCGATCACGGTCTCGATCACGGCCGCGTCGTCCGCCGCGCTCGTCGTCCCGGTCTCGACCGTCTCGGCGTCGGTCGCGACGACCACGGCCTCGCCAGCCATCGCCGTCCTCTTCCTCCGGCAAGTCGCGCGCGACCTGGGTCGCCGGGTTCGGGCGGCTCATCGCCTCGGAGAGAAGGTACGCCATGACCTGCTCTCCGCGAGGATCGGCCGACAGCGTGCGGGCCAGCAGCGTCCACTCCGGCGAGACCAGCTCCGGGAAGCGCTTGCTGATCTGGTCAAGCTTGGTCTCTTTGCGCCGGGCCTCGATCTCCTCGCGGTCGGGCAGCTTGCCCTCGGAGAAGCTGATCGAGGGGTACTGGAGCTTGAGGTGATAGAAGTTCCCCATGTCGTGGGGACCGATGAGGCTGATCGCCTTGCCGGCTCGCCCCGCGCGCCCGGTCCGACCGGTGCGGTGGACGTAGCTCTCCGCGTTTTGGGGGAACGTGTAGTTGAAGACGTGGCTGATGTGGCTGATGTCGATGCCGCGCGAAGCGACGTCGGTGGCCACGAGGAAGCGCAAACGCCCCTTCCGCATGGCGCCCAGCACGTGCTCACGGGCAGCCTGGGAGAGGTCGGAGCTGAGTGCCTCGGCGCTGAAGCCCTCCTTGCGCAGCACGTTGGCGACCAGGTTGGTCTCCTCGCGCGTGTTGCAGAAGATGAGGGTCGAGCCCGGCTCTTCTTGCGCGACCACGTTCAGCAGGTCGCGGGTTCGCATCGCGCCCGGGACCGAGTAGTACATGTGCTCGATCTGGGCCGCGGCGATGTCATCTCCGGAGAGCTTCAGCGACTCCGGTGAGTTCATGTATCGACGCGCGATGCGTTCGATGTCGCTCGGGACGGTCGCCGAGAAGAGCGTCGTCTGGCGGTCGCGCTGGCAGACGTCGAGGATCGCGTGGATGTCCTCGAGGAAGCCCATCGAGAGCATCTCGTCAGCCTCGTCGAGGACCACGGTGCGGACCTTCGACAGGTCGAGGGTGCGTCGGCGAATGTGGTCGAGGATTCGACCGGGGGTGCCGACCACCGCGTGAACGCCGGCCTTGAGCGCGTCGAACTGCGGGCCGATCGCGGTGCCGCCGTAGACGGGCAGGGGAACGAGGGGGGTCTCGCCGGCCAGGCTCACGAGCTGGTCGCAGACCTGCTTGGCAAGCTCCCGGGTCGGGGTCAGCACGAGCAGCTGAACGCCCGTGTCTTTGGCGTCGCCAGGCTCGAAGCGAGCGGCCAGCCACGGCAGACAGAACGCGCCCGTTTTGCCGGAGCCGGTCTGGCTCTGCACGAGCACGTCTCGACCCGCGGTGACGGGCCCGAACGCAGCAGACTGCACCTTGGTCGGCGCGGTCCAGCCCATCGCGGTAAGCGCGGTGAGCATGGGAGCCGGAATGCCCAGCTCTTCGAAGGTCGACGCGAGGGTCTCGGCATCGGGCGCTTCGGGGTGCGCCGCGTCCTCGATCGGCGCGGGGCTGGACGTCACGGGCACGACGGCATCCCCGGCGTCCTGGACGGGTGCACCTTCGTCGGGGGTCGCCGCGGCGGTTTCGTCGGCAGCAGCGTCCGCGGAAGCGGGCGCTTCGGCGTCGTCAGCCGGGGACGGGGTGGACAGGGATTCGGGGGAATCTTGGATCTCGTCCGAGGACTGTTCCTCGGACTTCGGCGGTTGAGCCATGGGTGGAATTCCTAGAGCGCGAGCAACTCATGACGGGCCTGGGCGTCCTGGGCACGGTTGCGCTGATACGCGTGGAGCCGCTCCGAGATGCTCTGCAGCGCGTGCTGGGCATCGGATTCGGGGCAGGCCGCCTGGGTCTCGCGGATGAGCGTGGAAACGACATCGTCTTGGGGGTCGTGAAGGCTCTGCTGCGGTGATCGCTGCGTGAGTGCTACGACCCGGTCTCGAATGAGAGTCACTCGGTAGGGACAGTCAATCTCCCCAGGAGGGAGGCCGACGCGCTGTTGGACAACGCCCTGATACGCCCCGAGGACCCCGTAGCCGATGATTGCAACGAGGCCGATGATTCGGATGGCGCGTACCCACGAGGGGGGCCGAGTGGAGGTCCGGGCAAGGGTCCGGCTCCGGTCCGGTTGGGAACCCTGCTTCGCCAGGAGCGCAGTGTCTCGCGGCTTCCGGCGCCGGGTCAACCCAGGGCGGTTTGCGCGTCCGGCCGATGGGCAGACCTCAAAGCCTCTGGATTTCCGGGGGTTGGCGCCGGCCGATGCCCGCGAAAAACGCGCTAGAGGCAGATGACGCCGGCCTCGGTGTCGAGATCACGAGCGGTAAATCTCACTTGGCCGACTTGGGTTGGCGGCAGGGCGGTGCCGCCGATGAGTCGCCGAATCCGGCACCCGGTGGCGGCGAGCGAGTCGCCCTCGCGCGCGAGGCACTCCCCACGGGCGCCGAGGTCGACGAGCCGAGCCTGCCCGGTCTCGTCGACGCGGTCGGGGTGAACGAGCTCCGAGTCGAACCACGAGCCGATGTCCAGCGGGATGACCTGGGCGCGGCGATCGAAGGACTGGACGTCGAGCGTCACGAGCGTGCCTTCTTGAAGGGTGAGGTCGACGTCGAAGGTCTCGGGTCCCTCGCGCAGGTCGAGGATCTGGAACGCCGCGGGGCCGCCCGGCGTGCCGGCGTCGGGCAGGGCGGTGATGACCCAGACGCCCGGATCCAGCGGCAGCGCGTAGGCGCCATCGCGGCCGCCGACCGACGCGGTGGGGTCGAGGTAGGTGGCCACCTGGTGAAAGTACGGACCGGGCGTGTTGTCGGTCGTCTCGGTGGACATCCGCAGCCGCTCGGCGAGGACCTGGGCGCCGGGGCTGCCGCAGTCGGCGTCCTGCTCGGAGAGCGGGTCGCACACGTCGTCCCCCAGCCGCACGCGCCCCTGCACGATCGTGCGCGGAGGGAGGTCGAGGCCGACGTCGAGCGGTCCGTCGGCGAGGCTGACCTCGATCGACGTGTCGAGGGATCCGAGCACCGAACCGGTCGGGGTCTCGATGCGCACCGCGTACGTGCGCGCCGTGGCGTCGGCCGGTGCGGGCAGGCTCAGGTCGCACTGCGGCTGGGCGGTGCCGGAGGCGTCGAGCGTCTCGCAGGTGGCGGAGCGCCGCAGGAAGCCGACCGAGCCGTCGTCGAGGAACCCGAACTGGAGGCACGGCGAGTCCTCGGCGTTCCATGCCGCGATGAGCTCGGGGGCGAGCTGCAGCGGCGTCTCGACGCGGTAGGTCGGCGCAGTGCCCGAGCCAGCACCGCCACACGCGGTCCGGGGCTCGGGAGGCTCGCCGCTCGCGTCGTCTTCGGTGCGCGGCAGGCAGTCGACGTCGCAGCACGTGTACGCATCGATCAACGTGCGCGCGGGGCCATCGAGGCGGAGCGTGAGCGCTTGGGACGGCCCCACCTCGGGGACGCAGAGGTTCTTGGGAAAGTTCGCCGGGGGGGTCTGTCCGGCTTGGACCGGATCGAACACGACGTCGGCTCGCAGCACGACGGTGGGCAGGTCTTCGTCTTCGGGCGGGGTGACCGTCACATCGAAGCTGCGCGTCAGCGGCTCGCCGGTGGGCTGTCCGGCGCAGTAGGTGAACGTGCGGGCGTCGAAGAGCCCCTCGGCGCCGGGGTCCGGCTCGGCCGGGACCGTACCCGACCACGCTGTGAGGCCGGCCAGGGGCAGCTCGCACTGCTCCGTGTCTCGGTTGCAGACGAGGCCCTCGACGCAGTCCTCGTCGTCGTCGCACTGCGAGGGCGGATCTGCCACCGGTTCCTCCAGCCGCGCCAGAGACAGCGGCGTGTCTGCGGGCGCGTCGGCGTGACGGACGGTCACGCTCGAACCCGGAAGCGCGCGAGCCGTCTCCAGGTCGTCCTGGACGGCAACGACCGTTCCGCGGATCTGGCGGTCGCAGGCGCGCTCGTAGTTGTAGGTGTACGTCACGAGGTCGTCGAAGGCGCTGCGGCACTGGCCCTGCGAGGGGATGCAGGCGTTGATCACATCCTCGGCGTCACAGCCCTCGTCTTCGCAACAGTCGCGGTCGTCGCTGCAGCTGCGCGCCTGTACGTCTTCGAGCACGACCGGCGGCGCCACGAGCTGATACCGAAGCGCGGCCGCGGGTGCGTCGTCGACCGGTGCGGGCTGCGTCTGCCACAGCAGGTAACCATCGGCGCCCAAAAAACTCGGCAGGCTGTTATCGGCAAAGTAGCGGGGCCACGTGACCTCGAGCGTGTCGAGCTCGGCCTCTTCACCGAGCGCATAGGTGACCTGGCGCCGCAGGCCTTCGCGGTTGAACCGCGACGGTTGGCTCAGGGTGAACGTCGCGTCGAGCGGCTGCGGCGTGCCCTGGGTGTCGTCGGGATCGAAGACGCCCAGGAACAGGCGTCGGGCGACCTGGGCCCGCGGCAGCGAGAGCACCTTGATGGCGTTGCCCGTGCTCTCCACCTCTTGGTCACATCCGGCGAACTCGACCCGGAACTGCGCCTGGCCGCTGGCGACCTCCTGGACGTCGAAGCCAATGTGCGCAATCGGGGGGCGGTTGCTCGCGTCGCGACAGATGCCGCTCTCGCACGCAAAACCCTCGCCACACTCGGCGACGTCGTCCACTCCGGTGCATTCGACCTCGGGCGGCTTGGGTGCCAGCGAGCTGCACGCGCCGCACAGCGCGGCGACGGCGAGCAAGGCGGTTTGCCGCAGGCTCATTCGACCTCCTCGCATTCGCACGCGCCCACGTTCTCTTCGAGCGTGCCGTCGATGCACTCGAACACGTAGTTGATCACCGCATACGTGGCGCCAACCGACACGTCCGGCACGCCGCACTGCAGCCGCTCGACGCCGCCGTCCTCACGCTGCGCGCGGAAGAAGGGCCGGTCGGTGACCATGAACTGCAGGTTGTGCAGGCCCGGGGCCAGCGCGGTCCCGTTGTCGTCGTTGCACAGGTCGATCGTGTCGTTCTGCGCATCGTCGAGGGTGAACGCCCACTGCGGCGCTTCGTTGCGCGCCACCGAAGGCAGGACGCGCGTGGTGTACATCTCGTCGCCGGCCGGACCGGGTACCCGCGTAACCTGCCGCGGCACGATTTCTTCTCCTGGAGCGCAGGGCTCCAGATAGTTCTGGTACGCCACCTGGGCGCTGGGGTCGGCCGACAGCGGGTCGGGGTCGACCATGAACGCCCCATAAAGGACGTCGGCCGCCAGGTCGCCCGCGCGGTCGGGGTCCTCGGCGTAGATGGTCCACTGCGCGATGGCCCGCGCGTCGCGCTGGCCGTCGGGGCACACGCAGAAGTCTCCGCCGTCGTCGGCGCGCACCAGGCCGGATTGGCGCGTGGTCTCGCGTACGCTCGGACAGAACGCTTCGGTGTCCTCGAACTCGCGGTCGAGGCACCACGTCGTCCACTGCGCGGGGATCGGGGGCTGCTCGAGGATGCGGACGGCACCGGGGTTGCTCGGCCCCCCCTCGAACTGGATGTCGCGGTCGGGGATGATGCAGGCTGTCGTGAGCAGCAGCAGCGCGGACGCGTGGCGGGTCATCCTTCGACCTCCTCGCAGTTGCAGACGGCCGCGCCGGCCTCCGAGGCCTCGTCTTCGCAGCGGAACACGAAGTTGGCCGCGGCGTGGCTGGCCCCGGCAACCGTGTCGGGGATGCCGACGAGCGGGTCCTCGGTCTCGTCGCGCGCGAAGCCGTCCCCCTCGACGCTAGGCTCTCCCTGTGGTCCGAGTTCCACCGGGAACGGCCACGGCCGATCGGTGACGATGATGCGCAGCGAGTGCAGCCCGGGCTCGAGCGCGGTCCCGTTGTTGTCGTTGCACAGGTCCACCGCGGTTTCGATGCCCAGCGTCCAGGACTTGAGGTTCGTGGGCGGCCGCTCGATCGGTTGCGCGTACGTACCCGCGCCGCCCAGGGGCACCCGCTGGGCCGGGCGGTTGCTCGGCAGGAAGTTCGTGTAGGCGATGAACGGGGCGACCTGCTGGGCGTCGGCGGGAGCGTCGAGCAAGAACACGCCGAAGATGTCGTCGCGCGGGTCCCCCTCGGACGTGACGTCCGGGTCCTCGACGTAGATGTCGAAGCCACCGAGCGCGTTGAGGTCGCGGCCGCCTTCACAGACGCAGAACGCCTGGTTCTCCACCTCGATCAGCCCGGGGACGACCGTGAACGGAGGGACGAGGCACACCTCCAGGCCGGGCTCGAGGCCACAGGCGTCGTCGGCTTCTTGCGTCAGCGGGACCGCCTGCACGATGCGGACGGTGCCCGGGTTCGTTCGGTTGGGCTGAACGTCGATGTCGGTGTCGGGAATGATGCAGCCGGCGGCGGCCGAAGCCAGCGCGCCGACGAGCACGATCCCGCCCGAGTGATTCATCCCGACCGCTTCTCCGTCTTCTCGAGGTGACGGAAGATCGTGCGCGGGTCGACGCCCAGGTCGCGCGCAGTCTTGGTGCGGTTGCCGCCGTTGAGGGCCAGAACGCGGTTGATGTACTCGCGCTGCCAGTTCTCGCGGGCCTCGGCGAGGGGGACGATGAGGTCCTCTTCGTTGCTGCTGCCCTCGAGCGCCTCGAGGTCGAGGTCCTTGGCGGTGATCTGCGGGCCCTCGGCGAGGACGAGCGCCTTCTTGATGTGGTTCTCGAGCTGGCGAATGTTGCCCGGCCACGAGAACTTCATCATGGCGCGGATCGCCGAGGGCGAGAACGCGTCCTGCGGGTCGACGTCTTTGCCGTACTGCTGGGCGTAGCGGCTCAGCAGGTAGCGCGCGATGAGCTGCACGTCGTCGCCGCGCTCGCGCAGCGGCGGCAGGGCCACGCCGATGACGTTGAGGCGGAAGTACAGGTCTTCGCGGAAGCGACCGCCTTTGACCTCGTCGGCGAGGTCGCGGTTGGTGGCCGCCACGACCCGCACGTCGACGGCGGTGGTCTTGGCCTCACCCACGCGCTGCACCTGCTTCTCCTGCAGGACGCGCAGCAGCTTGACCTGAAGCTGCAGCGGCAGCTCGCCGATCTCGTCGAGGAAGATGGTGCCGCCGGCCGCCGAGAGGAACTTGCCCGCCTGGTTGGCGACCGCACCGGTGAACGCTCCTTTGACGTGCCCGAACAGCTCGGACTCGATGAGGTTCTCCGGGATGGCCCCGCAGTTGACGGTGATGAACGGCATCTGTGCCCGCGGGGACCGGTTGTGAATCTCTTTGGCGATGAGCTCCTTGCCGGTACCGGTCTCGCCCGTGACGAGCACGGTGATGTCGGTGGAGGCGACCTTGTCGACGCGGTTGTAGACCTCGACCATCTGCGGGCAGCCGCCGATGATCTGGCCGAACTTCACGTCCTCGAGCTTTTGCGCGAGCTGCTCGCTCTCCTGGCGCAGCTCGCCGAGCACGTGCGCGTTCTTGAGGATGAGCGCGGCCTGGGCGGCAAAGATCTTGAGCGTCTCGAGCTGGTCGCCACGGAACAGGTTTCGCACCGAGTCGTTGCCGACGTAGATGAGGCCCAGCAGCTCGCCGCGCACCATCAGCGGCACGCACATCACCGAGCTGAGCTTGAGATTGATGACGGAGAGGCTGTTTTGGTAGCGCTCGTCGCCGTAGGCGTCGGAGATGATCTGGGCCTTTCGGCTGGTGATCACCTCGCGGATGATGTTGTCCGAGAGCAGCTCGGTCGGTGTATCGACGGGCTGCCGCTCGAGGTTCCGCGCAACGCGAATCTCGTAGTCGTCTTCGCCGTTGGCGAGGACCAAGAACCCCTTGTTGGCGTGGGTCATCGCCACGACTTGGTCGATGAGCTCGCTGAGGATCGCGTCGAGCTCGTTCTCGGGCTTGAGCAGCAGCTCCGAGAACTGCTGAAGCCGTGCCATCGCCTTTCGGGCAAGCTCTGCGCTGCGGGCCTGGGCGTCGTCGCTGGGCTTGGGGGTCTCGACGGCGTCGACCGCAGAAAACACCAGCTCCACGCCGCCCACGGCGATCGTGTCCCCGTGCTTCACGTCGTACGCGCGCATCTTCTTGCCGCGGACGAAGAAGGGAGTGCTCCGCTGGCTGCTCTCCATGCGGTAGCGGCCAGGTTCATGGATGAGGGTGCAGTGCGACGGCGCGACCTCGGCCGTGTCGAGACGCAGGTCGGACTCGGGCGCCGACCCGATCGTGGTCAGGTTGCGGACGATCGCGTAGCGATGCGTTTTACCGTCGCGGGAGTACTGGAAATACGGCATGAGCGCGGAACGAGCGGGGGGACGGGCGGGACTAAAAGTGGACCTCCAGACCCAAGGAGGCCCCCTCGCGGGAAGCCCCAGCGCGGGGTCTGACGGTAGCACGGCGCTTTTTCGCGCGCCGTTTGCGGCGTTCACGGCCATCGATGACCTTTTCGTCGATCGCGGAGCGGGGCCGCGTCTCGGTGATCTCGAACGCTTTGAATCGAAGCTGGGCGACCAGAATGTCGAGCGCAATGCTGCCGATGAACATCCAGCCCATGGCCTCTTCGGCTTGGCGGCGGCGGACGACCTCCTCTTCGGTGGTGTCACCGCGCGGATCGCAGACGAGGGAGCCGGCCTGGAAACCGCGCGTGCGGTCGCAGCCGTCGGCGGTGGCGCGGATGATGAGCAGGGTCAGCCCCGTGACGCCCAGCGCGGCCTCGGTGGCCAGGAACGCCGCGCCGAGGCCGTTGTCGCCGTTGAGGAAGTGGCTGATGCCGAACGGAATGACGGCGAGCGCCCGGGTGCGCTTCACGCCGATGGCGACCTCCTGCTCGTCGTACCTCTTCTGGAGGTCGTCGAGGGCGACCTGCGTGTTCTTGAGGTCGGCGCCGACGGCGTCTGCATCGGCCTCACACGCCAGCCGATCCGCCTCGCACTGCGAACCGGCCTCGGCGAGTCTCCGCTCTCGCACGTCGAGATAAAGGTCGTACAGCTCCGGCGAGTACACCTTGCGCGGCAGCTTCCACTGCGGGTTGGTATCCATCAGCCGCGCGAGGTGGGCGGTCACCCGAACCTGACGCTCGTCGCTGGGCAAGGTGGCGTCCGAAAGCGTCGCGTCGGCCAGCAGCACCAGCACGCGCTCCCGCTCGACGCGGTCGGGCAGGGGGTCGGTGTCCGCGATCGGTTCGAGCAGGCCACGCACCTCGAGGAAGTCGCCGCGGCCCCAGGCGTCTTCGGCCGCATTGATCGCGTCGGCCTTGGAGTTGGTCGGGTCGACCTGCGGCGCTGGGTCTGCGGGCGCGGCAGGAGCAACCGGCGCTCCCGCGAGCGAAGAGGCCACCGCAAGGGCGCCGAACGACTGAAACCACGCCACCATCAAGGTCGCTGGGCGCAGCGTAGCCTACATGCCACGCAGGAGGCGAGCGCGACCGCGGGTCACTTGCGCGGCGCCATGCTCACGCGCACGGTCTGCGAGCCGGAGTGAACCGTGCGCTCGATCTCGGCCGGGCGGTGCCCCTCGGCCTGCAGCTTGAACGTGACGCGCTGCGAGCCGGTGCGCCCCACGGGGATCGGTCGCATCTCTTTGTCTGCGGCCTGGTTCGCCCCAATGTCCTTCTTGGCGCAGCCCTTGACGCAGCGGACGACGGCGTTGGGCGGGGCCCCGGTGAGGCGGACGCGGGCCGCCTTGGGCGACGTGGGCATGGACACGGGTCCGCGTGCGCAGGCCTCGGGGGTGAGCCGGATGGTGCCGCGCCACGTGCCCTGGGTCAGGCTGGCCGTGGTCGCGCGTTCGAGCTCGAGCTTGGTCGACAGCGCGTCGATCGCCAGCGTTTTGCGGCCGACCTGCAGCTTGTGGTTCCTCGCGGTGTTGACCGGGATCTCGGCGAGCTTCAGCGTGCACGCGAACGTGGAGGGGGCCTCGGGGGTGGGGTTCGTTCGCTTGGGGCGGCGACCCGGACGCGGCGGACGCACGGAGGCGCCGACAGGCTTCGAGGTGTCGGCGCCCGTCGGCGTCGTGCCGCCGGCCGACGTGCTCTGTGTCGGCGTCGTGCCGGGCTCGGGAATCGTCGCGTTCGGCGGTCGATCCCCCTCGGGCGGGGTGGTCGCGAGCCCGTCGGTGCGCGGTGACGTGCCGGCGGTGGCGTCGAGGTCGGCAGCAGCCAGGGCCGGGTTCGTCTCGGTCTTGGCTCCGACGTCGGGCAGCTCGGGGATCAGCATCACGCCTGCGGCGACCAAGCCGGTCAGCGCCAGCGCCCC
>JBCCQM010000173.1:0-17326 GCA_039024335.1 Myxococcota bacterium
CTCAAGAAGCCCCGGTTGTCGAAGTGGCGCCGCAGGCTGAAGTTCTCGACCATGCCTTCGCCCACGTCGAGATAGGAGACGACGCCGCGCAGCGTGGTCTCGAACGTGAAGGCGTCGCCGTTGATGAAGGTGCCGTGGTCGATGTTGGCCTGCAGCGAGGGCACCGCCGCAAAGTCGCCGATGGGCGAGATGAGCAGCTGGGTCAGGTAGCTCGGCACGCCGCCGGCTTCGGTGTCGGACGCCGCCTGCGGATCGAACTGCAGCGCGACCGGTTCGACCGCGCCGGTCTGCGGGTCCAGCAGCACGAGCTGCCCCTCGGCGTCGGGCGAGCGCCAGCGCGTGATTCCCAGCCGACCATCGGGCATGGCCGCGATCCCGCGCGCGTCGGTGATGGCCGGCAACGTCTCGAGCACGGTCGGCGTTCCGTCGAGCGCAATGCGAGCGACCGCGCCGGTCCCCTGCAGGGTGACGAAGGCGTCGTCCTCGACCACCACCACGCCGAAGGGGCGCGCCCCGTACGGCAGCGGCACCGGCGTGAACGTGCCCGCGTCGAGGTCGTGAATGGCGACGGCGTCGTCCTGGCACGCCACCACCGGTTGCGCCCCCCACCACGCGACCGTGCGCGGCCGGCCACACGTCGGCACGCGAACGCCCAGCGCGAACGCCTCGCCGCGCCGCTCCACGGTGGTGAGTTCGTCGCTGTCGGGGCTCACCACCACCGCGCGGTCGTCCGCATCGATGGCGATGGTGCTGCTCTGTCGCGGCGTGTGGGTCGGCTCGAACGTCACGGTGATGGTGACGTCCTCCGCGAGCTGGTTGCCGCTGCCGTCGAACACCGTGAGCACGGGCCGATAGCGACCGGGGGTGTCGTAGGTGATCACGGCGACCGGGTCTTCGCTCGGCGGCGCAGGCTCGGAGCCGTCGTCGAAGTTCCACTGGTACAGCACCGCGCCCGTCGACGCCGAGCCATCGAGCGTGACGGTCTCGCCGACCAGCGCGTAGCGTGCCTGACCGGGAATCGACTCCAAGGGCGCGTCTGGGCCCGTGGTCGACGACGAGGAGCCGGTCTCCGCTTCGCCGCCCTCGCTCGTGGAGACGTCACCGCCCGACGACGACGTGGTGCCGACGCCGGTCGCGTCCGACTCCGCCGCGCCCGACGACGACGTGCCCTCGGCACCGGACGCGGCGCCATCGTCTCCGCAGGCGGCGAGCAGCAAGAGTGCGGTGACCTGCCAGACCCGGGACGAGACGCGCGACATCTCAGCCTCCGGCGGTGGTGAAGGTGATCGAGAAGTCTTCGGCGACCGCGTTGCCGTTGTAGTCGACGACGCCGCCCGCGGGGATCTCGAAGGTGTACTGGGTCCCAGGGGTGAGCACGCCGTCGGGCTGGAAGTTGACGATCGACTCCTGCACGGTGGAGCGCCCCGCGACCGGCGTGCCCGTGCGTGTCTCGTACAGGCGGACCGAGCCCTCCCACGCGGACTTGGGCGCGACCATCTCGTTGAACGTCACGCCGATGCGGCTGGTCACCGCCAAGCCCTCCGCGCCATCGGCGGGCACGGACCAGTTCACGAACGGCGCGTCTTCGTCGGGCGCTTCGAGGAACGGCGCGATGGCGCTGGCCTCGTCGGCATTGGCTTCGTCGTCGACGCTGAGCACGATGACGTTGCCGATCGGCGTTGCCGTGTCGAGGTCGCCCTCGAGGTCGAGCTGCGCGATCGACTGCATGTTGCCCAGGTCCGACACGTCGTAGAGCCCCGCAAAGCTCGACTCGCCCACCACGGCGACGTCGTCCTTCACGAAGACGTAGCCGCCGTTGCCGCCAGAATCGAAGTGACCCGCGAGCGTGGGGTTGGACGGGTCGTGCACGTCGTAGGCCATCACGCCCCCGCCCCCGCTCTTGACCGCGTACCAGACCATGCCCGCGGTGACGTTGGCGAAGTACGCCTCGCGGGGCACGCCGGCGGAGTCCTCGAGCGTGAAGTCGCCGCCGGCGATCGGCTGGGGCTGCGTCGGCAGGCTGACGTCGAGCAGCACCGTGCGTGGACCTTCGGCGGCGGTGGCGATGAGCAGGTTGCCCACCACCTGCACCTGGCCGACGCGAAGCGTGGGGTCGAACGCCTCCTGGTGCGCGAGCGTGGGGTTGAGCGGGTCGGAGGCGTCGACGATGTACAGACCGTTGTCGGAGCCGCCGGCGTAGACGTAGTCGCCCTGCCAGAACGTGCTCTGCACGACGCGCGCGTAGGCGTCGGGGTACAGATGGCCGGGCAGCTCGAGCGTGCTGAGCGGCAAGGGTTGTTCAGGGTTCGTCACGTCCCAGAACATCACGCCGCCGCCGGTGTTCAGCAGGCCCTCCTCAACGTGGGCAGTCACCGCGTACCAGCGGCCGCCGACCTCGGAGAACCCGATCGCGTGGGTCTCGCGCATGTCGCCCGACGTGTTGCTGCCGACGGTCGCGGGGTTGCAGGGGTCGCTCACGTCGAAAAAGGTCAGCCCGCCCGCGCCCCACTCGGGCGCCCACGGCATGAGCAGATAGCCGTCGAACATCACCACCAGGTTGTGGTGGTCCGAGTCCGAGAACCCTCCATCCAGGAACGCGCAGTTTTGGTACAGGGCGTCGGCCTCGTACGCGACCGCGGGCCCGCCAGGACCCGTCTGTGGCGGCCAGTCCCCGGGCTCGGGATAGCCCGGCTCGGGGCGCGCGCCGGTCGAGTCGCCGCCCTCTGCGGTCGTGTCCTCGGCGGCCGTGGTGTCTCCAGCAGCGCTGGTCGAGTCGGCGGTGGCGGGATCGGGCTGGCCGGAGGTGGTCGACGCTGGCTCCATCGGGCCGGTCGAGCCTCCGCTGCTCCCCGTCGCATCCGCATCCGCTGCACCGTCGCTTGGGGCAGCGTCACAACCCATTGCCAACGCAAGCGCAGCGGTGAGCATCGTTCGCGTCGTCATCTTCGATCCCCCAAGCACGCCGCATGCTCGGCGCGTCCCCTCGTCGGGGTCAAGGGTTGGGCGCTTTTGAACTTCGCGAGTCGCAACATCATGATGCAGTCCGTTCCAAGTCGGGCGCAGCGCGCGCTCGACGTTCGCTCACGGGCACTCGCCGAACACGGCTGGAGCCATGCGCGCCCGAAGTGCAACGACGCGCTTCGGGAGTTCCGAAGTCCATCACGACGACGTGCCAGCGGGACGCCGCGAACGACTCCAGGTCGACGACTCCGACCCGCGCGACTTCACGTTGCGGCAGGTTCCAGAACGCCCGGCTTCTCGGCCCGACCCCTGTCTCCTGCGCGAAAACGGGATTTGCTTACGCGACGGCATCGTGCAACAAATCGAATCCAGTTCGACGATGAAGCTCCGTGCCCAGCTCGATGCTGCAGCGACGCTCCTCGACGAGGGCGCTGCTCAATCCGCCGTTCGGATGCTGCGGAGTTCGTGGGAGCCGGAGCTCTCGGCAGACGACCTCGTACCGCTCTACTGCATGTGGGTCCGCGCGCTGTGTGACGTCGGTGAACTCGGCCACGCGCGCACGCTCGCCGAGCGAGCCGCCGACGAGTTCCCCCGCGAGCCCGACGTGCAGATCGCCGTCGGCAACGTCTACGACCTTCTGGGTCGCCTCGAGCAAGCCCGCGACGCATTCCAGGCTGCCATCGAGGTCTCGCCCAGCGGCGCGCTGCAGTACTACAACCTCGGTGCGGTGCTCGAGCGACTCGGCGACGAAGAGGGCGCGGAAACCTGCTACCGCGAGGCCACCAGCATCGAGACCGAAGGCAGCACGCTGTACGAAGCGAGCGCGGCTCTCGGCGCACTGCTTCGCCGCACCGGGCGGCTCGACGAAGCCGCCGGCGTCTACGAGGCCTACCTCGAAGAGGACCCCATCAACGTCGACCTGCTGGTCGAGCACGGCATCTGCCTCAGCGACCTCGACGCCTACGAAGAGGCCCTCGAGCGGTTCGAGCTCGCGCTCACCCTCGACGGCGAGCACGCGGGCGCTTGGTACAACCTCGCGATCACGCAGTACCGCATGGGTCGCCAAGAAGAGGCGCTCGCGTCGATGCAGTGCGCCCGCGACGTCGACCCGCAGAGCCCGCTCACCCTCGCGGTGCTCGGCTCTTGGCAGCTCTCGCGCTCCCGCGACCCCGAGACCGACATCGACTTCGACGAGTCCCTCGGCAACCTTTATGGAGCGCTCGACATGCTGCGCCGACTCGACTCCGAGTCGCTCAGCCCAAGCTACGCGGGCCTGGTCTGCGAAGAGGTCTTCGAGGCGCTGTGGCAGAACAACCGGCTCGGCGAAGCCCGCGAGGTCGCCAAGATGGCCGGGCAGCGCGACTGGATCACCGCGCATATGCTCAACACGCTCAACGAGGCCGACCACGGTCGCGCCCCGGCGGTGGAAACGTTCACCGTGCAGGCGCGCGCCGAAGCCGGCGAGGCGCCCGAGTACTGGCCCTCGGACGCGCAGGGCTTCACCACGGGCCTGACCGTGCTCGCCGCCGATGAAGACGAAGCGCGCCGCTACTCGCTCGAGTACCTGCGCAGCATCGAGCCCTCGCCGGCCATCGACTTCCAGATCGAGACCGTCCGCCCCGGCGGTCCCGAGGACGTTGCAGGTGCCGAGTTCAGCGCGCAGCCGCGTGCCCGTGGCGTCGTCGGCGTGTCCCGCACGCGCGCCTACTTCCGCCTGTAGCGCCCGCGGTCTAACCCAGCGCGATCCGCCGCGCCGGGTTCCACGACAGGCGGCTCGCTACTCGCAGATCTCGCACTCTTCTTCGCAGGCGTCGTCGTCGGTGCACGGCATGTCTTCGAGACCGGGGGTCTGACACGTGCAGGCGTCGTTGATGCACTGGTGGTTCGACATGCACACTTCTTCGCTGCTGCTCGTCATGCCGTTGCCGCTGTTGCCGCTGTTGCCGCTGTCGCCGTTGGCCGAGTCGCCCGCGCTGTCGTCACCGCCATCGTCCTCGTCGTCGCACGCCGCGAGCGGCATGAACAAGGCGAGGCTGAGCATCCAAGTGGAGAGATTCTGAAGTCGCATCGCGCGTTCCTTGCCACAAGACGCCGACCGGCGAAAGACGTTGCGAACTTTCTCGTCGAGCTTGGGCCCCACACATCCGACACGGCCGAGAGGTTTGCGACGAATGTCAGGCAGCGACGCGTCAGATGTGGCCCAGCCCACCGGAAACAGGGCACGTGGTCGCCCGCTCCTCGGACGACCCCAGACCTTGCTCCAGCGAGCCGCTACAAGTTGAACGCGGCCAGGTCCGGCCCGGCTGGAGTGCCGACCGGGATGGGCACCGTGGACACCGCGTCGTCCTGGGCGAAGGCGTCGTCGTAGTCGTCGACGTCCGCGTAGTACCCGCTCTCCGTGCCCGGCGGCTCGTACATGTACTCGCAGAATCCGTCCGAGCACTCCTCGTTGCTGTCGCAGGTGTTCCCGCAGGAGCCGCAGTTCGCGTTCGACATCAGGACGTCCATGCACATGCCCGGAGAACAGACCGCGGAGCCCACGCGGCACACGTCAACCTCGACCGTGGTACTCGCGGCCATGCCCGCGTTGTCGAGGAGCTCGATCTCCAGGGCGATGGAGCCTCCGGATTCGCCGGTGATCTCCGAGAGCTCGTTGAACGTGACGCCGAACGTGTAGACACCGTTGGAGACCTGCACGAGCGGCCCGAGCACGGTGTCTTGAAGCCGAACGAGTCCCCCCACGAGCTCGTCGAGCATCTCCCCGTGCGTGACGACGACGGTCAGCTCCACGAACTCTCCCTCACCGACTGCGGTCGCACTTGCTGCAACCTCCACGATGTTCGGACCGACCGCGCCCGCATCCGATGTCGTCGAGCCATCCGTATCCGCGGGCTCGTCGGCGTCATCGCACGCGCTGGAGAGCGCGATGCATCCAAGGACGGCCACGGGAATCATCCGGACGTTCATCGGCGCACCATACCAGGGTAGCCACAGGCCCACAGGCCTCCCCTTGGCGTCGTGACGGAGGATAAAAACGACAGTGCATCTCCGGACGAATTCGAGTTTTTCCTGCACCTCGGGCCGGGCAAGCTGCAGCTCCTCGCGTCACTCAGCCCGACCCAGCGGGCACGGTTCCGACGGCATCAGCGCTTTCGCATTCCGGGCACGAACGACCGCAAGACCCTCGCGCTGATGACCCACGAACAGCGCGGCCGCGTCGTGCAGAACGTCGGCGGACTCATCTCCGAGCCGCCGGCGATTCCGCCGGCCAAGGTTCTTCGTCGCTTCCGCATCCGGGTGGCCGGACTGGACGCGATGGCCGACCAGCTCCGCGCCCACGCGGGTTCGTTCGAACACGGTGAAATCGAGGGGACGATCGACGAGCTTCAGGCCGTGCTCGACGAGCTCCGGACGATGCTCGAGGCGCAGACGGCTCGCAGACTGCATTTTTCGCCTGAAGCGTCGTCTACGAGGCATGCGTCAGCACGTCGCGGTGGGGATCGGGTGGCTCGTCTTGATGGGATGCGCCGACGACGTCGTCTCGCTCGACACCGATAGCACGTCGTCCTCATCCTCGTCCTCGACCGACGGTGGGTCACTCCCCTCCGGACCGGACGCCGAGTCCTCCTCGACCAGCTCGGTCGACGCTTCCACGACCGGCGAACTCGAATGTGTCGACGATCTCGGGTGTGAGGCGTTGACCGGGCCGTGTACGCGGGCATCGTGCGTAGACGGCGTATGCGAGAGCGCTCCCCTCGAAGCCGGAGCCACGCCGCTGACAGCATGCGACGGCTCGTTCTGCGACGGAGACGGCGCGTGCGTCGACTGCATCCAGGACCGTGACTGCGCACCGGTCGACGAGTGCGAGCTTGCAACCTGCGAAGCGGGCGTCTGCCAGACCACGAAGGACCCTTCAGATGCCTGCGCAGCGTTCGAGGGCATCCTCGGATTCACCACCTCGGAGGGCATGGTTCGCCTTGACCCCTCCAGCGGGTTCCTCCTTCAGGGCGGGCAGGAGCAGCTGCACGCCCGAACGCTCTTCGGGTCCGGCGTACGACACGTCGCGGTGGATCCCGCGACCGGAGAGCTCGTCGTGAACACCCTGAGCCGAATGGATCCCAATGAGGGTCCCGCGATCCTGTTCGGACTCGACCCGTTCGATCTCGAGGCACGGGCGTTTCACCCGGACACCGGAGCGCTGTGGGTAATGAGCCAGTCGGTGCTGCAAGAGCGTGACCCCGGAACGGGGCAAATCCTGTCCCTGGTCCAGCCGTTGACGCCCGGCCCCAAGGGGCCGGAGCCGGCCAACCTGGAGGCGATGGCCTTCGACGATGCGGGCGTTCTCTACGCCCTGTTCGCGGGGAACGTGCAGACCGTCGACCTCGCTTCGGGTGACCTCAGCCTCACTGCCGATCTTCCCAACGACGCGCGTGGTCTGGTCTTCGACCCCGCGGCAGACGTCCTGTACTCGGCGACGGGGTCCGACGCTCTCTACGTGGTCGATCCCGACGACGGCTCGGTCACAACGGTGGACATCCCGGATATGCCCGAGCTGCGGACGCTCGCCTTCGATCCCGTCGCAGACGTTTTCTACGGATTCTCGGGCGCAGACTTCTTCGGCAACAGCTACGTCATGCACACGATCGATCCCGCGGATGGGTCCTGGGCCTTCGCGAGGCGAACCGGCGTCCCGGACGTGCGAGGCATGGCCTACGACGCCGCCACCGAGCGCATGCTCGTCTGCAGCAGCGTGGGGCTCGTGTCTGTGGACCGACAGGCGCAGACGTTCGACCTGATCGCACCCGCCGACCCGCCCCTGTCCGCGATCGCGTTCGACGATGCAGGCGCCTTGTTCGGCATCACTCGTTCCGCCCCCATGCTGCTGTCCATCGATCCCACCGACGGCTCTTCGACGGAGGTGGCGGCCTTGTCGTCGGTCAACTACGTCGACTTGACCTTCGATCCCGGCTCGGGGCTGCTCTTCGCGAGCTACGCCACGAACGCGGCACCGCTCGAGTATCAGCTCGCCACCATCGATCCGCAAACCGGCGCAGAGACGCCTTTGGGCCCGTCGAACGTGACGGGTGGACTCGCATACGTCGCGGCATCCGAGCGACTTCACGGCCTCGACGATGCATTCAATCTCGTCGCCATCGACCCAGCGTCGGGCTCGGGTATGGGCGCGATCGTGGGCCGATCCGGCTATGTTGGCTACCAGGTCCCCATGGACGCGGTCGACGGCGTGCTCACCGCGGGCGGGACTGTTACGTTCGACGTCAGCACGGGCCAGGCCTCGTTCGAGGGCATGCCACGGTGGATCGACGCCGTCGCGTTCGATCCTCCCACCGGGGATGTGCTGCTCACGAGCTCGCTCTTGGGAGTCGAGACGACGTTTCGATTCGACCCCGCGACCAACGTCGCCACCACGTATTCGAGCGTTTCGCCCGACACGTTCGCGGGGGACTTCGCCATTGCTGAGGACGGCACGGGCTACATCTCCCGCTTCAGCGAATTCAGCCGCTACGATCCGCTCACCGGGGAAACGACGCTCCTCGGCCCCATCTTTGGACTCGGGCCCTTCGCATTCGACGACGAAGGGGTGCTGTTCGGGACCAGCGGCGAAGCCCTGGTGACCATCGACCTCCGCACCGCCAGCGTGACGAACGTGGGGGAGATCGGCCTTGCGCTCGAAGAGCTGCAGTGGGACCCCGTCAACGATCGCCTCGTGGGCATCACCGGGAACGGGGTCGATCCCTACGGAACCTACGTCGAAATCGACCGGAGCACGGGGACGCCGACCGTCTTGATGGCGGGCGTGCCGTACTCCGGTAACAGCATCCAACTGGTCGCACCACCCAACTAGCGCAGAGCCCTCCCGCAGGATCGACGTTGGCCGCGACCCGTGACCCGCGGTGGCGACGGCCGCGAGGCATTGCGCCCCAACTCGGGACGGGTTCACGGTTCCCTTACGGAGCGATCACGCCGCGATGCGACTTTGCACCGGCGTGCGTAGGTCCAACCTGGTGAACGCCCCTCTGGCGGCCCGGTGTCCTCCACGCCGCGAGGCTGCCCAGTCCCCCGGGAGTCGGGGTTTCGCCGCCACCACGCCCCCATGGCGAACCCCGGCTCCCGGGTGCGGACTGTTTTGAGTCCCGCACGCCCATTCTCGGCGCACTACATAGAAGGTGCGGTGCCTGGACCTGCCCTCAACATCCTCGTCGCCGAGGACAACCCGGTGAACCAGCGCGTCGTGCAGAAGATGCTCGAGCGGCTCGGTCACCAGGTCACGCTCGCACCCAACGGTGCGGCGGCGGTCAGCGAAGCGTGTACGGGCTCGTTCGACCTGGTCTTGATGGACTGCATGATGCCTGTGATGAACGGGCTCGAGGCAACCCGCGTGCTTCGGAGCCGGGAGCGGACCGCCTCGTTGCCGATCATCGCCGTCACGGCCAACGCCACGGCCGAGGACCGGAGGGCCTGTCTCGACGTCGGCATGGACGACCACCTCGCCAAGCCGATCCGCCTGCAATCGCTGCGCGACCTGTTCGAGGGTCTCTACGCCAATGGGATGCTCGAAAGCCGCAAGTCGGCGTGAGGGCGAGACCGGCTTCAGCGTAGCGAGTACACGCCGGTCTTGGCGTCGATGCGGACCTCCGGCACCCGCCGGTCGGCTTCGAACGCGTCGTGAATGCGCCGCAGCTCCGTCCACAGCCGGTCGCGGTCGGGGTCGCCGGTTCGCAGCCGTTCGAGGTGCGCGAGACCGGCCTCGTCGAACCGCGTGGGAAAGATGTGGATCGGGACTTTGCGACGCCCCGCCCGGTGCGAGGCGAGCACCGAGACGAACACCCGCTCGATGGGTTCGTTCTGGATCGCGATGCAGCCGATCGAGACGCAGTCGCCGTGCACCATGATGGCGCCCCCGTACGCGCCGCGCTTGCCTCGGGCACGGTCGGAGACGTTCGGATAGTCGACGCGCAGCGACATGTGGAACCCGCTCCAGCCGTTGAATCGGTGGATGTGGTACGCGCCTTCGGGGACCTGCTGGTCGCCCCAGCGCCGCTTCGGACCCAGCGTGCCCGAGGCTGCGCAGAACGGAAACGACTCGATCAGGACCATCGGTCCGTCGTCGTTGGCGCCCCACATCTCCAGCACCCGTTCGTGCTTGAAGGCCCGCAGGAACAAGCGCTTGGCCGGGAAGGTGAGTCCCACGTCCGCGAACTGAGCTTCGAGATCGGGGCGCACGCGGGCGCGGATCTTCTCGACCCTGGGAATGTCGGCACGAGCACGGGTGGCCGTGCCGAACACGAGTGTGGAAGCGGAGAGACGGAACAAGGCTTGGCGTCGAGAGAGGTCCATGGGCATCGATGCGCGCGTGAAGCAGCGAGGTGATTGCACGGAGTGCCGGCCGCTGTGTTCCCGGCGGCATCGGCTCAGCGCGCACCGGCTCCGGTCTGGCACTCTGCACTTCGTGTGGACGCAGCGCGCAGCGGAGGCCGGCTTCGCGCTCATCGGTGAACCGACGCCGCTGCCATCGACGCAGGGTGAGGTCTGGTCGATCACAACGGCCGCAGGCCGAGCGATCGTGAAGCGAGGGTCGCCCGCACAGACCCGTCGCGAGCGCGAAGGTTTGGCCGCCGCGGCGGCTGTCGGCTCCGTCCCGACCGTGCTCGCCCAGCTCGACGACCGTACGCTGCTGCTGTCTTGGCATGAGGGCAGCCCGTCGAGCAGCCCCGGCACTCTGCAGACCGCCGGCGCGTGGCTACGGGCGATGCACGAAGCCCCGTACGTCGACGACGACCCACTGTCGGTGCCCGATGCATTGGCCCAACGCGTCGCGAGCTGGTCGGCGCGAGCCGTCGACCCCGCGCTGGTCGAGGCTGCAATCCGCCTCGACGCTGCGGCGTTCGAGGGGCTCTCTCGCGTTCGTTGCCACCGCGACTTCACGCCGCGCAACTGGCTGTGGAGCGAGCGGGCCCTCACCGTCATCGACTTCGGCCAAGCCCGGCCAGACCTCGCGCTGTGGGACCTGGTCAAGCTCGAGGCCGAGCTGTTCACCGAACAGCCCGCGCTGCGCGCCCCGTTCCACGCCGGATACGGCGGCCTCACGGACCCACAAACACGACAGCTACGGCAGCTCGTCCGCCTGCACGGGCTGCAGACCGCCACCTGGGGTGATGAGCACGGTGATCCCGAGTTCTCCGCGCTGGGCCGGCGAATCCTCCGCCAGGTCTAGCAGCCACCGTTGTGGCGGCCTACCATCACCGCGATGTCCAGCCACATCGACACGCTCAAGCGAGTCCTCGACGGCAACTACGACAACGCGAGCGATGCCGAGAAGCAAAAGGCGATTCGTGAGCTGATCCAGGTGTGCAGCACGGCGGCAGGCGCCGTGACCGTGCAGCCCATCCCGTTCGTCGACTCCGCCCTCATCACGCCGATCCAGATCGGCATGGTCCAGGGCATCGGCAAGATCCACGGCTACTCCCTCGACAAGAAGTCCATCCTCGAGATGCTCAGCACGTTTGGCGCCAGCATCGTCGCCCAGAACGTCATCATCGCCGCCGCGAAGTTCGTGCCGTTCTTCGGCTGGCTGGTGACCATCTCCATGGCCTACGCGCTGACGTGGGCAATCGGCGAGGCGTCCACCCGCTACTTCGCTTCGGGCCGTACGCTCGGCGAGGACGAGCTGCGCTCCATCTTCTCGGACACCTACAAGACCAAGAAGGAAGAGAAGTCCAAGCAGCACAAGGGCAACAAGTCCCTCAAGATGCGGCTGGAGGAGCTCAAAGAGGCCAAGCGAGACGGCCTGCTCACCGACGAGGAGTTCGAGGCCAAGAAGGCCGAGATCCTCGCGGACTTCTAGCAGCCGCCGACTCCGAGACGCGTCAGCTCACGTCGGTTCGGCCTCAACACGCGCGGGAAACCAATGCCAGATTGCCCGGGTCCAAGGCGGGTCCATGGCTGCGGCGACCCTCACCATCCGTGATCTGCACAAGACGTATCCCGGCAACGTTCGGGCGCTGCAGGGCATCAACCTGGACATCGAACCGGGCATGTTCGGCCTGCTGGGGCCCAACGGCGCCGGTAAGTCGTCCCTGATGCGGACCATCGCAACGCTGCAAGAGCCCGATCGCGGCAGCATCCACCTCGGCGACATCGACGTCCTCGCCAACAAGAACGCCATCCGCCAGGTGCTCGGCTACCTGCCGCAGGACTTCGGCGTGTACCCCAACGTCGACGCGGTCACGCTGCTGAGCCACTTCGCGATGCTCAAGGGCATCACGAACACGAAGGAGCGCAAGAGCGTGGTCGAGGCGCTGCTCAACCGGGTGAACCTGTGGCACCACCGCAAGAAGAAGCTCGGCGGCTACTCCGGCGGCATGCGACAGCGCTTCGGCATCGCCCAGGCGCTGCTCGGCTCTCCGCGTCTCATCATCGTCGACGAGCCCACAGCCGGCCTCGACCCCGAGGAACGCAGCCGCTTCTTGAACCTGCTCGCCGAGATCGGTGAGCAGGTGGTCGTGCTGCTGAGTACGCACATCGTCGAAGACGTCGCCGACCTCTGCTCCGACATGGCGATCATCGCCAGCGGCCAGGTCCTGCAGACCGGCGACCCACGAAAGGCGATCGCGACCCTGCGCGGCAAGACGTGGCGAAAGGTCATCGACAAGGCCGAGCTCGAGTCGCATCAGGCCGAGCACATGGTCATCTCCACCCGGCTCGTGGGCGGCCGAACCGTCATTCACGTGTTCGCCGAGGACCAGCCGGCAGGCTCGTTCGAAGAGGTCTCCCCCGACCTGGAAGACGTCTACTTCACCACGCTCAAGAAGGCCGCCTGAGGTCCGTCATGAAAGGCCTCCAAGCGATCCTCGGCTTTGCGTGGTTCGAGCTGAAGCTCCGCTTCCGCTCGCCCTCCCCGTACCTCTTCGCCCTGCTGTTCGGTGCGCTGGCGTTCGCCGCCATGACCACCGACGCCGTTCAGATCGGTGGCGGCGGCGGCCAAACTCGCATCAACGCCCCGTACGTGATCAGCCAAATGCTGGCGATCATGAGCGTGTTCGGCGTGCTGCTGGTCACCGCATTCGCGGCCGGAGCCGTGGTCCGTGACTTCGAAGACGGCGCCTACCAGCTCTTCTACACCAAGCCCATTCACAAGCGGGACTACCTGATCGGACGCTTCATCGGCGGGCTGCTCACGGCGATGTTCGTGATGGGCACGTGCTCGTTCGCGATGATGCTGGGCTCACTTATGCCGTGGCTCGACGCGGATCGGCTCGGGCCGTTCTCGCTGGCCACGTTCGTGCAGCCGCTCGTGGTGTTCGTCTTTCCCACGCTGTTCGTGATGGGCTCGCTGTTCTTCGCCGTCGCCACGCTGACGCGGCGCATGCTGTGGTCGTACGTCGCGGTCGCGGGGTTCTTCGTGCTGTTCGGCGTCGCCGAGGCGTTCACGTCCGACCTCGACAACGACACCATCGCCGCGCTTATCGACCCCTTCGGCATGTCCGCCTTCGGGTTGGAGACGCGCTACTGGACGCCGGATGAGCGCAACACCGCCCTGGTGCCGCTTGCAGGCTCGATCCTGCTCAACCGCGCGGTGTGGTCGGGGCTCGGCGTGCTCCTGCTGGGCTTCACCGTCCTGCGCTTTCGCATGGGTGCGCCCACCGTCGGTCGCAAGGGCCGCGGCGCCGCCGAGGCATCGTCGAACACGGCGGCCGCCATCCCCACCGTCACGCTGCGTGACGACGTGCTGAGCCACGTCAAGCAGTGGATGTTCGCGATTCGCGTGGAGCTTCGCGGCGTGCTGACCAGCACCGCGTTCATCGTGCTGTGCGTGTTCGCGGTGGCTAACGTCATCGGCAACGCCTATGGCAGCTCCAACGCGATGTTTGGCACCCCGGTGCTTCCCGTCACCCAGCTCATGCTCCGCGTCGTCGAAGGCGCGATGGGCCTGTACCTGCTCATCGTCATCACCTTCTACTCGGGCGAACTGATCTGGCGTGAGCGCAAGTCCGGCATGGCCCGAGTCTTCGACGCCCTGCCTGCGCCGAACTGGGTCTACCTGATGTCCAAGCTGGGCGCGCTGCTCGGAGCCGTGCTGGTGGTTTGCCTCGTCTCGGTGGTGACCGCGATCTTCGTCCAGCTCGGGCGCGGGTTCTCGGACCTGGAGCTTGGGCTCTACGTGACCGGCATCTTCGGCGTGCAGTGGTCGGACTGGGCCGTGCTGTGCGTGCTGGCGATCTTCTTCCAGGTCATCACCAACCATCGCTACGCCGGCTATGGCCTCATGGGCGTGCACTTCGCCGCCCAGATCGCCCTGCCGATGCTGGACCTCGAGCACCGGCTGTACCGGTTCGGCTCGATGGGCGATGGACCCTACTCCGACATGAACGGGTTCGGGCACTGGGTCGAGCCCATGCTCTGGTTCCGGGGCTACTGGGGCTTTGCTGCCCTCGTGCTTGTACTGATCGCAAACCTGATGTGGGTCCGCGGCAGCGATCCCCGCTTCAAGCTGCGGCTTCGAGAGGCACGCAACCGCGTCAACCGAACGAACACGATGATGCTCGCCGTCGCGGTGGCCGGCTTCTTCGGCAGCGGCGCGTTCATCTACTACAACACCAACGTCCTCAACGAGTACGTGCCCAGCGACGCCCAGCAGGCGCACGCGGTCGAGTACGAGAAGAGGTACAAGCAGTACGAAGGGCTGCCGCAGCCGCGCGTGACCGCGGTCGACCTCGACGCGGCGATCTATCCCGAAGCGCGAAGGCTCGACCTCTCCGGCACGCTCACGCTCGAGAACCGGACCGACGCGCCGATCGAGACGCTGCACGTGCTGCTCGACTCGGAGGTGCAGTGGCGCTCGATCAGCCTCGACGAGAAGCACGCCAAGGACGTGGACGACGCCGAGATCGGCTACCGCATCTACCGCCTGGCCGAACCGCTCGCGCCCGGCGCGACGATGGAGGTGACCTTCGAGTCCCGCTACGAGGAGCCCGGCTTCAAGAACAGCGGCTCGAGCACGGCGATCGTGGAGAACGGCACGTTCTTCCACAACGACCGCTACCTGCCGCACTTCGGCTATGAGCCCGGCTACGAGCTCGGCGACAACGACGAGCGCAAGAAGCGAGGTCTCGACGAGAAGCCCCGCATGCGGGCGGTCGACGATGCCGAAGGCCGCGCCAACACGTACATCTCCAGCGAGTCCGACTGGATCGACTTCAAGGCCACTGTCAGCACCAGCGCCGACCAGACCGCGCTGGCGCCGGGGTACCTCACCAAGGAGTGGACCGAAGGCGGTCGCCGGTTCTTCCGCTACGAGATGGACTCTCCCATCCTCAACTTCTACGGGATCCTGTCTGCGCGGTACACCGTGGCGCGGGACCAGTGGAACGACGTCGCGATCGAGGTCTACCACCACGCCCCGCACGACTACAACGTGCCGCGCATGATCGACGCCGTGAAGAAGTCGCTCGACTACTACACGACGAACTTCTCCCCGTATCAGCACCGGCAGGTCCGCATCGTCGAATTCCCGCGATACGCCTCCTTCGCGCAGTCGCTACCGAACACGATCCCGTACAGCGAGAGCATCGGCTTCATCGCCGACCTTCGCGACGCCGAAGACATCGACTACGTCTTCTACGTCACCGCCCACGAGATCGCGCACCAATGGTGGGCGCACCAGGTCATCGGCGGCAACGTGCAGGGCAGCACCGTCATGTCCGAGACCCTGGCGCAGTACTCGGCGCTGATGGTCATGGAGAAGGAGTACGGCCGCGACCAGATGGCCAAGTTCCTCCGGCACGAGCTCAACGCGTACCTGCTCGGCCGTGCCACCGAGCGCGACAAGGAGCTGCCCCTGATGCTGGTGGAGAACCAGCCGTACATCCACTACCGCAAAGGCAGCCTCGTCATGTACACGCTGCGCGAGTACCTCGGCGAGGACGTGGTCAACGAGGCCCTGTCGAAGTACATCGAACAGGTCGGCTTTCAGAAGCCGCCGTTCACGAACAGCGTCGAGTTCGTCGACGCGATCCGCTCGGTCACCCCGCCCAAGTACGCCTACCTCATCGAAGACCTCTTCGAGACGATCACCCTCTACGACAACCGCGTCCTCGAGGCCAAGGCGACCAAGTCCGGCGACGGCTGGGCGGTGGAGCTGAAGGTCCACTCCACCAAGTTCCGCGCCTCCGAGGCCGGCCAGGAGACCGAGATACCGCTCAATGACTGGATCGAAATCGGCGTCCAAGACGAAGACGGCGCGTTCCTCTACCGCGAAAAGCACCAGCTCGACGCCAAGGAAACCGCGCTGACGATTCAGGTCCCCGGCAAGCCCGCCAAGGCCGGCATCGACCCGATCGTGATGCTCATCGACCGCAACGCCGACGACAACGTCAAGACAGTCGACTTCGAGTAGGCGCCGGCGCAAGTCTTCCCAGCCCACGGGGAGACACAACCCGGGGGCTGGCGAGGCGCCACCGTATGCCAGCCCGCAGAGCGAGCGAACTCTGCTGGACGCTGAAAAATGCGTAGTTCTACGTCTTGAGGGGTCCCCCTCTTCGAAGCACCTTGAGGAAGGCTCGCGGAGAGGCGGAGATCATGTTGTTCAAGTGGCGCCTGACCTTATTGCTGTACACAGGCTTCGCATGGGGCTGTGCCCCGGCGATTGATGATGAGATGTTGGCCGAGAGTGGTGGTTCATCAGCCTCGACGAACGAGAGCATGAGTACGTCTCCCGACGAGGATTCGTCGGGCGACGAGACGTTCGGACCATCGGACTCTGACACGTCGAGTGGACAGGATTCGCCATGCGGGAACGGCCAGCTCGACGCCGATGAAGCCTGCGACGACGGCAACGCCGAGGATGGTGACGGATGTAACGCGCAGTGTGCAGTGTCCGGCCAGCAGCTTTGGCGTGTTCCCCTCGTCAACTCAGACGCCT
Organism: Myxococcota bacterium; assembly: GCA_039024335.1. Lineage (GTDB taxonomy): Bacteria > Myxococcota_A > Polyangia > Nannocystales > Nannocystaceae > CAJXVA01. The sequence goes on from JBCCQM010000173.1 coordinate 16,901, forward strand.
ACGAGACGATTCATACCGTACAGGCTTCACCTTCCACCATCATCGTCACCGGATGGAGAGGTGCGGGTGCATCCGGCGCGACGGACGTCTTTAGTCCAACCGCAGAGGTCATCGTCTACGACGCGGAAGGCGACCACATTCGCACGTTGCAGGGGGAAGACCGACTGCTCGCAGCCACGTTACTGCAGGACGACTCGTTGCTGCTACGACTCGACTGGTCCTCGCTCGAAGACCTTGAGCAGAATGACCGTACTCGCCACGTCGCACTCGACGGAACGCGTCTGGGCGGAACCCGGCGGCCGATTCGCAATGCGATACCGATTGACGAGAGAGTCGTCATCGTCGAAGCAGACCCAGACGCGGACTTCTTGACCTCGCTACGCGAAGTGGAGCCGTCCGATGCGATAAGTGATTGGAATATTGGTC
>JBCCQM010000174.1:0-17306 GCA_039024335.1 Myxococcota bacterium
CCGCGCTCGGAAGTTCGAGCGCGTCGACGATGGCCTGGGCGTAGCGCCGGGCGTTGGCGTCCATGCCCATGGATACCATCGTGCAGTGTCCGGGGCGGTTTAGAAGAAGCGAACGCCGAGCAGGACCGACGTGATCGTGTCGAGCTCCTTCGGGGCGACGGGCTCGTTCTCGTAGCGAAGCGTGAAGGTGGTCGACAGGCTCAGGCGCTCGGTGAAGCTCGCCGTGAGCGCGGTTGCCCAGTTGATTCGGAATACGCTGGGGTCGATGACCGACTGGAGGTACTCGAGACCGGTGTCGAAGGTCACGTGCTCGTTGAGGTTGTTCGTGTAGCCCGCGAACAGACGCGCAGCGTGGTTGGTGAACGTCTTTTCGACGTTTTCACGCTCGGGGTCCGCGGCGGTCTCGTCGACGATTTCATCCGTACGGATGTCGTACTGGAAGTCATAGCCAGCTTCGAACCAGAGCCGGTGGTCGGCCTTGGTCAGCGCGTAGAACGAGAAGCCAGGGTCCACGTTCATCCGCAGGTCCAGGTCCTGGAACGGGTCGTTGCGGCCCGTGACCTGCGCAAACAGGGACCATCGCTTCGAGAAGAACCAGTCGTAGCGGACCATGCCCTGGATGTTGCCGACCGTCTGCTCGGGGTCGGGGTTGTCGTCGAACTCGTTCGGAACCGAAGCTTGGCCGTAGTTGGCGGCCGCTTCCGCGCGGAACTGGTGCACGTTGCGGCGCAGGCGGAACTTGATCAGCGCCGTGGCGGCGGCCGACTCGGCGTTACCCGTGGAGAGGAAGCCACCAACCGAAGCCGTAAGCTCCGTTGCGTCATCGGCAGCCTTCTCGTCCTCGGAGCTCACGTCGGCAAACGTGCCGCCCGAGCCGAGTTCGGTGCTGCCGGAGCTGGCGGGGTCTTGCGAAACCTTACCTTCGGGCGGTTGAGCGAGGGTGTAGCCGGCGGTGCCGAGGTTGATGGCGGAAAACGTCAGTAGAGCGAGGGCGTTCATGGGGTCGTCCTTCCGGTGACTCGCGCGGACACCATTGCAGGGACGGGGCCAACAACGCGAACTCTTGCTCATTTCAACCGCATCGGCCGGTCGAGTGGATCCATGGCCGTGGCAGGGTGCCCCATCGCGGCGGCACGCCTCCCCGGCCCAGTTCAGGTTGAACTTCGTTCTGGCCGTGTGCGTCCACGACTCCGTGATTGGTATAACTAGTGCTAGAGAAGCCCACGTGAGCGACGCCAACGACCATGGACGCCTCCTCATCGTCGAAGACGACGAAGACCTTCGCGATCTGCTCGAAGCAGGCCTCACTGCACACGGGTTCGCTGTGCATAAGGCGGCCTCGGCGGAGGTCGCGCTGCGCACGATCGAAGCTGAACGCTTCGACGTGATTTTGGTCGACCTCAACCTGCCGGGGATGAGTGGTCTGGAGCTCTGCTCCCGCGTCGTCTCCGAGGGCTCATCGTCGGTCATCATCATGACCGCGTTCGCGTCGATCAAGAGCGCGGTCGAGGCGATGCGCGCCGGCGCGTACGACTACATTCTCAAGCCGCTCGACGTCGATGCGGTGGCGCTGCGACTCGGTCGGGTCGTCAAAGAGCGACGGATCCACGAAGAGGCACGTCGACTCAGAGACGTGGTCCACCCGACGTCCGGGTTTGGCGGCCTGACGGGTACCAGCGCCCCGATGCAGCGGGTTTACGACCTTTTGGGCCGCGCGGCGCCGAGCGAAGCGTCGGTGCTGATCACCGGTGAAAGCGGCACGGGTAAGGAACTCGCCGCGCGTGCGGTTCACGACAACAGCAACCGCAACGAGGGCCCGTTCGTCGCCCTCAACTGCTCCGCGGTGCCCGAACAGCTCATCGAGAGCGAGCTGTTCGGTCACGCGAAAGGGTCGTTCACCGATGCGCGGTCCGATCGCGTCGGATTGTTCGCGCAGGCCAACGGCGGCACGCTCTTCCTCGATGAGATCGGAGAGATCCCAGGGCCCATGCAGGCCAAGCTGCTGCGCGCGCTCGAGGAGCGCCGCGTGCGTCCCGTCGGTTCCAACAAGGAGATCGAGATCGACGTGCGCATCGTCGCCGCGACGAACCGCGACCTCGAAGCGTGGGCCGAGCAGGGTCGCTTCCGCGAAGACCTCTACTTCCGGATCAACGTGATTCACGTTCAGCTGCCGCCCTTGCGCGCACGCGGAACGGATGTTCTGCTGCTCGCACAGCACTTCCTGCGCCGCTTCTCGGCCCAGGAAGCCAAGGACGTCACGGGCATCGACCCGGTCGCAGCGCAGCGCCTGTGCGACTACGAGTGGCCGGGCAACGTCCGGGAGCTCCGCAACTGCATCGAGCGTGCGGTGGCCCTGACGCGCTTTGCTGAACTCTCGCTCGAAGACCTGCCCGAGCGCATTCGGACGTTCAAGCGCTCCCACGTCGTCGTCGCCTCGGACGATCCGACGGAGCTGGTGCCCATCGAAGAGGTCGAGCGTCGCTACATCATGCGCGTGCTCGAAGCGGTCGGGGGCAGCAAGACGGCCGCATCCAAGATCCTCGGCCTCGACCGTAAGACGCTGTACCGGCGACTCGAGCGCTACAAGGCCCAGAACAAGTGAGCGGGCGGTGCGGCGTGCCGGCAGCCCGCGATGAGACCGTGCGAGGGCGTATCTGCCCCGGTGGGGCAAGTCGCCGCGCCCCCGATGTTGCCCGCACCGTGCCGGGACCCACCCCACGCGCGCTGCGAGCGGACTTCTCGGTTGGCCCAACCGATGCAGGGTTTTCGAACGGAGGCTAGCGTGGCGATTTGCAAGGTGGTGCTGTGCGACGACGATCCGGACATCCGCGCGATTGGGGAGATTTCCCTGCGAGACGTTGGAGGTTGGGACGTGGTCTGCGTGAACGACGGGTTTGCGGCGTTGACCGCGGCTCGCGAGGAGAAGCCGGACTTGATCCTGCTCGACATCATGATGCCCAGGCTCGACGGGCCCGGCACATTCGAGAAGCTGCAGGCGGACCCGCAGTGCGCCGACATCCCGGTCGTCTTCATGACGGCCAAGGCTCAGCGTCACGAACTGCGTGGATACACTGAGCTGGGGGCTGCGGGGGTGATCGCGAAGCCGTTCGACCCGCTCACCCTGCCCGACGACATTCGATCGCTGCTGAACCAGATATGACGACCGAGCTGGACCCCAAGCGGCGCGAAGCGCTGCAGAAGATGCAAGACCTTCGCGCGCGGTTCTCCGGTCGGCTTCGAGAGCGCGTGCTGCAGCTCCGAGAGTCGCTCGAAGCGACCGCGGCCGAAGAGTCGGGCGCATTGGCGCGCGCCGAGAGCTTGGCGCATCGTCTCAGCGGGACCGCCGGCTCGTACGGCTTTCCCGAGGTCAGTCGATTGGCGGGAGAGCTCGAGTTGGTGCTCCGCGGCGCTTCGTTCAATGCAACGCAGGCGCGTGCGTTGATGCGCGAGCTCGAGACTCACGTCGAGCTGAAGTCGGCCTGATTTTATCCTCGCCTGCGCTCAACCTGGAAGCTTGAACGACGAAAAGCCCGCGCGCTCCGAGGAGCGACGCGGGCTTTATGCATTGCGGTGTATCGTTACTCGCTGGCAGACGGATCGAGCAGGTGGAACTCGATGCGTCGGTTCTCGGCGCGACCCGCTTTGGTGTCGTTGTCGGCGATGGGCTGGTCGGGACCCAGGCCCTTCGTCTCAATGCGCGAGGCGTCGATGCCCGAGTCGACGAAGTACTTCTTGACCGCCTCGGCACGGCGGGCCGACAGGTCGACGTTGGAGTCGTGCGAGCCGACCGAGTCGGTGTGGCCCGAGACCTCGATGCGCAGCTCCGGGTACTTGTTGAGCACGCGGATGGCCCGCTTGAGTACGGCGTAGGACTGGGGTCGAATCTTCGCCTTGCCCGACGCAAACGTGATGCCCTTGATGACGCCGTCGAACTCCTCGAGCTCTTGCGGTCGCTCGTCGGGGCATCCGTCTTTGTCTTTGAATTTGTTGTAGATTTCTGCCTCGTCCGGGCAGGCGTCGTCGACGTTCATGATGCCGTCGCCGTCGTCGTCGGGGAACGGGCAGCCGCCGGGGTTGTCGCTCCACTTGTTGGGGCAGCGGTCTCGGCTGTCGGGGATGCCGTCGCCGTCGCGGTCGCGCTCGGTCGGGCAGCCGTCGTCGCCGTCGCCGACCTCATCGGGGCAGCTGTCATAGATGTCCGGGACGCCGTCGCCGTCGGTGTCCTTGCGGCGGCCCTTGTTGGGGTCGCCGAGTCGCTTGAAGCGTAGCGTCACGTCGAGGCCCAGGAGGACCTCACCGTGGTTGACCGCTTCCCCGTCGTTGCCGCTGCCCTCGACGATGTGTCGACCGTCGAGTCGGACTGCGAGCCACTTGTTGATGTGCGCTTTGACGCCGGGCCCCCAGTGAAACACCCCCTCGGATGCCTGCAAGAGCGGGTCGTTGGAGTTGATGCCCAAAATGCCACCGCCCACGGCCAGCGTTGGGGTGATTCGGTAGGGCAGCTGGCCCACGATGTGGCCGCGGAACGTCCAGAAGGAGCCTCGACTATCGCCATTCTCCACGCGCGTCGGCATGGCACCGCCTTCGATGCCGATACCTAGATACTTGATCGGGAAGTAGGTCACGCGGCCACCGATGTCCGGGTTGAGGCGCCGGAGCGATGGCTGCGTGTTCACGCCCTGGTCGAACAGGCCATGGTTCTCACCGAGGATGAAGAGGCCGCCGTAAACGCCCACGTCCAGCTCGTTATTTTCGGGGGCCCAGCGCTGCATCCAGGGCTTTTCCCGCTCCGCGAGGACTTCTTCGCTGGGGCCCTTGGTCTTGCCGCTGGCCTTGGCCCCTTTGGACCCGATCTCCACTTTCCCTTCTGCGGACGGAGCGGCTTGGGCGAGTGAGGGGATCAAGAGCAGCGCGCTGAGGCTGAGGAACTTGGTCGCGAGCGGTAGGCGGAGGACGTTCATGAGTGGTGCGGTTCCCGTTGCAGTTGGGGAGTCCTGCAAGCGCTGGGCCGAGTGTACGCACCAGGCACTCCCCCTCCAAGCCGGACGCGGGACCCGATTCCCCGTGGGGGCAAACTGGGCCGACGCACCCAGGTCTCCGGGAGTGGTGAATGTTCCGTAAACGCGCTGGCCCGCCTCCTGCACAACCCAGTCGCGATGGTGCGACGACGACTTGGAGAAGCCGTGACCGTTGCCGGGCTCACTCTGTGGGCAACTCCGGCATGGGCGGCTGCTGAAACACCGAGCTGGATCTCGGAATTCGTGGGCAAGGAGGCTTTCGCCGTGGCGAAGACGCTGGCGCTGGCGCTGCTGCTTCTGTTCGTGGGCTGGGTGGCCGCGAGGCTCCTTGCCGCCGCGGTCATGAACCTGCTCAAGCGTACCGATGTCGACAACAAGATCGCTGCGCAGCTCGGGCTGGCCGACGGTCAGGCCAAGGTCGGTGGCTATGGCATCGAGCGGGCTGCATCTGTGGCGACGTTCTGGACCGTGATGCTGCTGGTGTTCGTGGGCGTGCTCGAGTTTGCTGGCCTCACGCAGGCAGCTGCGCCCCTGCAGAATCTGGTGAACGTCCTCGGTTCGGCGGTACCGGCGCTGCTCAAGGCAGGTCTGATTCTCGCGTTGGCCTACCTGATCGGTCGTGGGCTCGCGATGCTGGTCGAGAAAGCCGTCGGCGCGATGGCGCTCGAGAAGCGTCTGAGCAGCTGGACCGGCGAAGAGGCCAACGAGAAGCGCAGCATCGCCAAGATGGCGGGGCGCGTCGTGTTCTCCCTTGCTCTGCTGCTCGGGCTTGGTGGAGCACTCGACGCGCTGGAGGTCGACCCGCTCTCGGGACCGCTGTCCAACCTGATCAACCGCATGATGTCGGCGCTGCCGCTCGTGCTCGTCGCTGGCGCGCTGCTGGTGATGGGGTGGGTCGTCGGCAAGATCGCCCGGGTCGCGGTCCGCAACCTGCTTTCCGCCGTCGGCTTCGACGGCCTCGTGGAGCGGATCAAGCTTCGCCCGGCATTCGGCAAGGTCGCCCCCAGCGACGCCGTGGGCTGGGTCGTGATGGCCTTCATCATGCTCAACGCCGGGGTCGCTGCGCTCGACCGTCTCGGCCTGCGCACGGTCGCCGACCCGGTGACCGCCGCGATCGGCCAGTTCTGGGACCTGCTGCCCGCGCTGGCGGTGTCGGTTGCCATCGTGGTCGTCGGCCTGATCCTCGCTCGCGTCGCGCGCGACATCGTCACCCGCGCTCTCGCCGGGCTGGGTGTCGACGACCTGTTGGCGCGCTTCGGCATGGAGTCGATCGCAGCCCGTGAAGACAAGCTCAGCCGTCCGTCTGAGCTGCTCGGTTGGGTGGTCTACGTCGCCATCGGCCTCGTGGCGCTGACCCAGGCGCTGGCGAACCTCGAGCTGGGTACGTGGTCGGGCTACGTCGACGCGTTCTTGACCTTTTCGATGACCAAGCTGCTCGTCGCGCTGTTCGTCATCGCAATCGGCTTCGGGCTTGGTCACCGCGTCCGTGCGTTCATCGCCTCGCGCGACTTCGAGGGCTCGGCTTGGGTCGCGGAGCTCGGGCGCACCGCGATCTTGGTGTTCGCCGGAACCATGGCGCTCAACCAGCTGGGCGTTGCGGAAGACTTCGTCTTGCTCGCGTTCGGCTTGCTGTTCGGCGCGCTTTGCTTGGCGCTCGGCTTGTCGTTCGGCCTCGGTGGTCGTGAAGTGGCCGGCGAGATCGTCCGCGACCGCTACGACAGCATGAAGCGTCCACCGGCTCGCAAGCCTCGCGTGCCCCTGACGCGGCCGCCGACCCCGGCGGAGTAGCCGGTCACCTCGATGGCCAAGATGATCCTGCTCGTCACGCTGTACAGAGGCGAAAGCTTCGATTAGAAGCTGAACACGACCTCGGTGCGCACGCCCTCGAAGTCGGGGAGCGTGCGGCACGAACCGTTCACGCAGACGCGACCGCCGACTTGGCGACCCGCGAACAGGCGAATGAAGCTCGAGCCCCAGAGGTTGATCTGCGCCTGCACGCCGGGCCACAGGTGCGGGCGACAGGTCGAGCCGAGGCCGCCGCTGCACTCTTCATCGGTGAGCGATGGCTCGCCATCGGGCGTGGGCAGCTCTGTGTCGAAGCCCTGCAGGTACGTGACCGAGAACCAGGGACTCATGCTGTAGCCCACCGTGAAGAGGCCGCGGAAGAAGTCCTCGCGGTTCCCCACGGTCACGAAGTTCTCCCACCGGCCCTCGCCGCGCAGGGCGAGCGCGTGCACGAACTCGCCGGTCCGCGCGAGCGGAATGGTGAAGTAGAACTCCGCGTGCGGGAAGCGGCGCCGCAGCACGCCTTGGTCGGGGTCGGGCTCGCGAAGCCATCGCTCGTAGCGATACCCGGCGCTGATCTGCGCAACGAAGTCCGACTTGGGCTTGCGGTAGATGATGCCGGCGAAGTTGTGCGTCGCGAGCAGGCCTTCGCTGTCTTCGAGCTGGAACTGGTTCTGGCGTTCGTTCTGCGCGTAGGCGTACGCGAGCGTGTTGCCGAAGACCGTGAGGCCTTTATCGCGCCAGGTGTGGTCGACGCGAACGCGACCGCCGGTGGCGTTGAGGTTGCCCGGCACCTGCTGGTCCTCGCGCTCGAGCGTGGGGTTCTCGGTGTACTGCAGCAGCGCGTTCTGGGTGACCGCCATCAGGTAGTCGCGGTAGTGCTTGGCTTCGACGAGCACGGTCGTCGTACCCGCGTAGAACGTGTTGCTGCTGTAGACGGCGTACCCGTTGTAGGTCTGCGAATCGAACTCGGTGCCGACGAGGTTCGGGTTGCGCATCAGGCCGCTGGCGCCGATGAACGCGTCCCACACGCCCTTGATGCGCGCCCGCCCGACGTCGCCGCCGAACTGGTGCAGGTACTCGTCGACCACGCCGGCGGTGATCTCGTCTCCGAAGTCCAGGTAGAGGTAGTTCACCCCCACGTCGACGCGTCCGGGGAGCGAGCCCTCGACGCGACCGCCAGCGACGAAGTCGGAGCAGACGGTCCAGATCGGGTTGCCCGTCTCCGGATCGAGGTCGCCCTCGACATCGCAGCCCGCCTCGTTGGCGTCTTGGCTGAACGTGTACGACTGCGCGGAGTAGCCCGGGTCGGGGATGAGCTGCCGCGTCGCGAAATCGCTGTTTTGGCGGTTGGCGAAGCCCGTGATGACGGTCGCGCGCACGGGCTTGGTGCGCAGGTCGACTCGGCCGCCCTTGATGGTGGCGTCGACACCGATCTCGTCGATCTTGCGGACGGACAGGCCGAGCCCGCGTCCCATGTTCACGTTGAAGTCACCGCCGTAGGCGCTGACGTACTTGGTGTCGACGCGCACCGTGGCCCGTTCGAGCCGAGCGTCGTTCTCAACGGGCACGCAGGTCCCGAGCGACTCGTCGCAGTTGCGGTCGCCGGTGAAACAAATGTTTTGGCTGTCGACGCGGAACTGCGTGCCGATGGTGGCTTTCTTGAGGCGCGTGTCTTGGCCGAGGTTGAGCCGGTTGACCAAGCTGACGAAGCCGTCGTCGGAGTCTTCGGTGTTGTAGTTCTCGCGGTACCACTCGGTGTAGAGCGTGTTCCGGACCCAGGGCTGCATGATGGCGTTCGGGCCCAGCTGCGCCTTGGGGATCCGCGGGTTGAACGGCTTCCGCTTCTTTGTGGGCGGCTCGGCAGCGGGGGCGGGCGCGGCGGGTTCGGGCACCACGTCGGGCTCTGGCGCTTCGGGCTCTGCGGCTTCGGGCTCCGCGGCTTCAGGCTCGGGCTGAGGCGCCTCGGTTTGGCCGTCGTAGGCGCGCGGGTCCGCCGGCGCGGCCTCGGCCAGCGTGGGCACGAGGCACGCCGCGGCCACGAGCCATGCGTGGCGCGAACGTCCGCGGTTGAGGCGGGGCACGGAGTTCAGCCGGGGCGTAGCACGCCGTCGAGGAAGGCCTGAAGCTCTTCCATGTCGCCGGTCATGTAGCCCTGGTGCTCTTTGAGCACCTTGCCTTGGGCGTCGAGCACCACGTAGTACGGGATGTCGCCGCGCGGGTTGAAGCGCGTGAGGACTTGCGTCTCGCGATCGAGCAGCACCGGGAAGGCGTAGCCCTCGCGCTCGACCCACGGTCCGACCTGCGCGGCCGTGTCGGGACCATCAATCGCGACGGCGTAGATCTCGAGGCCCCGCGGGTGCATCCCGCCGTACATCTTGTTCATCTTGCTCAGCTCTTGCTGGCATGGCTGGCACCACGTCGCCCAGAACGCGAGCACGAACACGTCGTCCGGCTGCTGTGCGGTGGGGCTGACCATCGCGCCCTCGAGGTCGGGGAGCGAGATGTCGAGGCCGCCGCCCCCACCACCGCCACCGGCCGCCGCTTGAGTCGCGCAACCGCCGAGGAGCGCTGCAAGAAGGAGGAGGGTCGCGCTATGGGATTTCATACGGCGAGTTGAGGACGGCGTTGATCTGAGTGCGGAGGACGTCGAGGCCGACTTTTTGGCCTTCGGACTTCCAGCGAATGTTGCCGTTGGCGTCGATCAGCATGTTGATCGGCGTGGCGGCTTGCGGGTCTTGCAGGTACACGCCCGTCCATTCGTTGGTCTGATCGATGAGGACCGGGAACGGCAGGTCGATGTCGACGGCGCCGCCTTCCCACTCACCCGAGCGCCAGTCTTCGCAGAACGAGCTGGTGGGGTTTTGCGCGGTCCAGTCTTGGAACATGACCTGGACGATCTCGAGTCCTTCGTCGGCGAACTCTTCGTACAGCTCGGGGAACTCGAGGGTCTCTTCCTGGCAGGGACCGCACCAGCCGGCACCGATGTTGATCAGCACGGCCTTGTTGCCCTCCGAAGGGCACAGGTACGTGTCGAAGTCGATGACGGTGCTGTCGCACTCCTTGAGGTTGAAGCTCAGGCTGTTGGCGAGGCGGTCTCCCACGTCGGTGCCGTAGGGGCCCGCGGGCCAGCCGCACTCGCCGCCGTCGGCGGAGCGGTCGAGCTGGGAGACGTCGAGGCCCCCGTCATCGCTGCCGGCGTTGTCGGTCCCACCAGCGTCGGCTCCATCATCCGCGCCCGTCGGGGTGCCGGCAGAGGCCGTGTCGTCGCCCGTGTCAGGGGGAGGCGCACAACCCGCACTCATCGTCAGACCTGCGAGCAGGCCTGCCGTCAGGGTCGTGGCGCACAACGTCGCGGAAAAGGGGGTCCGTGGCAGCCGTCGCAGTCGCATTGCAAGCCCGTGAGTGCAGTTCATCGTACACATGTTTCGCGTCCGACGGGACGCGGGCGGAGGTTTCTCCGTCGTTCGGGGGACAACGACTGCAGGGCCTCATCGTTACGTCGCAATGCCGTCCGCCGAGCTTGCGGCCCAGCTCACACCTTCGTCAGCGCTTGCTCGCTCGCTGCTCGCGCCCGAGCAGCCTGTGGTGCAATCACGCCGCCTCGCTCGTCCTTTTCACTCCTGGCGGTGTCGCCAAAACTCGCCGTATGCCCGATACAGCGGCGTTTTGGCTCCTACCCAGGCGCGAAAAATCCGTCGCGATCCGCCGCGCTGGGTTGCACCACAGGCTGCTAGGCCACTACAGCGGCTTGTGGCTGAGGTGCTCGTAGAGGTCTTTCGGCGCCACGCCTTCGCCCAACGCCGCGGCCGCGCGCTCGAGCTCCTCTTCGATCAGAAGCCGGAAGTGGATCTCGGGCAGGGAGCCTTCGATGGGCCGGCCGTTGATCAAGTACGTCGGCGTGCTGGCCACGCCGATCGCCATCGCGAGCGAGAGGTCCGCCTCGACGCGATCCTGGAGCGCGGGGTCGGCCATGGCGGCGTCGAAGGCTTGCAGGTCGAGCCCCGCCTCCTCGGCGACGTCGCGCAGGTCCTCGGTGGTGAACTTCGCTTGACGTTCGTACAGCGCGTCGTGGAACGCCCAGAACTTGCCCTGCGCGTGCGCGGCAAGTCCGGCTCGCGCTGCGGGCATGGCGTGCTGGTGAAACGACAGCGGCAGGTTCTTGTGAACGACGCGGAGCTTGTCGCCGTAGTGCTCCTCGAGGCGCGAGACGATCGCGTCGCCGCGGGCGCAGAACGGGCACTGAAAATCGCCGAAGGTGACGAGCGTGACTGGGGCCGTGTCCGGGCCCCGGCGCGGCGAGTCGCCAAGCGGAACCGCGAACACGCCGTCGGGATCGAGGCCGCGTCGTCCCTGGGTGTACTCGACGCCCTCGAAGCCGCCGCGGAGCGTCTCGGTATAGAGCTGGTCGTCGGGCACGCCCGCTTTCCGCAGGGCGTCGGCGTAGCGGAGCTCTTCGCCGATCATCCGGTCGAACTCGGCCAGCGGCTTGGCTCCCGAGATGAGCCGCCCGTTGACGAAGAACGTGGGCGTGGAGGAGACGCCGAGGCGTCGCGCCTGTCGCATGTCGCGCTTGACCTCCGGACCGTACTCGAGCGCGTCGAGATCTCGGATGAGCGCGTCCATGTCGAGGTTGGCCTGCTGCGCGTAGGCGAGGATGACCCCCGGTTCGAGTCGGCGCCCGGAGAAGAGCATGTCGTGGAACTCCCAGAACTTGCCCTGCGCCTGGGCCGACCGCGCCGCCATCGCGGCGAGCAGCGCGTTGGAGTGGTTGTCGAGTGGGAACGCCTTGTAGGCGATGCGGACGTCTTGGGGGTAGAGGTCGCGCAGCCGCATCAGGGTGTCGAGGCCCTGGGCGCAGAACGGACACTCGAAGTCGCTGAACATCACCACGGTGACGGGCGCCGTCGCGGGCCCGAGGACCGGGGCGTCGCCGAGCTGCACCACGAACCGCTCGACGTCTCCGTCCTTGCGGGCCGCGGCAGCGACCGCCGCGTAGTCGGACCCGCCTGCGGGCTCGGTCCCCGCGGCGGGGGCCTGCGGTGGCGCGATCGCCTTGGTGCAGGCGCCCGAGACGGCCACGGAGACGAGCGTTGCCGAGCAGAGCAGGTCGCGAATGCGCATGAGCACCTCTTCTAACGCTACTTTCGCCTCGGTTGCTACGTTAAGCGGGGGGATGAGGGAACCAAACGGGCGCGTCATGCGTCAGTAGCCCTGCCTTGCTCATGGAACGCGTCACCTGTCGGAACATTCGTCACTCCTACGACGGCGTACGGGACGCGGTCGGCGGTCTCGACCTCGAGATCAAGCGCGGCGAGGTCCTCGCGCTCATCGGTCCCAACGGCGCGGGCAAGAGCACCACGCTCCGAATCCTGGCGACCCTGCAGCGCCCCGACGAGGGCAGCGTCACGTGGGACGGCAAGGATGCCTGGTCACAGCGCTACGATCTGCGCCGCAAGATCGGGTTTCTCGGCGACGGCACGGCGCTGTACCCGAGCATGACCGCCGCGGGGTACCTGGGCTTTTTCGCCGAGTGCTACGGCCAGAGCGACACCGCGGCGAAGAAGCGGGTGGGCGACGTGCTCACCATGTTCGACCTGCAGTCCAAGGCCGACGCCACCATCAGCGACTTGTCGAAAGGCATGCGGCAGCGCTTGGCCATCGCGCGCACGATGATCCACGAGCCCGAGCTGCTGCTGCTCGATGAGCCGGCCGACGGCCTCGACCCGCTCGCGCGTCGACAGCTTCGCGACATCCTCCGTCGCGTCGCCGACGAGGGCGTGGGCATCGTCGTCAGCTCGCACATCCTTCGCGAGCTCGACCGCTTCGTCGACACCGTCGCCTTGATTCAAAAGGGCAGGCTCGAGGTTCATGGCGACGTCGAAGAGGTCATCAGCGACTACGACGTCGGCCGCCGCCTGCACCATGTCGAAGTGACCCAGGGCCTGCAGACCGCGCTCGAGGTCCTGCGCAAGCACGAAGGACTCATCGAAGGCGTCGAGCCGCTGTACAAGGGCGAAGAGCAGCCCGACCCCGCCACGGCGGACCGTGGGCGCATCAAGGTCCGCATTCACGGGGACGAGCGCCGGGCCGCGGTGTTGCTCAAGGAACTCGTCTTGGCCGAGGTGGAGGTCATCTCCATGGCCAAGGTCCGCAGCGATCTCGAAGACGTCTACCAGAGCATGGGGCGCGACGAAGTCAGCTGAGGTCGAACGTCGCGAGCGCCGTGCTCGCGGGGAACGATGAAGGCCCCGCATCGTCGGGGAAATGTGGGGTGGGGAGAGACGATGCGGGGCCTTGGGGAAACGCGTTACAGGTCGGTGCTGACTTCGATGGCGCGACCGACGTCCACCGTCACGGATGCTGCATCGGCGGGCAGCACGAAACGCTCGCCCTCGTGCTTGGCGATGACCTCACCGTCGGCGTCGAACGCCGTCCAGAAACGCATGGGGACGCCGTCTTCGAAGCCATCGGCAGGTGCGGTCAGCACGTCTCCAGCTCGTTCGATGCTGGCGGTGTACTCACCGGCGGAGAGGCTCTGCGGCTCGGTGCTCGGTGCGACGGCGAGCGACCCGAACAGCAACGCGTCCTGAGGGTCGTAGCGCCAGTCGCAGTGGATGAAGGTCGTGTAGACGATGAGCTTGCCGCCGTTGCTCGTGCACAGGCCGCCGAGGTTGTTGAGGCTGGTGGATGAGGGCCGAACGTCGAACGCGTCGCCGTACATGTGGCGTGACCGTGTAGCCCCTCCGACGCTCCGGTTGTAGTCGGGGGATCGGTAGCCAGAGTTGACGTTCAGGGGACCAGCAGCGTCGCGGATTGCCTGCAGCCGCTCGATTGCGTGAGGCTGGACCAGCGCATAGCGACCCTTGAAGCGTTGGGCGATCTCGCCGAGCGTGAAGTTGGGCGCGATCTTGGTGTCCGGATCGACTTCGTCGAGGTCGATGAAGGCGACGGGAGCCCGGTAGTTGTTGTTCAGCGGCGAGGGGTAGTCGTAGCCCGACGGCGCGCCCGGGTAGGCGAGGGGAAGACAGACACTGTTGTCTCGCTCGGGACCGAGGAAGCACAGCTGCCCCGACGTGTCCTCGTTCTCCTCGTCTCCGCCGCTATCGTCATCGCCCGAGTCCGAGTCGCCGGAGTCGTGGGTGTCACAGTCCTCTTCGTTCGCTGCGAGGGTGCACTCGCGGGCTGCGTCGGGGCAGCAGTCCCCGTTGGCCTCGCATTCCTCGTCGCAGAAGCATCCCGACGGCGCCTCGCCCCCGCAATATCCGACACATGAGCCCGCGAACGCCGAAGCTTCACGGCTGTCAGCGTCGCCTTGGTCGCAGGAGATCAGAGCGAGAAGGCAGGAGGCGAGCAGGAGCGGGGAGATTCTGGCGTTCATTGTGCAGTCTCGTGGGTCCCCCTTGATGTGCGCGTCGCCGCCATCGAGGTTCCCGCTTACTGCTGCGCCGCACTCCGATGGCTCTTCGCTCGAAAGGCAGGGAGTCGAACGGTACGCGATCCTCCGAAGATTCGGACCACGACGTATGCGTCGTACTCCGCAACGAAACCTGCTTGCGGCGCGTGAAGCGTGCGCCGGGCGGTCGCGCGGAGTCACCGGCGGTCGACCGACCGCTGGCCATCCGTCCGCTTCGTCGCGGTGGGTAGCTTACGGCTTTTGCAGCAAGTCTTCGGAGTCCGGCAGGCTCGCGACGTCGGTGAGGCGCGGCACCGTGTCGTCGTCGTCGCTGGCTCGTTGGCTGCGATAAGAGCAGCGCCGGCGCTGCGATGGGTCGTACTGCCGGCTCGACGCGCTTCACGTCGTGCTGACGGGGCAGTGGCCGGCGTGCTTGGGCTCGTTGGTGCCGGGGGCCTTCTCGATCTGCGTTCGTCGTGCGCAGGCGCCGATCGACAGAAGCGAGACCGCAAACGAAGCGACCCTGCGTCTCATTTCTTCATCCGCCCCAAGTCGAGCGACGCGACGTGAACGACATCCTCCTCACCGTCGCGATACGCCCATGAAACGTACTTCGAGCTGCAGCTGATTCGGCGTGTCGGGCCGACGTCCGCGGCAATAACGGTGTACTGCTCCGAGAGACGGCGGTGACGGCGGATTTCGCCGGCATCCTTGGACAAGGTGCAGATGTCCCGCCCACACCAACAGATTGCCGAAGTGTCCGCGCTTTCGAACAGCGTCCGCGGAGCCTTCGCCCGAAGGCCGAGGAGCTGAATCTTTCCCTCCTGGACGAGCACGAGTCGCCCCTCCATGTCGAGATCCGCGCACTCGATACACGGCGCCTTGAACCCGAGTTTCTCGGCCTTCCTGCCGACGACCCGCCATAAGTGCCACGTCAGCGTTTCACTATCGAACACCTGCGTGACGACGACGCCGTCGCCCGCAACAATCCACGCACTCCCTCGCCCGTGCCAGTGGGGACCGTGCACGAGAGACAAGTGGCGTTTCCCGATCCGCCACACGGCGCCCTTCTCTGCGACCCCGTACGGCGCATCACCCACGGCGAGCCCGTGCTGCTGACCCAGTGGCGCAAAGCTCCGAAGAGACTTCGTCTCTCGAGAACGGTAGCTGTATTGGCCATTGTCGAAGCGCCCGAGCCAATACAGGGACCGCTGGTCACTCGCGACCCCGTGAAGATCGGTCCCAAGGGCGATCATCTCGACTTCACCCTTTTCGACGTTGACGTTCCACAGCTCGCTCCACTTGATGAGTGCAACCCCGTATGGTGTCGCGGTGTGGTCGTCCAGCCTCGCTGGTAGCCGGACGCGATGGTGGTTCTCGAAAGGCTCGAGCACCACGGGAGCCGCGCGAGGGTTAGGGCTTGGATAGAGATCCGCAGAGCCGAGGTCTTGAGACGTGGACGACGGCACGGGTGGGACGTCGACCGCGGCTTGCTCCGAGGACTCGAACGGGACGGCCGCGGGGACACTCTGCACGGCGGGCGGAGGAAACTCTGCAGCGGCATCCGGCGCCGGGTCGACACTCGACGTGCAGGCGAGAAGCCCGAACCCGGCCAGCAAGACGCCTCCCGGAACTCGGCCGTTCATGGGCGAAGAAGTGCCCCTGCAGTCGCCGCAAAACTACGCCCGTTGGAAAGAGGCGTGACGATTTCGAAACCATCCTCCTCCATCAGGACCGGACGGTGGATCAAGTCGAGGACGTAGCGCCCATGCGTCCCCGCGGGGCCGGTCGGTTTGAGAGTCTTCGTTGCAGACGGATTCACGTTGAAGCGGAGCTCCAGCCGGTCGGTGGGCTCGGGTACGACGATGCGGACTGTGTCGAACATCGGCACCTTCCGTTTCTGTCGTTCGCGGGGCGTGATCCGATCCTTCTCCAACCTGACCACGGGGACCCCGGTCGCAGGGTGTGGACGGAGCAGATCGGCGTCGAAGGTGAGAAGATCGGTGATGTCGAACAGCTTGCTCCGCCGATACTGATAGATGTGGAGGTAGATCTCCTGCCCCTGCTCCAGGTCTTTCTCGCGCCGCTTGGCTCGTATTCGAATCGTCCCCGGCTTGCCCTCGAAGAGCCCCACCTCCTCGTTTCCAGGGACGTTGTTGTCCATGCTGATCACCGTCCGCGCGGCGTCATGCATGACCCAGCGAACTTCATAGTTCGGGTCCGTAAGCGGTGCCTCCTGGCCGCCGGGGTGGTCGCCACTGAAGTGGAGCAGCGTCTCGACATTCGAGAGCGGAGGCAGGTCTCCGCGGACCCAGTCGTGTAGGTTGAGCCCCTCGCCCGCCAGTGCTGCGATCGCGGCCCAGGGCTGCGCTGGCCGAATGCTCTCGTTGGCGCGACGCCAGGCTTCGATGATCGGCATCTTGCGGTTGCGAGCAATCGTGTCCGCGAACTTCGCGAGCGCGCGTGCCCCGAATGCGCCGCCGCTGTAGCGATCTTCGTAGCCCAGGACGACATGCAGCGGCTGCGGGTGTTTGAACGCGGACAGCCACAGGGGCGCGAGGCCGAGGTTGAGGTTGGTGCAGGCGGGCGTGATGAGGCAGACCAGTCGCCCCGAGCGCGTGTCGTCTTCGTTGATCTGAAACGCGTGCGGCGGGCTGATCCGCGCCTTGGACCCAGAGACGTCCCCCCAGACATCCCCGCCGCCTCCGTGGCCGCTGAGCACCAGCAGGTCGACCTGGGTAGGAGCCCCCGGGTCGGAGACGAGTTTTCCGTCGGCGATCCCCGGATTGCTTACCCACCGTTCGAAAACCGCGTTGTCGCGGATATGCGGCACCGCCAGAAGCCCGCTACGTCGCGCCTTTCCGTGGTCGGAGAACGTATGAACCGTGAACTTCGAGTCTGCGGCATTCGACGCGACGCGGTTGCGGCTCGACGACGAGGTCCGCGGCAGCGCAGCGAATGCGTTCTTGAAGCGCAGTCGGGAGGTGCAGGCGTGCGTAAACACGACCCCGTCTCCCGAGTCTTGATACTCGACCCACGCCATCGTCAGTGAGCGATTGACTGATCGCATTCCTACGACACCTCCTCCTTCGGCTTCGCCGCCCCCG
>JBCCQM010000175.1:0-17295 GCA_039024335.1 Myxococcota bacterium
CCGAGGGCTACAAGAACCTCTTCTTCATCGAAGGGGGCGGCCTCGCCGTCGAGAACGCACTCAAGGTCGCGTTCGACTGGAAGGTCCGCAAGAACGTCGAGAAGGGCCTCATCTCCGGAGACGGTGACCCGGACCTTGGAACCAAGGCGCTGCACTTCCGCAACGCGTTCCACGGCCGCACCGGCTACACGCTGTCGCTGACCAACGGCTTCTCGGCCAACAAGACCAAGTACTTTCCCAAGTTCCCCTGGCCCCGCGTGACCGCGCCGGGCTGCCGGTTCCCGCTCGAGGGCGAGAACCTGGAGATGGTCAAAGCCGCCGAGGCCGCGACCCTTCAAGAAATCCACGACGCACTCGCGGCCAACCCGAACGACATCGGCGCGATCATCCTCGAGACGATTCAGGGCGAAGGCGGCGATGTTCACTTCCGGCCCGAGTTCCTCAAGGCGCTGCGCGACCTCTGCGACAACGAAGAGGTCTGCCTGGTGTTCGACGAGGTCCAGGCAGGCATGGGCCTGACCGGCAAGTGGTGGGCCTTCGAGCACATGGGCGTGCAGCCCGACGTATTCTCGTTCGGCAAGAAGGCGCAGGTCTGCGGCGTCGCGGCAGCCGAGCGCATCAACGAGGTCGACAGCTGCTTCAAGGTCAGCAGCCGGATCAACTCCACGTGGGGCGGCAACCTCGTCGACATGGTCCGGTGCGCGCGCTACGTCGAGATCATCGAGGAGAACGACCTGCTCGCGAACGCGACCAACGTCGGCGCGCACCTACTGGGCAAGCTTCGCGAGCTCGAGCATGACTTCGAGCAGGTCAGCAACAGCCGCGGCCTGGGCCTGATGATGGCGTTCGATCTGCCCTCACCCGAGGCGCGCGATCGCCTGATCTCCGCCCTTTGGGATGCCCAGACGATGGTGCTGCCCTGCGGTCCCAACAGCGTCCGTTTCCGCCCGTTCCTCGACATCACGATGGACGACGCCGACCTGGCGGCTGACCGCATTCGCACCGCACTCGGCGCGATGGGCTGACGCGTCCCCCCGCGGTCACCTCGACGCGCTCGACTTCGGTCGGGCGCGTTTTCTTTTGTCGGTGTGTTTCGCGTTTCCACGCTCACGAAGGAAGCCCGACCGCGCAATCAGCAGCTCGCTACCATCGATGCATGGGACGGACCGCCACCGCCACCGTGCTGCTCGCTCTCGTGCTCGTCGCGTGCGGCGATGACGACCGGCGCGAAGACTCCGCTGGCACCACGCCAGGTCAGATCACGATCCACGCCAGCGCCACCGACGGCGGAGGCAGCGACGACGACGGATTCGGGGGCTCCAGCGGCGGCGTTCTCGACGTCGGCGGAGCGACCGACGGCCCCGACCCCACCGCCGGTGGAGACTGCCCCGGCGGCGACGGCATGCAGGGCGAAGACAACAGCCTGATCTGGATCGCGAACTCGCCCGAGGGCACCGTCTCGAAGATCGACACCCGGACCGGGGTGGAGCTGGCGCGCTACCTCTCGGGCCCCGGCGGCGGCCTCGACGACCCCTCGCGCACCTCGGTGAACCTGTCCGGCGACGTCGCGGTCACCAACCGCGCCGGCAGCATCACCAAGATCGCGAGCGTCCCGGACAACTGCGTCGACCAAAACGGCGACGGCATCATCCAAACCTCGACCGGACCGGGCGACGTGCTGCCGTGGGGCACCGATGAGTGCGTGCTGTGGCACCTCGCCCTGCCCTCCGACGGCAACAACAACCACGGCCCTCGACCCACGGCGTGGGACGGCGGGGCCGGCCAGTCCGGGGGAAACTGCAGCGCCCCCGACGAGAACCTTTGGGTCGGGTACTGGGACGCCGCCTTGAACACGGGTGAGTTCCGGCGCGTCGACGGGCAAAGCGGCACGATCGTCGACACCATCTCCATCCCCGGCTGGAACACCCTCGGGACCGACTACGGGCCCTACGGAGGCGCGGTCGATGGCGACGGCAACCTGTGGGCGATCGGGCTGTTCGAAAACCTCGTCAAGATCGACGCGCAAACCCTCGGCGTGAGCCGGTGGCCCATGCCCGAGGGCGCCGACCCGTACGGCATCGCCATCGACGCGCAGGGACGGCCGTGGACCGCCGGATGGCTCGGCCTCATCACCCGCTTCAACCCGGACACCGAGCAATTCGACGTCATCCCCACCGCTGACGGCCGGCGCATGCGGGGCCTGCAGATCGATCGAGACGGCATCGTGTGGATCGCGGCCAACGACCCGTGCGGCGCGATCTCGGTCGACAGCAACACGCTGCAGATCCTCAACGGCAACATCGCGCTCCCGGAGTGTGACTCGCCCGTGGGCGTCAGCATCGACATCGACGGCAGCGTTTGGCTGCCCGACCGCGGCGGCAACAAGGCCTACAAGCTCGACCCCGCGACGCTGCAGACCACCACCACCACCGGCCTCGTCGGCCCGTACACGTACTCCGACATGACCGGCGCCGGCCTCGGCCTCGTGGTGAACCCGCCGGTCGGCTGACCTCAGCGAGCCATCACGGTCAGCGACTGCGCGACCGAGCCGACCTCGCCGTGCGCATCGAAGAGCGCGCCCATCGTCATGCCCAGGCCCGAGGGCTCCGCCACCGAACGCGAACGCATCCCCACCCATGGCCCCTCGAAGGGCCGACGGAGCCGCACGTCCAGGTCGGGGTTGATGAACACGTAGTCCTCGATCGGGAGCGCCGGGCACAGCCCGTTCTGCGCGTCGGCGACGATCATCACCGCTTCGATCGGCCGCGTCTGTCGCCCCGCCACCAGCGGCACCACCGGGCGTGCCCATGCGCCAACGGGACCGCTCCCGTCCCACGTGCCTTCGACGATCCGGACCTCGACGGCGCGGTGATACCCAACCGGCTCGGGAAAGAACGGAAACGTGAATGAAGAGGTCGTCGAGGGCGGCGGTAGCCTCGGCACGGGTGGACAGTGCGGCGCAGGGACGTCGAGCGGGCGCACGGCAATGCGGACCCCCGTCGCCGTGGCCACGGTCTTGCCCTGGCACTTCATCGTGGCCCGCAGCCAGTCCACCCGCTGTCCACGACGAAGCGCGGTGACCTCGACGCGGACCGGCGCAATCGGAATCGGCCGCAGCAGCTCCACGCCAACCCGGACCAAGACCCGTTCGTGGGCGTCGTCCCCGAACGTCGCTATCTCGCCGGCGAGCAGTGCGGCCGGCGGCCCACCGTGCTGCACGTCCCCCCATGGGCCCCGCGTCAGCGCGGTCGCGGCGAAGTCGGCTCCTTCGGGGCGGTAGAACGCGTCGGGAAGCGCCATACCCCCGGGTACCATCGCGAGGCGGGGCAGCGCATCAACGCAGTGCGGGCTGACGGACCTCGACCGAGCTCGCACGGGGGGCCCGCCAGGCGCGGGGCGACTCGTGCGTGAGCCCCAGCAGGTTGCGCAGCGCCGCCACGCACCGCGGACCGGCCAGGCCATCGCCAAACGGATTGTCGCTCGGGCGCGCTCGGGCCAACGCCTCCGGGTCGTCGAGCCAGCGCAGCGCCGCCGCCTCGATCGCCGCCTCATCCCACCCCACCATGATCGCCGATCCCTGCGCCACGGCTTCGGGTCGCTCGGTTCGCACCCGGGTCACCAGGACCGGTACGCCCAGACTCGGCGCTTCCTCTTGCAGGCCACCGGAGTCCGAGATCGCAAAGACGCTGCCCGCCAGCAGCCAGACGAACGCCGCGTGCGACAGCGGCGGAAGCACCGTGACGCTGGAGACCGCCCGCAGGGGCGCCAGGGCTCGCGCGACCGCAGGGTTGGGATGCATCGGCAGCATGACCTCGACCTCCGGGCGTGCGTGCGCGACCCGGCACACCGCCCTCGCGACAGCCTCCGCCCCGTGCGGAAGGCTCTCGCGGCGGTGATGCGTCAGCACGATGCGGCGTCGGCCCGGTTTCGGCGTCGCGATCGGAGCGTCTGGCGGGGGGCGGCCGTCGCAGGGCAGGGACGCCCGCGTGTGGCAAACCGCGTCGACGACGGTGTTGCCCGTGATCACGATGCGGGCAGGGTCGATGCCCTCGGCCCGCAGGTTTGCCGCGGCGCCGGCGGTGGGGGCGAGGTGAAGCGTCGCGAGGCGAGCCACCTCCACGCGCGTCGGTTCTTCGGGGAAGGGGTGGCCCACATCGCCGGTCCGCAGCCCCGCCTCGAGGTGAACGAACGGGACGCCACATCCGAACGCCGCGCGCGCAGCCGCCAGCACCGACGCGGTGTCGCCCTGCGCGAGCACGGCCGCCGGACGACGGCGGCGAAGGCTGGACTCGACGCGCTCCTGCAGCGTACCGAGCTGCGCTCCGACGGCCGGCGCGTCGACGGCGTACGCGGCTCCGAGCGAGCGAAGCAGAGCGCCGTGCTGGCCCGTGGCGAGCACCGACAGGCGAAGGTCGAGCGCGCTGGCACCCGCGCGCAGGACGGGGCCAAGCTTCACCGCCTCCGGGCGGGTCCCCACGACCACCAGGACCTCCTTCACGCCACGACCCTAGCAGCCCCTCGTGCCCGGCCGCACCCCGGGCTGCTAGGGTCCGGCCATGGTTCGAAGCACCGCACGCCTGACGGCCCTCGGCGCACTCGTGCTCGGGCTCGCCGCTTGCCCCCGTACGGACCCAGCGCCCAATCCCGCCGCGGCGAAGAGCGACCTCGGGTGTGCGCCAGAGGTCGCCGGGCCAACGCCGGTGACCTCGTGGTCGGTCGAACCGCGAGGCGCCGGCGGCCTCTCCATCGCCCATGACGGGACCCCGGTGCTGATCCTCGCGTACGGCGGATACGGCAAGCGCCGCGCCTTCGCCAAGCCCAGCATCGAGTACACGTCCACCGCCCGCGACGACCTGACGTTCTCGATCCGATTCGAGACGCTCCCGGTGCGGATCGACGGACACGCCACCCGCCCCAGCCCGACCGAGCTGCGCATCGACTACGTGCTGCATGCCGACCAGGAGCTCCGCGACATCGGCGGCGTCGGGCTCGAGATCCGTCGTGCGGACGCCGAAGGCAGCCTGAGCATGAACGAGTCCGGTCGAATGACCGCCAGTCTGGGCGCGCACGGGCAGGTCGCCCTGACGTTCGATCCGCAGCAGACTCGACCCCGGCTGTTCGAGACGCCGACCCATGCGATCCGTGCGGCGTGGTTCGAGCACGATACGCCGGCGGGGACGACCCGCGCTCGTCTGACGATCGAGCTGCCCTCGTCAACCTCAATCCTGCCGCCGGTGGACGAGCGCTACGACCCCATCGACCTCACCCGCTGGCACGCTGACGCCCTCGTCTTCGACGATTGGCCAGTCGATCTCGGGTCCCTCAACGCCGTCCACGGTCGCGCCGGAAGCCACGGTCCGCTCCGCGTCCGCGGCGACGCACTGGCGTTCGATGACGGCACCCCCGCCCGCTTCTGGGGGACCAACGTCGCCGCACGGGCGCTCTTCGACTCCGACGACGCGACCATCGAACGCGAGGCGCAGCGGCTCGCGGCGCTGGGCTACAACCTCGTCCGGCTGCACCACCACGACGCGGGCTGGATCGACACCAACGTCTTCGACACCAGCGGCGGCACCACCCAGGTTCTCGATGCCGACGCCCTCGATCGACTCGACCGCTGGATCGACGCGCTGGCCGAGCGCGGCATCTACGTATGGGTCGACCTTCATACCGGACGACGCTTCCTTCCCGGCGATACGATTCCCGGCTACGACGACATGTTGCTCGGACCGCACCCGCAGCAAGCTCGCGGTTTCGCGTACATCAACCCTCGCGTCGAAGCGCTGCAAGAGCAGTTCGCCGCGGCCCTGCTCGTCCGCAAGAACCCGTACACGGGGCGGCCTTGGTCCAAAGATCCGGCGATCGTCGCATTTCAGCTCACCAACGAGAACGACATCACGCAGCACTTCGCCGCCGCGTTCACGCAAGACACCGGCCGCGACACGCACGCGGCGATGTTCGAGCGCCTCGGGCGAGAGATCGTCCTCGAGCTCGGGCTCGATGGGCGTATGGCTCGACGCCTCCGGCGCCCCGGGGACGCGAAGGTCATGCTCGCCGAGATGCAACACCGCTGGGACGCGCGTGCGCTCCGGCACCTGCAAGCGCAAGGCGTTCGGGCGCCTCGCGTGACGACCAACGCTTGGGGCGAAGGCTCGATGTACAACCTGCCCCCCCTGGCAGCCGGGGACATCCTCGACGCACACAGCTACGGCAACGCGGGGGCGCTGTCGAGCAACCCCCACCGGACACCGAACTTCCTGCACTTCATCGCAGCCAACCAGGTCTCGGGAATGCCGATGACCGTGTCGGAGTGGGCCCTGCCCCGGCCCGCGCCCGACCGCCACACCGCCATCGTGTGGGCAGCCGCGATCGGCAGTCTCCAGGGTTGGGACGCGATGCTCGCCTACAACTACGCCCAAGACCCATTGACTTCGCCGTCTCGCCACACGCAGTGGGACCAGCGCATCGACCCGGGGCAGCTTGGCCTCGCCCCGACCGCCGCCCTTGCGTTCCGACGCGGCGACGTATCCGTGGCCAACACCACGGTCGCCCTCGCCCCCTCGGTCGACGCCCTGTGGAACCGGGACCTCAACCCCAAGCACACCGCAGCGCTCCGCACCGCGCCCGAGCAGTCGCGCGTCGTCATCGCGCTCCCCGATCATCCCAAGCTGGCCTGGGACCGCAGCACGCCCGTGCCAGACGGCGCCCAGAGGGTCGACGACCTCGACCTCGATCTCCTCGAGTCGGCCGGCAGCACCGTCGAGGCCGATACGGGCGAGATCGCGCGTGACTGGGCGGCAGGAATCTTGCGCATCGACACGCCCCGTCTCCAGGCGGCGTCGGGCTGGATCGGTGGCACGACCGTGCCCCTCGGGGATATCCGTATCTCGGCGACCACGGCGCACGCGACGATCGCCGCGGTCGCACTCGACGCGCGGCCCTTGTCCGAGAGTCGCCGCATCCTGGTCACGGCGGTCGCACGCGCCCTGCCCGACCCGGACGCACCCGGTCACCTCCGCAGCGAACCGGTCGCGGCAACGGTGTCGGTACGCGGCGACCGGCAGCTCAAGCTGGTCCCGCTGCATGCTCGAAGTCGCGCGACTCCGACCTCGCCCATCGAACCCGGCCCAGAGACCGGTCCGCGCGACGGCTGGACGACGATCGCGCTCCCGACCGACCAGCCGACGCACTGGTTCTTGCTCATCGACAACACTCCCTGAGGCCCCCAGCCCCCAGGCCGATGGTTTTCTGGCGTTCGAACTGGCGCGGCGCGGGGCACGGTGCATCTTGGAAGCGGCCGAGCGTCGGCATAGAATGAGCGAAGGCGAGCGCGCTGTGGCGCGCACGAGACGGCACCAGCGTGGCTGACGAGCGGGCAGCATTCGCAGGACAGATCACCGACCTCCCGGTGGTCGACCTCTTGCGGACCATCTCTACGGGTAAGAAGACGGGCGTCGCCCGGTTCGAGACCAACCTCGGCACGGCGACGGTGTGGTTTCGCGACGGCACCTTGGTCGACGCGGACATGGGTCGCTTCCACATGGGCGACGCGGTTCGGCGCCTCATGGGGACCGACGCGGGTTCGTTCGAGGTCGAGTTCAAGCCCGTCACCCGTCGTCGCCTGATTCAGGAGGCCACCGGCCAGCTCATCGACGAAGGCGCCGGCTCCTCGCCCGGTCCCGAGGCCAAGCCATCGTCGAGCACGCCAACCGCGAGCAAGCGGGGGCCCGGCGCCCGTCGGCCGCGCACGGGCGCGTCGTGGCGACCCACTGGCGGCGGCTCGGGCAAGGACGCACCGTCTCGCACCCCGCGACCGGCGCCGTCCCCCCCGTCTGCGGCGGCGTCCCCCGACATGCTGCGACGCCTCGAAGCGCTGAGACGCTCGGCAGACCAGCAGCCCCAGCGAGCGCCCGTCCTCAGCGCGACCTCACCGGTGGGAACCGAGGATCCGGAGCCCACGCAGACGCGCCCCACCGGCGAGACCCCGCAGGCAGGACTCGAGGCGCTCAATCGACTCGCCGCCAAGGCGAGCAAGCTTCCCGGCGACAAGCAGGCGCCGCGCGCCACCACGACGGGCGTGCCCAAGCCAGCCCCGACTGCGCCCGCAGCAGCCGTGCCTGCACCACGCCAGCCCAAGGGCACCGTGATGGGGCTGCCCATGCAGGACGTGGCGCCACCGCCCAAACCCGACGACAACGGCTGGAGCTTCCGCGATCCCAAGCTCGCCGCCGAACAGGACGACGACGACGATGACGCAGCCGACCGTACCTTGATGCGGGCCGGACCCATCCCGGTGGCCAAGCCAACCGATCGTCGTCCCCGGCGACCGGGCGGGCAGCGCAAAGGCGCGCCGCAGCGCGTCGACCCAGCCGAAGACCTCAGCGACCCGCTGCCCATCGGAACCTCGTGGTCTGCACCTGCACACATCTCGGCCCCGCGCTCGAAGCCGATCGAGAGCGACCGCAACCCTTCGGCAGGCGGTGAGATTGCAAAAAACCGCACGCCCTCGGCGGAGAGAAGCGTCGTCGCGCTCGGCCCGTCGGGCCCCCAGAGCCCCGCGATCACGACGACGCCAGTCGTCGCCACGCCGGCACCCAACCCGAACCCCAACGCGACGCTCACCCACGGCTTTCGGCCGATTACCGAGGCCGAAGGCCCCGGCGGCTCGGTCCCACGCCTGCCCGCGATCGACCCCAGCACGCTCAAGCGTGCCTCCGACGTCGCCGCCGCGATCGGCCTCTCGCCGACGTCGGACGCTCCGCGCGAGCCCGCGCCCGACAAGCAGCACGGCGGCAGCTCCGGCGCGGCGCAGGTGGGCCGCTACGAGGTCCTGCTTCGGATCGCCCGGGGTGGCATGGGCACGGTGTACCTGTGCCAGGTCACCGGCGCGGGCGGGTTCCGCCGCCTCTTCGCACTCAAGGTCATTCGCGATCACCTCAGCCGCAACGACGAGTACGTCCGCATGCTGCTGCAGGAGGCCCGCATCGCCTCGCGACTCCACCATCCGAACGTCGTCGGCATCGTCGACATCGGTAACCTCGCCAACCAGCACTACCTGGTGATGGACTACGTCGAGGGCTGCACGCTCTCGGAGCTGCTCAAGGTTCACCGCAAGACCCGCCCGGCGCATCTGATCATCCCGATCGTTCTCGACGCGCTCACTGGCCTCCACGCGGCGCACACGCTCACCGAAGACGACGGCTCCCCGCTCACGCTCGTCCACTGCGACTTCTCCCCGCAGAACATGCTGCTGGGGACGAACGGCATCTGCCGCATCACCGACTTCGGCATCGCGCGGGCCTCGAACGCCCTGCCCGAGCGTTCGAGCATCACTCGCGGCAAACCGGCCTACCTCGCGCCCGAGCAGGTCACCGGTCGCCCCTTCGACCACCGCGCCGACATCTTCGCCGCGGGCGTCGTCCTGTGGAACGCGCTCACCGGCGAGCAACTCTTCAAGGGAAATACGCCCGAAGAGGTTCTCGACAAGGTCTGCAACATGCAGATCCCACCGCCGAGTTCCGTCGGTCTGCGACCGCCCAAGAAGCTCGACAAAGTCGTGCTGCGCGCGCTCGAGCGCGACCCCGCCCGCCGATACCAGACCGCCGAAGCGATGCTCATCGAGCTGCGCAAGGTCGCGATCACGGCCGACCTGCTCGCCCCTTCGAGCGACGTCGCCAAGTGGGTCACCGACACGTTCGGCGCGCAGCTCGAGCTGCGGCGGCAGGCCGCTGGCTTGGCGCCCGGGGGCCTCTCCTCCGCCGCCGCCGCCTCCAGCCCGAGCCAGCCCCCTCCACCCGCGCATCCCCAGGAGTCCACCGCGCTCGCCCTTCGTGCGCCGGAGCTGGGCGCCGACGACTCCGCGACCCATGCCATCGGTACCGGGGACACCACGCCCGCCGACTCCGACGCCTCGCACACGATGATGCTGCAGGCGAACACGGTGGGTGCCGCCGAGCGAGCCAACGACGCCGTCATCGGCGCCCGCGCCCGCAAGCTGGTGCTGGGCGCGATGATTTCGCTGTGCGCAGGGTTGCTCGCAGTGGCCGTCGTTCGGCCCGACCTGCTCACCGGGGGCGTACTCGACGAGAACGGTGACTTCATCGATCTCACCGAGCCCGAGGCCGACCCCATCACCGAAGCCGACGCCAAGGCCCCGGTGCCGCCCAAACCCGAGGGTAAAGCTGACGGCAAGGCCCCCGGCACCAAGCCCGCGAATCCGGCGACCGACCCCACCGGGTTGCCGAAGCCGGACCCCGACCCCACGCCGACGCCCGACCCCGGAATCGACGCGGGCGATGGTGGGGCCGTCCCCATCGAGCCGGCCCCCAAGGCCCCCGCGCCGAAGCCCAAGGCTCCAGCATCGAAGCCTGGGGCTGCGGCCAAGCCTACGCCCAAGCCGACCAAGAAGCCCGCCAAGGCTCCGGCCGACGACGCGCCGAAGCCCAAGCCCAAAGCCGACAAGCCCAAAGCCGACAAGCCCAAGCCCGACAAGCCCAAAGCCGATGAGGTCCCGGTGCTGCCCAGCGCACCGAACCTCAAAGAGTTGATGGACCCGCCCATGGGCGGGTGAGCCGAGCGCCTCGAGTCGAGGGCGTCCGCCACAACCCCGCGACGATCAGCTCGCGCCCTTGTGGAACAAGACGGTCGGCACCGTCTTCGCGATGATCTTGATGTCGAGCCAGAGGCTCCAGCTGTCGATGTATTCGAGGTCCAGCTGCATCCACTCCTCGAAGTCGACCTGGTTGCGGCCGCTGACTTGCCACAGCCCGGTGAGCCCCGGTTTGACGGACAACCGGCGGCGCTGCCACGGCTCGTAGTCTTCGACCTCCGAGGGCAGCGGCGGTCGCGGCCCGACGAGGCTCATGTCGCCGACGAGGATGTTGAAGAACTGCGGAAGCTCGTCGATGCTCGTCTTGCGGATGAAGCGGCCGATCGCGGTGATCCGAGGGTCCCGCTTGATCTTGAAGACCGGTCCACCCATCTCGTTGAGGTGCATCAACGCGGCCTTCTTGGCCTCCGCATCGACGACCATCGAGCGGAACTTGTACATCGTGAACTTGCGGCCGTTGCGACCCGCCCGGACCTGCTTGAAGAAGATGGGTCCTGCGGAGTCGAGCTTGATCGCGACCGCCGTCACGAGCATGATCGGCCCGGCGAGCAGAAGACCGACCAAGCCACCAGCGATGTCGACCAGCCGCTTGGCAGCCAGCTGCGCCTCGGCGGTGGGCGTGCGTCGCAGGCCGAGCATCGGCACGGCCATGCCCGAGACGTTCGCGAGCTCGAGCTTGCCGCCGGCTGGCACCTGCGGAGGCAGCGTGAGCAGTACGTCGATGCCACGGTCGTCGCACGCCGCGAGAGCGTCGCGGAAGGTGTCGGGCGACTTGCCGGGCACAGCAAAGATGACCTCGTCCACCGGCATCCGATCGAGCAGCGCGTCGAGGGAGCCGACGTAGCCCAGACGAGGTCGTGCCCGCGGGCTGCTCGACTCGCCCATCACGCCGACGAAGCCTTGAATGTCGACGCGGATCGGGCTGGTCGCGCTGAGCGTCTGCGCGAACTGGACCGCTCGGTCCCCGGTGCCTACGACCACGACGCGGTGCGAGTCACCGCGTCGATATCGGATCTTCCGCGCGATCTCGAGGAAGACGATCCGCCCCATCAGCAGCGACGACCACTGCACCACCGCGAACAAGATGACGAACGAGCGCGAGATGAACGTCAGCTTGAACAGGAACGCGAGCAGGATCAGCACGCCGACCCCGATCAAGACCGCCTTCGCGTACCGCCACGCGATGCGTCGATGCGGCAGCCTGAAGTCGTAGGCCTTTGCGTAGCGCAGGGACATCGTCCACAGCGGCGCAAGCGCGACCATGACGAGCTGGTAGTCCTCGGGCGAGAGCGGCGGTGGCAGGCCACCGAGGGCCTCAAACAGCGGATACAGGGCGGCGCCGATGGCGGTGGAGCCGGGGTCCTGCGCGTGCTGCCGCAGCAGCTCGGCCGCGGCGCTGCGCAGGAGCAGCGCGAGCATGAACGCGCCAATGCTCACCAGCGTGTCGATCCCGAGCAGTACGCGACGAACGAACGTAGTTCTGCGGCGCCACATGAAACTCGCCTACCTTGCCGACCGTTGTTGGGGAGGGAATTGCACGGAGCTGCGAAGCGCGGTCCCGAGCGGACTGCGCACCAGACGCAGCCGCGAACGCATGGTGGCAGGTTTCGCGGGCGCTGAAAAGACCTGCAAGGACACCGATCCGGCACGCTCGTGCGTCCATCCTGAGCGTGGTGCCACGCCCGGCCATCCAGGTCATCGGTCGTGTGCTACACAAAGGCGAGCCCGCGATGGTCCACTCCAACCGAACTGGCCACACGCTGGTGCCGGGGTCTCTTCAGGGGCCGGCCGGAGGCGCAGGGCTCGACGCCATGCTTGAGGTCGTGGGCGACAGCCCGGCATCGGGCTCCCCGCATGCCTTCTTGCTCGTGATCAGCGGCGCCGAGCCGGGCCGTCTGCACGTCCTGGAGAAGCCCGAGCTGGTCATCGGGCGCTCGAAGTACGCCGACATCCGCATCAGCGAGCGGGCGATGTCCCAGCAGCACGCCAAGATCGTGAACGCGGGCGATGGGCACCGCATCTACGACCTCGGCTCGACGAACGGCACGTTCGTCAACGACCAGCAGATCGAGTCGGTCGACCTGCGCGTCGGGGACGTCGTGCGCACGGGCGAGACCGTGTTCACGTACATGTCCTCGGGTGCCGCCGTCGCCCCCGGGGGCACAGACAGCACGATGGCGCTGCCGAGCCACTCGCGCAGCGGCGCCGCCCCGCGCCCTGGCCAGCATGTTCACGCCCCGCACCCGTCTGCGGGCGCTGGCGGCGGTGCGCTGGTTCTACGCTCGCAGGTCGCACCGGCCGCCCCGATGGTCGCTCCGCAGGTGATCGGCGTCCCCGCGGCAGCTCCCCCGCCCGATGACGAGACCGATGCCATCGGCATCATTCTCAAGGTCCTCGACTTCGCCAAGCGCTACTGGATGTCGATCATCTTCTTCGCGCTCGTCGGCGTCGCGCTGGGCGTGGCCAGCTACAAGGTCTCCAAGCCGCCAGCCGTGGCCACGTTCGAGGTCCAGCTCATTCCGAAGCCGGCCGACAACATGATGACTCGCGGCCGCCGGATGAACTTCGAGTTCTTCCGCTCCGCCCAGAAGCGATTCTCCCGTCCGTCGGTCATCCGCGCCTCGCTCCAGCAGCTGGGCGAAGAGGACATCAACGCCGACCGGCTGCGCCGCGTTCGCGACTCGCTCACGTTCAAGCAGGCCAGCAAGAAGGTGGCCAAGGACATCTACGAGGGCTCGTACCGGGCCAAGACCGCCGAAGAGGCAGTGGAGTACCTGCGCGTCCACCTGCAGGTATTCATCGACACCGAGATCGAGAACGCCCTCAAGGTTCTCTACGTCGAGGTCGACGCCCTCGAGAAGAAGCTCAAGGCGGCCGAGGAAGACCTCAGCGCAACCGAGCAAGCCGTGATGGCCTTCAATCAAGAGCACAGCGAAGGGCTGCCGGACCAGGCGCAGGAGCTGTACCAGCAGCTCATCGCCCTGCGCACGGCCAAGGGCGCCACCGCTGGCGAGCTGGTCCGCGCCTCCGAGACGCTGCGGACCCGTCGCAAGGCGCTCAAGTCCGAGGCTCCAGAGATCGAGAGCCGGATCGAGGCTGCGCGTCCGTATGAGATCTCGATCGCCGACCTCAACCAGCAGCTCGCCGAGGCTCGCGCCGCCGGCAAAGCATCGCAGCACCCTGACGTCATCAAGCTCAAGCGTCAGAAGAAAAACCTCGAAGCACAGCGCGACGAGGTCCTTCGCAACGGCGGCGGCAGCAAGATCGTCCGCGAGCGCAATCCGCTGTACGAAGGCCGGCGCGAGGCGAAGGACAACGCCGAAGCGGACATGCGCATCGCGCAATCGCAGCTGAGCCGGCTGACCAACGACCTGGAGCGCACCCAAAAGCTCGTCGACGACCTGCCTCGCCTGCAGCGAGAGTATGCCGAGCTGACCCGCAGCTACGAGGCCACGCAGGGCGTTCACAAGCGCCTGTTCGACAGCCTCGAGTCCAGCCGGATTCAGCTGGACATGGAGCGTGCGGCCGCTTCCGCCCGCTACGACATCACGACCCCGCCCAACGTCGTGCCGGTCTCCAAGGTCAAGACCATCGTCACCCGCGCGGGTGTTCTTGGGTTCCTCGGGTTTGGGTTTGGGGTCTTCTTGGGCCTGGTTCGAGACCTGCGCCGCCTGATCGCCACCCGCATGGCGCAGCAGCGAAACGCCTGAGCGGCAGGTCGGCGCCCGCGGCAGACCTCAGCGGGCGCTGCCGCCGGAGTTCCCGCGCGAGCCAGAGCGTCGGGTCACGGGCCCACCACCGCCGCCCACTTCGCGACCGCCGCGTGCCGTACCGACGCCGATTCGGTACGCGACGTAAAGCCACGACTCGAGCTGGTTGAACTCGAGGGCGTTCGAGGCGAGGTGCGGTGCCCGAGCAGCCATGATCAAACCGAACTCGAACTGCTGCTCGTCGTTGATCTCATACGTAGCCGGCACGACGAGGCGCACCGCCGTCTCCGTGAATGGGACGTCGTTCGTCGTCGGGATCGGTTCCGCCGTGGCGTTGGTCACCAGCGCCACGAGGCCGCGTACGGTCCAGCGAGGCGGCAGCGCGAGCGAGAGGTTGGCCGTGGCGGTGGCGCGCGGATTGAGCGTCGAGGTGACGCGGTCGAAGTACGGCGTGACGCCGGCCCCCACGGTTCCCGAGACCCGATGGTTGGCTCGCTGGCGCATGACGCCAGTCACTTCGGCGAGCCCGGTCGGGATGATCCGCGTATCTCCGCCGTCGGCGAGCGCCCCGAATACGCCCAGGGTCAGGCTGGTGTTAAGCGACGCATGAATCGCGCGGTCCCAGGTTGTCCGCGCGGTCACGGAGGTGAAGTCGTCCCCCCCACCGCGCTCACCAAACTGGAAGTAGCCTGGCTCCAGGGCCACGCCCACGCGGTCGGCCGGCGTCACGCGGGTCACGAGGTCCGCGGTCACCGTCACGTTGGTCTGATCGGGCAGCGCCTCGCGCTCTTCGGTGGTCTCGTCCCCGTTCTCATCGACCGTGGTGGTCGTGATCGTCCCGGTATCGCCGATCGTGCCCCGGTAGGAGCCCGCCGCCCGGAGCTCGAGGGTATGCCGACGCGTCAGCCGACCCGTGGCGCTGAGCACTCCCGAGGCAACCACGATCTGCAGCACGTCGACGTCGGGTGCCGCAGCGTTGCCGGCCCCGGTGTCGTCGTCGAGCACCGCTGGCGAGCTGTTGTAGTCGGTCTCCCCCACCCGGCTGGCGAGGTTCAGCCCCAGGTTCCAGCGTGGCGTCAGCGTGCGAAGCAGCGCGAGCTCGTTTTGATGCAGCAGGAGCGGGCGGCGGATGTCGAGCACGTTGGGCAGACGCTGCTGCACCCGCGGCGCGTAGTTGATGCGAAGCGTCGTGCCGCGCCGCGTCGCGGTCTCCATCGCCACCTCAGGGGTGATGATCGAGAGCATCGACCACTCCGGATCCGCCAGGGGCGTGACCGGGGCCCTCCCGCCACGCAACTCGACCGCCGCCCCGCCCGAGACGTCCACGCGAGACGCGGCCGGCTCGACCGCGAGCCACAGCGCGGCGGTGATGGCAGTCAGAGACATGGTGCAGCCCGGACCGCCGACTACTCGACGACGATGACGTCACCGTCCCGAAGAACGAGCGTGCTCGGGCACTCCACGCCACCGGCGAGGTCGTAGTAGTTGAACCGAACGCGAACGCGCTGCGGGTACTTGCGGACGAGGTAGATGCTCTTCACGTCTGCGAACTCGGTGAGCCCGCCTGCGATTGCGATCGCTGCAATCACGCCCTCGTCATGCTCCATCGGGTAGCGACCCGGGCTGCGGACTTCACCGATGACGGACACGAACGGAAAGCGCTGGTTCACCACCGAGATGCTCGCCTCGGGATTGACGACGATGCCGTTGAGCCGAGCGTTGAGCTTTCGTTCGGCAGCCTCGAGCGTCATGCCCTCGACCTTGAACGCGCCGACGAGCGGCAGGATGAGGCTGCCGTCGGCGGTCACCGTGTACGGCTCGCGCGACTGGAGTTCTTCCATTCGCGGCACGGTGACGACGACTTGGTCACCGGCACGCAACGGGGAATCCTCGACGGCCACGTCCGCGTCGGGCACGTCCTTGCACTGAATGTAGGGGTGCTGGGGCTTGCAGGCCGTGAGCGCGAAGACGCTCAGGACCGCCAGGAGGAGCGTTCGTAGGGGTCGGATGCCCACGGCTCGCACTATGGTCCGCGTGCCGGGTAACGCGCAACCCACAGCCCCGGCTCGCCGTGCGCGGCCGTTTACACAGCGCTATCGAGCGTTTTCGAACACGTCATTTTTGCACGCGGAGCGTCGACTCCTCGAATACAACGTTCCGGACCGGACTCCCGTCCGGTCAGCGGTCCGGCGCCCCGTCAGGGACCACGACGGCCGGATGTCCTCTGGATACAGACATCCCCTGATCAGTGACCACCCCGATGGCGAAGGAATCGACTGTCGCTATCCTTCCGTTGGGATGACGGAACTGGCTAAGAACGCGGACGCGGATGAGCGCCGCGAGTTTCCGAGAGTGAGCGCGCCGATCTACTGCCGGCCCGCGCACCGTCGGCTGCGGCGTCGCAAGGTTGTCGACGTTGGGCTGGGTGGCATGCGGGTCTACAGCGATGAGCCGTTCGACATCGGCGCTCGGTTCGAGGTCGAGCTGTTCCTCGAGGACCGCTCCAGCGTCAACTGCCTCACCGAGGTGATGTGGATTCGCGACGTCCCTGGCGGGGACCCTGCCGCATACGACATTGGGCTAAAGTTCCTGCACGTTCCCGAAGCCGCGTACGCCAAGCTGGACGCACTGCTCGGCCAGCAGGCCTGAGCAGGCGCGCTCGCGCCGACGCTGAACCTCCGAGACGGGCGGACCGGCGGCTCAGGACTCGAGCTGCCGCAACACCGCGGCAAGGTTGTCCTGCCACGAAGGCATCGGTCCCACGATGGCTTCGGTCGGTGTCAGATCCAGGACGGAATAGGCCGGTCGCTTGGCCGGACGTGGAAATGCGTCGCTGGAGCATGGCTCCACCACGCAGTCGGGGTTCACCGAGGCCACGATCGCCGAAGCGAAGTCGAACCAGGTGCATTCGCCACCGTCCGTCACGTGCAGGGTGCCACGCGCCCCGGCCTCGAGAAGCTTCGCGGAGACGGCCGC
>JBCCQM010000176.1:0-17278 GCA_039024335.1 Myxococcota bacterium
CCTGGAGCGCACCCGCGTGCTGCTCCACCTGCTGGCGCTTGACCCGGATCCGGAGCGCGAGCCGGTCGGCGACCTCGAGGCGCTGGAGAGCGAGCTGTCCCGCTACGGCACCTTCGACGGCCAGCCGCGGATCGTGGCGCTGAACAAATCCGACACCCTCATGGATGAAAACGGCCGCAAGCTCATCGCCGACCTTCGCGCGGAGCTCAAGGCCCAGAACATCCCGCTGTTCGTGATTTCAGCCCACACCGGCAAGGGCGTGTCCAAGCTACTCGAAGCGATTTGGCGTCGCATCGAGGTCTCGCGCGCCCGCGACGACGGTCCACAAAACCCGTTTTAGCGGCCGAATCCGGGCGTTCGCGGGCGGTTCGGGTTCAGCGCAACCCGATTCCTTTGTGCGCGAGCTGCCCGTGCGCACCGGCCCGAAAATACCTGCACGGAACCGGGCGCCCGAGCACATAAAGGAATGATGGAGTTCCTGCGGAGCCCTGGATCTCGCCGTGCCCCGACGCGGCGCCCACGCCGGCCTGCCGCAGCGTCGGCTGCGGGTCCCGCCGTTTCTTCGGTTTGGTGGCTCACCCCAAAGGGGGCTGATACCGTGATCGGCGTGCGAACGCGTGGTGCTTCCTCGTCCGCCCGCGGCCTTCTCGGCTGGGTGACGCTGGTCTTCGCAGTGCTCTTCACGGTGGGCGTCTCCGCGCATGCGAGCGCGGCACCCGCGCCTGCCAAGCCCAAGTCGGCGACGTCGGCCGCGGCCAAGCCCAAGGGCCCCGCGAAGGCGCCGGCGGCCAAGAAGAAGACCACCGGCACGGTCGACCCGACCGCCAGCCCGCGGAAGAACTCCGACGTTCGCCAGAGCGACCTCTACGGCGACCGGCTCGACGCGCTGCAGACCGACGTCGACGGACTCAAGGACCGGATCTTCCGCAGCAAGGCTCGCCTGTCGCTGCTCAAGGAGACGGTGCTGCGCGGCGTCATGGCGGGCAGCCGCGTCATCCTGGCGCACCGCAACCTGATGGGTTCGGGCTTCAAGCTCGTGCGGGTCGTCTACGTGCTCGATGGGGCGCAGATTTACGCCCGTAACGACGAGACCGGCAGTCTCGACACCGAAGACGAGCTCGTCATCATCGACGGCAACCTGCCGCCGGGACCCCACAGCGTGCGCATCGAGCTGACCTACCAAGGGCACGGCTACGGCGTGTTCTCGTACATGTCGAGCCAGACTTACACGAGCAACAGCGACTACAGCTTCACCGCCCCCGAGAACGGCGCGATCAAGGTGCTCTCGTCGGGCTTCGAGTCCGGCAACCTGACGACCGAGATGATCGACCGACCTGCGGTGGACTGGCAGGAGCAGCCGCTCGACGCCAGCGGTCGGCCGCTGCCCAAGCAGCGCCGTCGCAGCAGCAAGAAGTCCAAGGGCAAGGCGAAGGCCTCCGCCAAGAAGTCTTCCAAGAAGAAGTAGCCGTCGGTGCGTCGCGCAGTCCATGTCTTGCTCCTCGGCGCGCTCGCGCTGCCGAGCGTTGCGATCCCCGGGGTGGCCGACGCTGCTCCGGCGCGGCGTCGCAACAAGGACCAGGCCAAGCTTGGAGACCTCGTGCAGCGACTCCGCGAGGCGCAGCAGAGCGTCGTCAAGGCGGAGCGCATCGCGGCCAAGGACGCGGTGCCGACCGAGGCCGCGCTTGCGAAGCGTCTGATCGAAGGCCAGCTCAAGCTCGCCGAGGGCAACTACGAGGGTGCTGCGATCGCGTTCTTGGACCTGGTCGAAAACCACGGCAAGACGCCCGCCGGCGTGGAAGCGGTGTACTTCCTCGGCGACGCGCTGACCCACATGGACATGGAGCGCTGGGCAGCGGAGCTGTTCTCGCGCAACCTCTCCGACCGCCAGCCTTCGGCCAAGCGCTTTCACCAGCTGTCGGTCGCGCGGCTGTTCGACCTGGCGCTGCCGCGGCGCGAAGCTGGGTTTGCGCGCCGCCCCGGACTCTCGGCCACGCCCGAGGTTCGCGCCCGACTGCAGTCGGTCGGCGTCGACATCAAGGTGACGCCGCCCCAGGGCATCGTGAAGCGCGAAGACGCCGAGCGCCTGGTGCAGTGGGCCGAGTCGTTCCCGCGCTCGGACCGAGACCCCCAGCTGCGCTACGCCTACGGCCGCTACCTCTTCCTGACCGAGCGCTACGATGCCGCGGTGGCCGAGCTCGAGACGCTCAGTCCGCTGGACATCCCGATCAGCCGCGGCGGACCCAACGCGCAGTGGCGCGTCCGCGCGGCCTACATCGCTGCGTCGGCCATGGCGGGCGCCGAGGACTTCGAGGGCGCGCTGGAGCGGTTCGGCAACATCGTCAAGGCCAACCCCGGCAACCCGCGCGACCGCCAGATCAAGGAACTCTCGTACCTGGCGATCGGCCGCATCCAGCACGACCTCGGCGAGTCCGAAGAGGCCGTGGGTGCGTATCGCAAGATCGGCCGTGACTCGCCATTCTTCCCCGAGGCCATGTACGAGACGGCGTGGACGCTGCTGGGCAACAAGCAGTACGAGCAGGCGATTCAGGCGCTCGACCTGCTGCTCATCTACGACCCGAACTCGCCCATCTCGGCCGAGATCAAGCAGCTCCGGGGCAAGATCAAGATTCAGCAGCGCGACTACGCGGCTGCGGAGGAAGAGTTCCTGACGCTGCGCCGCGAGTTCGACCGGCTCGGAACGCAGCTGGGGCGCAAGCTGTCCACCCAAGCCGACGCGCGGGCGTACTTCGCCGCGGTGGTCGGCGAGGACATGGAGAACTTCTCGCTCACCTCGCTGCTGCCCCAAAAGGCGCTGCCCGTAGCGCGGTCGCTCGACTCGGCCGTACACGCCGAGGCGCTCGCCCAGGAGGTCGGCTACCTGCGGCGCGAGCTCGACGAGACCCGCGACCTGCTCGCGCGGATGGAAGAGGCGGTGCAAGCCCGCGAGAAGGCGCGGCTGTTCAACGACCTCGGTGCGCAGGCGGCCAGCCTCGACAACGTCGACAACGAGCTGCTCGAAGTCCGGGAGGCGCTGGTGTTTCGCTTGGCGGGCACCCTCAAGGGCAGCGCGCTCGACCGCATGGAGTCACAGCGCCGCAAGCTCAAGGCGCGCGTCGAGGAGCCGCTCGGGACCCGCGGCACCGCCTACCGCAAGATGATCGCGCGGATCGATCGTCTCGGCGAGCAGGCGCACAAGCTCGACCTGTTCATCGTCGAGATGCGCGCCGGCCTGATCGCCGCCGAGACGTACTACGAGCAGACGCGCAAAGATCAGAAGATCGATCGGCAGGGCTTCCTCAAGCAGGCGGCCGAGCTGCGCAACGAAATCGGCGCGCTCGAGCAGGAGTCCCGGGCGCTGCGCGACAAGATCGCGCGGGCCAAGTCGGCGGTCCGCTACCGCGACCCGCTGCGGGCGGCCCAGGACAAGGCCAACCGCGCCTACCGACAACACCTGCAGAAGATGTGGGCGATGTTGGCCAAGGCCAAGAGCGACCCCGACGCCGCGACGGTGATGAAGCGGGTCGAGCAGCTGCAGGTTCGCAACGACACCACGCGCGGCGCTCTCGAGCGCGCGGCGACGAATCGCCTCAAGGACGCGGTCACGATCTTGGTGGAAGAGCGCGCGAACCTCGACCGCTACCTCGAGGAGCTGGGCGCCACGACCACCACCACGCAGACCGTGGTGGCCTCGGTGCTCGAGGCGGCCTACAGCGATGTGGTGGGCGAGCTCGCCAACCTCACGATGCGGTCCGAAGTGGGCCTGCTCGACGTGGCGTGGGCCATGAAAGAGGCCGAGACCGATGAAGTGAACCGGCTCGAGACCGTGCGTGACCGCGACCTTCGCGAGCTGGACCTCGCGATCGACATGGGCCTGGAGGACCTGCGCCAGTGAAGAGCCGCGCGACCCTCCACGGCCTGCTGGCGGGCGTGCTCGCCTGCGCGCTGGCGACCGAAGCGTCCGCGGCCGCGCTGCCGGGCGACCTGCGCACGCTCGGCCGTGACGAGGAGAAGCTGCCGGGCGTGCCGGGCGAGCCGGGATCGGGGCTTCCGCTCGACAAGCAGATTCGGCCGACCGACAACGCGCGGCTGCAGGCGCCGCTGCCCCGCCGCGCGAAGGACCCCTCCGACGAGGAGGCGCTCAAGACGATGGAGCAGCTGCTCGCCCGCTACAAGCTGGGCCACGAGGCAGCCTCCGATACCGTCGCCAAGCTGCTGCTCATCGACGGCGCCAAGGGACGCCGCTCGCTCGAGAATCACTACGACCGGCAGATTCGCGACCACCAGGCCAAGGCCCGCAAGATGCGTGCGCAGGCGATTCGTCGCTACGGCGACTTCCTCAAGGTCCATCCCGACGACGCGACGTGGACGCCGGAGATCATGTACCGGCTCGCCGAGCTTCACTTCGAAGCCAGCACCGAGCGACTCGCCCGGCAGGAAGACGCGTTCGCCAAGGAGGTCGAGGCGTACCAGGTCGAGCTGGAGAAGAACCCGGACGCCGAGCCGCCCGCAAGCCCGCGTGCGGACTACGTCGACTCGATCGCGCTGTACCGCGACATCGTCGGTCGCTTCCCTCGCTTTCACCTCGGCGACGGCGCGCTCTACATGATGGGCACGCTCCTGTACGAGATGGAGGAGCCGGAGCAGTCGCGCCAGAGCTACCTCGCGCTGGCCTGCGCCAACAAGTTCGAGCCGCCGAACGCCGACGGCAGCAACCTGGCCAAAAATCGATGGCCCGAAGGGATCTACGGCGACTGCAGCGCCTGGAAGACCGACAGCGAGTTCACCTCGGAGGCGTGGCTGCGGATCGGCGAGGTTCACTACGACGCCGACCAGTTTGGCCCCGCGCTCGAGGCCTACTCCAAGGCAGCCTCCAGCCCCGAGGACGACCTCTACGACGAGGCGCTGATTCGCGTCGCGTGGACGCTGTACCTCATGCGCGACTTCCCGGCCGCGGCCGCGAAGTTCGACGAGTTCATTCGCTACGCCGACGCGCAGCG
The DNA here is from genome assembly GCA_039024335.1 of Myxococcota bacterium. Lineage (GTDB taxonomy): Bacteria > Myxococcota_A > Polyangia > Nannocystales > Nannocystaceae > CAJXVA01. The sequence goes on from JBCCQM010000176.1 coordinate 4,998, forward strand.
GGATACGGGAGAAATCTCCGGCGCGCTCGCGCTGCGGGACGACGCGGTCAAGTACCTCGCCAAGGCGTACATCGAGGACGACTGGAACGGCGACGGCAACCCCGATCGCGTGCGGGGCTACAATCGGCTCGACCGTGACTACCGCGAGCGCGGCAGCGAGCGGCACGTGCCCGAGGTGTACGCGGCGTTGGGCGACCTGCTGGCGTTCGAGACCGACTACACCGTCGCGATCAACATTTGGCAGACGACGATCAACCGCTGGCCGATGGCCGCGGCGGCGCCAAGCATCCAGGACCGCATCCTCAAGGCGTACGAGATGCTGCAGGACAAGCCGGGAGCGACGCGGGCGCGCGACGCCCTCGCCACGAACTACCTGCGCGGCACGAAGTGGTTCTACGCCAACGAGGACGACCCGGATACGATCGAAGAGGCGCTCAAGCTGGCCGAGGGGGCGCTCGTGGCCACGGCGGTGGACCACCACGTCTACGCGCAGGAGCTGCGGGCCGAGGGCGAGAACGACAAAGCGAAGGCCGAGTACCAGATCGCGGCGCGAGCCTACGAGGCCTACCTCGAGCGCTTCCCCGACACCGAGTCGTCCTACGAGTACCGCTACAACTTCGCCGACGCGCTCTACTACAGCGGCGACTACGTGAAGTCGGCCGAGCAGTACTCTGAGGTCCGCGACTCCAACATCGACAACCGTCTGCAAGAAGACGCCGCGGTCGGAGCGGTGCTGGCGTACGAGAGCCACGTCGAGGACCAGATCACCACGGGCGGCTTCACGCGTCCGGACATGCCCAAGGACGGCATGGAGGGTCCCTTCGACGAAGAGCTGGAGATCCCCGAGCTGATGGCGTCCATGCAGGAGGCCTACGACCGCTACGTCGCGCTGCGTCCCGACTCCGACGAGGCGGGCACGATGTCGTACCAGGCCGCGGAAATCTCCCAGCGGTACCTGCATTTCGATGAGGCGCAGGCCCGCTTCGAACGCGTCATCGACGACTACTGCAGCCAGAACATCGCCATCAACGCCGGCCAAGCCATTCTCGACGCCCGCGTCGTGCTCGAAGACCTCGAGGGCGCCCAGGAGTGGACGGTCAAGCTGGCCGAGAAGGGGTGTGGCGAGGGCGCGGAGAAAGAGAAGTTCGCCGGTCAGCTCACCGCGCTGGGCAACGCCGTCCGCTTCAAAGAGGCGACGATCCTGTATGACGCCGGCGAGTTCGAAGCCGCCGCCGACCGCTACGTCGCGCTGGTCGATCAGGCGCCCGCCGACCCCAACGCCGACCGAGCGCTCAACAACGCCGCCGTCGCGTACGAGAACATCGGACGCTTCAGCTCCGCGAGCCAGACCTACAAACGCATCTACAGCGAGTACCCCGACAGCGAGTTCGCCGATGACGCGCTGCTGCGGACGGGCTTCAACCACTCGCGCTTCTTCGAGTACGAGGAGGCGGTCGGGTCGTACACGATCCTGGCCGAGGACGAGCGCTACCAGGACAGCGAGTTCCGCGATGAGGGCCTCAAGAACGCGGCCGAGGTTCTCGATGCGCTCCAGGAGTACGAGCGCAGCGCGCAGATGTACGAGCGGTACGCGGCGCAGGTCGACGACCCCGCCACGTCGGCCGAGGCCCGGTTCAAGGCGGCGCAGGTCCAAGGCAAGACCGACAACCATCGCAAGACGATTCGCGCCTACCAGAACTTCCTCGACAAGCACGAGACCGAGGCGGGGCAGGACGAACGCGTCGTCGAGGCGCAGCTTCGCATCGGCCAGGCCCACGCGGCGCTCGGCGACCGCAAGAAGTCGCTGGCCTACTACCGGGCGACCGTCGCGGCGTTCGAGTCGCGCGGGCTCAAGCCTGCGACCGATGCGGCCGACTACCCCAGCGAGGCCCAGTTCCTGCTGGCGACCACGGAGCTGGAGAAGGTCAGCGCGTCGAAGATCAAGAGCACCAAGCCGCGCAAGCTGGAGGCCGAGTCCAAGAAGCTGCTCGAGTCGGTCGTTGCGGCGAGCGGGGAGTTCGACAAGGTCGTCGACTACAAGCGCGTCGACTGGGCGCTGGGCGCCACCTTCAACAAGGGGCGCGCGCTCGAGGAGACGGCGACCAACATCCGCGACGCACCCGTGCCGCGCCAGCTCAAGGAGTACTCCGAGGCCTGGTTTGCGTACAAAGACATCGTGGGCCAGGCGGCGGACCGCTTCGAGGCGCTCGCCCTCTCGGAGTACGAGGCGACGCTTTCGCTCGCCAAGGCCTACAGCGTGGAGAACGAGTTCACGCGCGCGGCCCGAGAGCGGCTGAACATCTACAAACCCGAGGAGTACCCGCTGCTGCGCCAGCCGGCCCTCGACCTTCAGGTGGAGGACTTGCGATGACCGCACGACGTTGGCTGTTCGCGGCGCTGGCGTGCGCCATCCTCGGGGGCTGCGACAAAGACAAGGAAGACTCCAAGTCGCCTGGCGACGACCGGCTCAGCGTGCTCGAGGGTCTGGGCAACGACGTCCCCGCCGCGCCCGATCCCGGCAGCACCGAGGCCCCGAAGGCCGGCGAGACCAAGGCCGAAGACCTGCCCAAGGTGCAGGACCGCGACCCCGAGGAGGAGAAGCGGAAAATGGCCGAGTCGCGACAGCGCAGCGCCCAGGCCCGCAAGATGCTCTCGCAGGGCAAGACCTCCGAGGCGGTGACGAACGCTCGCGCGGCGCTGAAGATTCACGAGCAGAACGTCGACGCGATGATGGTGCTCGGCGAGGTGTTCTACCGGCAGGGCAAGTTCGAGCTCGTGGTGTCGGTCACCACCACTGCGCTCGCCGTCGACGAGAAGGCCCGCACGCCCAAGGACACCTCCTCCGTCTACAACCTGCAGGGCTTCGCGCTCGCGTCGCTCGGCAAGGACCAGATGGCGACGCAGGCGTTCAAGAAGGCCGCCGAGGCCGACGACCAGAACGCCGCGGCGTGGAACAACCTGGGCACGCGGTACCTGCGTGCGGGGGATGTCGCGACTGCAGCCGCCTGCTTCGAGTACGCGCTGGAGCTGCGCCCGAGCTTCGCAAAGGCGCATCTGAACTACGGCGCTGCGCTGCGTGCCCAGGGCAAAGTGGCCGAGGCCGAGGCCGAGATCCGCAAGGCGATGGAGCTGCGGAAGAACTACGCCGAGGCCCACTTCACGCTCGGCGTGCTCTACCTGGACGCCGAGACCATCGGCGAACTCAGCACGACCCAGCGGCTGCAGACCGCGATCGACAACCTCGAGAAGTACAAGCAGCTCGCCTCGGGCCGGACGGCGTCGGAGCCACTCGCCAAGGGGCTCGGCACGCGCAAGCGCATCGCACCGGCGTCCTCGGAACGGGCCGACGACTACATTCGCCTGGCGCGAAAGGGGATCGAACGCGAACAGCGACGAGCCAAGCGCAAGGCGGAGTCCGAAGCGGACACTGCGGCCGAGGAGGCTGAAGCCGCGGCGGCTGCGGCTGCCGAACAGGATGCCGCGGCGGCGGAGGCAGGCGCTGGTGATGCCACGCCCGAGCCCGCGACGCCGACGGGTGGGGACGGTGCGCCGAGCGCACCGCAGGCCCCTGCAAAGCCCGGCGGTTCGACCCAGGCCCCCGCGAAACCCGGCGGACCGCAGAATCCCTCGAAGCCCGGGGCTCCGCAGGCGCCCGCGAAGCCCGGCGGTTCGACGCAAGCGCCGACAAAGCCGGGGGGATCGGATCCCGCACCGACGAAGCCTCAAGCGCCGGCGAAGCCAGGCGGCGGCGAGCAGCCTCCGGCGAAACCTGGCGGATCTCCGACGGCGCCGAGCGATCCCGCCCCGACGCAGCCGGCCAAACCCGCGAAGCCGGCCAAGCCACAAGCACCGAACGGATCGCAGCCTACGCCGGATTCACCGCAGAAACCCGCACCGCAAAAACCGGGGGTTCAACGGCCCGGAAAGAAAAGTGCGTCCGCGTGGAACCCGCGTGGCTGCGCGGACACTAATCCAAGCGGGGCGGCGTGCTTCGGCGCCGACGCATCCGCAGCTGAGGACGACACGCGCATGGCCGCGAGCATTCCCTTCGAACGTGTACGGAGACCTTGGGCATGAGCACTCGCAGTTCCACTCGCTTTGCGGCCTCGATGTGTACGGCGCTGTTGGCCGTCGTGACCGCGTCATACAGCGCGGACGTGCGCGCCGCCGACCCCCCCGCTCCGACCTCGAATTCAAAGGCGCAGCCGCAATCCAAGCCGGCGCCCGAAAAGCCTCGCGTTCGCTCGCGCGGCACGTTGGACGCCAAGGCTGCGGCCGCGCTGTCGGCCTCGCGCCCTTCGCCGCCCACCAAGGTTGCGATGCGAACCGTCGCGCCCGCGGCCGACGATGCGCGCGGCTCGAAGCCGAAGCCATCCGGCAAGGACGCGAGGAGTTCGAAGCGCGGCAAGCGGACGGCGCCCAAGGACCAACCCAAAGCGTCCGGCGATGCAAGCGGATCCGACCGCAAGATCTCGCTCGACGAAGACTTCCTGGTCGAAGGCAAGCTCGAGAAGCCGAACGCCTTCTTTATTCTTCGCCGCTCGCAGTCGGGCTACGACTGGGCCCGACTCGACGCGAAGTTTTTACCTTTGGTGCTTGAGTCCGTACAGGATCCTTTGTTCTAATCCCGGCTTGGGTGGATGGACCCCCATCTGTCTACACGCTCCGCTGTCGCTGCCGTCGGACTCTCCGGCGGTGGCAGTCACGACCGCGGGGGGGCAAGCGACATGCGCGCGCAATATCGCTCGCCAACACACCCCAGGTTAGGGCACGATGCAGAGCATCTTTTTTCACCCCCACAAGACAACAAAACCGGGTATCGACGTGCCACCGGTAACCCCGCGGGACCTGCTGTCCCGCTGACGATGAGGAGGACAACGAGTCATGGACAATTTTGCTGAGTTTTACCAGCAGGGCGGTGCTTTCATGCACGCCATCGCGCTCACGGCAATCCTGGGCGCAGGCGTGATGATCGAGCGCTTCATCTTCCTGTTCTTCCGTTTCAACATTAACGGAGGACAGTTCTTCAACCAGATCCAGAAGCTGGTGATGGCGAACAACATCGACCGCGCGATCAAGCTTTGCAACGCGGCCGACAAAGCCGCGCTCGCTCGCGTGATCAAGGCCGGTCTCACCCGCGCCAACAAGTCGGAAGCCGACATCGCGGCTGCCATCGAAGAGTCGATGCTCGAGGTTGGCCCCGCCATCTCGAAGCGCGTGCCGATGATTTCGGCGCTCGCGAACATCGCAACCCTGCTCGGCCTCCTCGGCACCATCTTCGGGATGATCGAGGCGTTCAAGGCGGTCGCCACGGTGTCCGCTGACCAGCGCGCCACCGCTCTCGCGAAAGGTATTTCGATCGCGATTAACACCACGGGCTTCGGTCTGATGGTGTCCATCCCGCTTCTTGCTGCGCACATCTTCATCTCGAACCTGGCGAAGAAGATCTCCGACGAGGTCGATCTCTACGCCGTCAAGCTCGAGAACCTCCTGGCCGCACGAGTGCGTCAGGGCTGATTCTGGCGCTCGGGTTGTGCTTCACCGACCGGCGGTAATGGTGCCGTTCGCGCCGGGAAGCATGTTCTGAAACCAGATTCTGTCCCCAACAGAGGAGAGACGCATGGCTAGGCGTAAGAAGAAGAACGTTGATGAAGGTGAGGTTGAAGCCAACCTCATCCCCGTCATGAACGTCATGTTCCTTCTCATCCCGGCTCTCCTGCTCGCGATGGAAGTGGCCCGCTTTGCGGCGATCAACGTATCGCCGCCGAAGTTCGCCGCCCAGAGCGATCAGAAGCAAGAGGAGAAGAAGAAGGAAGAGAAGCCGCTGAACCTGAAGGTCTTCATCATGGAAGACGGCTATCGGGTGAGCGCGTCCGGCCAACAGGCGGGCGCCGAAGGCGGCAAGTCGGCGGACTCGAGCAAGCCCACGATCCCCCTGGCCAAGCCAGGGTCGACGCTGGACGACTTCGACCGGTACGACTACGCGGCCCTCGAGGCCAAGGCCAACGAGTACAAGCGACTGTTTCCCCACGAAACCGTCGTGACCATCAGCGCCGAGAACAGCATTCCGCTTCAGGCGGTCATCCGCACCATGGACTCGCTCCGCGGTAGCGAATGCCAACTGATGAACGCGGTGTCGGGCAACGAAGAAGTGCCTGATACGTGCCTGTTCTGGTCGCCCATCGTAGAGGCAGGTGCCGGCTGATGTCCGATCAACTGGATCATGCAGCACAAATCGCTGCGCAGCAGGCCGCTCAGGCGGCATTCCTGGCCAAGAAAAAGGCCAAGAAGGCAGCACGCCGGAACAACGAGCTCGAAGAGGGAAGCCTCAACATCACGTCGCTCATGGACGTGGTCTCGATCATCGTTGTCTACCTGCTCAAGAGCTACGGCACCGACCCGGTCGTCATCACCCCGACTGCGGGCCAGAAGGTCCCCATGTCGAAGGCCGATGCGCCCATCCAGGACGGTGTGCCGGTGTACGTCTCGCAGCGCTCGATCACCTTCGGGTCGCAGCGTGTCGTGCAGCTCGACGAGAACGGCGACGTGGACCCCGCACAGGTGCAGGGTCAGCTCATCGGGCCGCTGTTCGACCTGATGGCCGAGGAAGCGGAACGGTCCAAGCAGACCGCAGCCGCCAAGGGAGAAGAGTGGGAAGGCACCGTCATTCTCGTCGGTGACCAGAAGCTCAAGTTCTCCACGCTCGTGAAGGTGATGTACACCGCTGGCAAGGCGGAGTACTCGCAGTACGCATTCTGCGTCATCCAAACGGGCGGCTGAGCCCGATCGGCACGTCGACGGCCACACCCGGGGCCGTGTACTGGCCCCAAGAGCGCGAGCGAGGTTGGACCTCGCTCGCGTTTTTTCGTGGTGTCGGCTCATCGCCCGGCGGCGGGCGAACACTGGCCCGATGCGGGGCAAACCGCGCTCTTTCTGTCCCCGGTCGGAAAAAAGCGTGACGGATCGGGTCCCTCGGACACATAGATAGGGGGGGGATGCTGGCGAAAGCGACCAGAGGCGCGATCGTTGTGCCGTGGACCGCGACGCGGTTGTCAGCTCCACACGACTCGAAACTCCACGTCACCTTGCAGGCTCTAGATTTCTGCGCTGGCACGTCCGGTGCACTCCACACTCCTCGCCGACGCTCCGCAGGCCGCGGGCCATGCGTCGTCCGACGACCGCTCCGGGACTCTGCCGCGTCCGGGGGACCAAATCGGCGCTTCAAACCAGCCTCCGCTGGTTGATGATCGAGAGGAAGCCCGGCTTCGCCTTCCGACGGTGGTTCAACCGTCTCCCTTTTGCCAGCAGAAACTGCTAAAACGAACAAAGCGGATGAGCGCCCCCTCGAAATCGAGCTCCAAGGTTCTGCGACTGGTCGTCGTCGTCGACGAAAAGGTCAGCGAAGACCTTCACCAGACCCAGCCCGGGGGGGTCAGCGTCGGCACCACATACGGCTCCGACGTGCTCTTGTTCGGCAAGCAAGCGCCGACGCGGCACCAGCTCTTCGACTACCGCCAAGGCGCCTACTTCTTGGACCTGCCTCCGTCGGCGCGCGGCAAGGTCCGCATCGGCAAGAAGGCGGTCTCGGTCAAGAAGCTCCGGCAGCGCTACGGCAAGGGCAACAACTGCCGCATCAAGCTCGACCCGCGCGCCAAGGGCAAGCTGCGAATCGGGCAGAGCACGGTGGTGTTCCAGTTCGGGCGCCCCAAGCCGGTCGCACCCAAGCTCCCGTTCCCCGCCATCTTCAAGGCCTCGATCGTCGGCATGGTCGGTGCGCTTGCGGTCTACTCGCAGCTCGCGTCGGCCGGCATCCTGGGTCCCTTCTTCCTGTGGGCGAACTTCGCCGAAATCCCCGAGGAAGATGAAATGGACATCGACGACCGCTTCCTCGTCGCCGTCGGCCGCAAGCCCGCGGACAAAGACGACGAGGAAGAAGAGGAAGAAGAGGAGGAAGAGGTCGACGAGGACGAACTCGCCGAAGAGGACGACGAGATCGTCGAGGTCAAGGACACGCCCAAGCCGCAGAAGAAGCTGACCGAAAAGCCCTCGAAGTTCTCGAAGGTGGCGGTCAAGCAGGCGCGCAGCGTTGGTGTGGCGCGCGTGCTCGGCACCTATGGTGGCGACGGCCCCGGTACCGTGTTCGACGTCATTCAGAGCACCGAGAACCGTTTGGGCGAGCTCGCGGACGCGGGGATGACCACCACCGTCGAGGCCAACGGCCCGCTCGGAGACCTCGCCCCGATCGGTGGCGACGGCATCGACCTTCACGGCCAGCTGACGCAGACCAAGGGCTTCGATACGGGCGATGGTCCCGCGCTCGAGGCTCGTACGCAGAAGCGCGAACGCAAGATTCGCGGTCGCACCAAAGCAAGCGGCACCCGCTCCGACGGCGGTGATGCCAAGGCCATCAAGGCGACCATCAAGCACCGCACGGGTGCGCTGCAGGCTTGCTACAACAAAGCCCTGCGCACGCAGCCGGACCTGTCGGGCAAGATGACCTTCTCCGTGGTCATCAGCATGATGGGCACGGTCACCAAGGTGGTCGTCGACGAAGACAGCCTCGGGTCGGGGTCGGTCGCGGCCTGCACCAAGGCCAAGATCAAGGGCTGGCGGTTCCCTCGCGCCGACGAAGGCGCGGACGTCACGTTCTCCGTGGTATTCTCTGGTTCCTGAGGATTGGCTCGTATGAAGCAGTTTCGACGCATCGCGGCCGTGGTCGCGCTTCCCCTGCTCCTTGCCGGCGGGGCGTCCCTCGCGGCGCCCGCGCCAGACGCTGCACCTGAGGCCGGCGCAGACCTCTCGGTCGACATGGGGGCCGTGCGCAGCGCCCAGAGCCGTCTGGAGAGCGGGCTGGCGTCGCTGGGATCCATGGCGGCGGCCGCGAAGTCCGACGGCGACGCCTCCATGGCGAGCTGTCTGGAAGACAAAGTCGCGCGAGCGCAGGACATCATGAACACGGCCGACGCCGAGATGTTGGTGCTCAAGGACCAGTCGGCATCTGCGCAGTCCAAGGCGTTCGCCGCCGAGAAGCTTCAGGCCGCGGCCGACGCGATGGACGGTGTGATGTCTGCCGCGAAGGGCTGCTCGGGCGAGCAGGAGCTCGAGGAGAACGACAACGTGACCCGCAACGAGCTCGACAAGACCGACACCATCCCGGTGGAAGATCCGACGATCTCACCCACGGAGCCGCCGTTGCCACCGCCCGTGGACCAGGGACAGCCGCCGACCGCGGCCAGCCCTACCATTTGAGTCCCTCTGAACGCGGGTGAAGGCGCCGCGACTGCGGGTGTCCCTGGGTTTTGACGCAGACTCGCCGGGAAACGGCTGAACGAGCGCACAGAGGTCTGAGCAAGGCCCTGTGCGCTCGAACATTTTTTCACGAGAAGCACGTGCTGGGCGGACTCCTGCGGGGGCACTGTGCCCTCCGGCCGCGAATGCCGCGTCCGCCCCCCTTTTGGGGCCTTCCGGTCCTTCGGTTAGCCTCCCCGCCAGAGCCGCACGCTTGTCCGCTTCGTTCCCGAGATCGACCGTGAAGGTCCCCCGCCTGCTGGCGGTGCTCGTCGTGTTGCTCGCCTTCGGTCTGTGCGGCGTACCAACGCGTGCCTGGGCTGGCGGCGCGCAGAACTTGCCCCGCGTCTCCGATGGCGAAGGGGTCAAGGTCGGCAAGAAGTCCAAGTTCCACGGAGGCATCGCACTGCCCGTGGGCGTGGACTCGAACGTGTTCAACGAGGCGCGCTCGGAGACGCCTCGCAGCGCCGCGTACCTTTATCCAACCGCATGGCTCGGCGTCGGCAGCCGAGACGTGGTGGGTGGCGTCCTGCAGACGCCGCCGTCACGCACCTCGCGGCTCGCCGACTACAACATCGGCCTCATCGCGGGCTTCCGGCAGTTCCTCGCCGCCGACGAGCGCATCCGGTCGCAGCCGAGGCTGTCGGTCGGGACCGGACTCCGGTTCTCGATCCTGCCGGGCCGACGGTTCGAGATCCGCATCGCCGATGACTTCTTCCGTGGCGCCAACCCGGGCAACTACGAGAGCGAAGGCACGGTCTTCAACTTCAACCGCATCGAGCACGACGGCAAGCTCGACCTCATCGCGCGGCCGGGCGGTGGCCGCCTGTCGCTGTCGCTCGGCTATCACAACCTGTATCTGCGGTTCGGCAACGAGGCGAACAACAAGGCCAACCGCATGCGGCACGGCCTGGCCCACGAGACCAAGTGGCGCTTCTTGCCCAAGAGCGCGCTCGTCTTCAACTACACGTTTGACTGGACCTTCTACACCGACTGCTGCGTCTCGGTTGGATTCGGCCGCAACGAAGACAGCTTCTCGCATCGCCTTCAGGGCGGCTTCCGCGGGCAGGTTGCAAAGAAGCTCTCCGTCGATGCGCTGGTGGGGTGGGGCTTCGGCTTCTATCGAGACGACCCGAACGGTCCGAACTTCAGCTCGTTCCTAGGCAACTTCGGCCTGAGCTACTTCCCCACGCTGCGAACGACGCTGGCCATCAACGCGTCTCGCTCGTTCCAGGACTCGCTGTTCGGCAACTACTACGTCGACAACGGCGTGAACGTGACCGCCAACCACCAGTTCCGGTGGCGCATGAACCTCAACGCAGGCCTCGGCGTCATCGGTCGCACGTACTCGGGCCTGTCGGTCCCTGGCGAAGAAACCGGCGACATCACCGGATACGAGGGCCGCGGTGCAGACACGTTCCAGGCCAGAGACACACTCTTCACGCTGCAGGCCAAGGTCGATCAGCCGCTGGGACGTATCTTCTCGGTGGGCTTGAGCTACACGATGCTGGTCGACAGCACGCAGTTCCGCGTGTTCTATGCCAACGGCTCCGAGGATGAACTCGGCTACCTCAAACACATGGCGTGGCTTGTCGGTGCGATTCGGATCTAGCGCTCGTGGGCTCGTGGCGGCGCTTTGCGTCGTCTCGATGGGCGGCTGCCCGAAGCCGACGGGTCCCGTCGTGCTGCCGCCCCCCAAGGCGGCGCCGAAGAGCGACGCGGTTCGGGCCGGGGACAAGCTTTCGATCACTGTGCGCGGGCAAGAGGACCTCTCCGGCGAGTACATGGTGTCGGCCGATGGCCTGGTTCGCTTCCCGCGGATCGGAGATGTCCCCGCGTCGGAGCGCGAGCCTGCTGACGTTGCGAAGGAAATCGAGACGTCGCTCGCGGATGGGTGGCTTCGGGATCCGCAGGTCACCGTGTCGCTGCTCGAGCGGCAAAACCCCGAACAGGTGACGGTGCTCGGCGAGGTCGAAGCTGCGGGCTCGTACCCGCATGATGGTCAGCTGACCCTAATGAAGGCCATCTCGCTTGCCGGCGGGATGAGTGACACGGCGCAGCAGCGCAAGGTGAAGCTCATCCGGGAGACGGAGGCCGGGCGCAAGACGGTGGAGATCGACGTGCAGGCGATCGTGGAGAGCCGGGCGCAGGATGTTCCGATCGAGCCGGGGGACATCATCATGGTCCCGGAGAGTCCGATCTAGGGCTTTGTCTCTGAGGAAAACCTCTCGGTTTCCCTCGCTGCGGGGGCGTAGCCCCCTTCGCTTCACCCTTCCAAGGGCGCCCCGGTAGGGCGCTTCTCGCTGGCGCTCGTGGTTTGTGCGTGGCGTCGGACTGGTGTGGGGAGTGCCCACGGGTGGAGGACGTGGAGGTAGTTGTTGGCGTGGATGGCGACGACGCCGCCAGCGTGCAAGGTGTCGGCCGTCCAGGTGCCGGTGTTGTACCAGCGCACCGCGCGCGGCGTGGAGGCAGCGTCCGGGGCGTCGATGTAGAGCGCCAGGCCGCCGTCGACGCCGTTGGCGCGGGCGCGGCCGAGCAGGGTGTCCATGTGGCCGAGCTCGAGCTTGGTCCGCCAAAACAGCGGCCTCTGCTCGCGCGACTCCGCCCAACCCACGCGCTCGAGGCGCTCGCCCGCGCCGAGATCCCAGCGCCCGTAGTGCTTGCTCTTGCGCGACCAGCTCAGAGCGGAGCCGTCGTCGAGCAGGGCGACCTTGTCGACGGCGTCGTCGCCGCTGTCGAGCTGCACGAGCTGTGTGCCGGTGGCGAGGTCCCAGATGAGGATCTGGTTCTTGTTGTCCCAGCTGGCCAGGCGCTCGGCGTCGAGCATGCGCGCGCCGGTGACGAGGCCCTTGTGGCCCTCGAGCACGCGCTCGCAGCTCAGCGTGCTGCCGTCAAAGCGCCACTGGCGAAGCGTCTTGTCGCTCGAGTAGCTCACGAGCGTCGCAGCGTCGACGAGCTCGACGCCCTTGATGAGCTTGCTGTGGTCATCGAAG
>JBCCQM010000177.1:0-17118 GCA_039024335.1 Myxococcota bacterium
CAGTGTGGGGCTGGCCGGGGTCCTGCAGGCCCCCCTATGGTGCTGGGGGCATTTGTCCCCTCGGGGTTGGCATTCTGTGGTCGGTCTTCGTTTCCTTTTTCCCGCTGCGCAGCCCTTTGGGCTGCTCGCTTTCTTGCTGACCTCAGCAGTGGGCTGGCCGGGGTCCTGCAGGCCTGGGGCGTGCCTCAGTGTTGGGCTCGCCGGGGTCCTGCAGGCCCCCCCTTTGAGTGAGGGGGCCCTTGGGCCCCTCGCGCTGGCTCGACTCTGCTCGGTCCGCTTTTCCTTTTTTCCGCTGCGCATCCCTTCGGGCTTCTCGCTTTCGTGCTGACCTCAGCAGTGGGCTGGCCGGGGTCCTGCAGGCCTGGGGCGTGCCTCAGTGTTTGGGCGAGCGGGGGTCGGGCTTCGTTGGGCTACTGGAGGTCGGTGGGGGCGCGGGGGCGGCGGCGTTGCCAGGGGAAGGGGTCGATGGCGATGCGGCGCTCGAGCGTACCGTCCCAGGTGGTGGGGACGCCGTGGCGCTCGAGGACGGCGCGAGTGAGCCGGGCGAGTCGGAGGCTCTCGGCTTCGTGGGCCGCGCCGTCGACGAAGGCACCGAACGCGAGCATGAGCCCCTCGCCTTCGACGCCGCGCTCGACATCTTGGCGATGGAAGAACACGCCTCCCCATGCGCGGGGAACGTCGGACGCAGCTTCGTGAACGTCGGACCAACCGTCGGACATCGTGTAGCCGGCGTCCTGCAGCGCGACCACGCCGTGCTCGGTGAGTTCCTCGAACGCGCGGTCGATGCGGTCGTTCGTCGTCTCGTCTGGCCACGTCGCTTCGGCAGCGCGCTGGGCCGTCCACGCGACGTCAAGCCGATCCATCCAGCGACGCACTTCGAGTTCGACCTCCTCTTCGGGGCGCTCACGGAACTCGTCGCGGACCTGCTCGGCGAGGGCGTCGCCGACGTCCTCCTTGGTGCCGTAGCCCGACGACACGGAGACCTCGAGCGTCTGCGCGATGTAGCCGCGGATCTCGTCGTCCTCCATGGTCACCGAGCGTGTCCGGCGACCGCGGCCGTGTCAACGCAACGGCTGCGCAGGCGCGCGCGAATCAGCCCTCAGCGCCCTTTAGGAGGTCGATATAGCTCCCGGGAACCGGTGCAAGGGCGTGCAGCCCAAGGCGCTTCGCGATGCGGTCCAGCTCGGCCCGACCGGCGAAGGCATCGAGTTCGGGCCCCAGCACGGTCTCCAGCTCGACGAAGGCGCCGAGGCCATTCACGCGGTCCGCGTGAATCCGCGTGTGCTCGAACAGAAACAGCGTCCGGGTCTTCTCCACCACGCCCCGGACGCCCAGCGCCGACCGCAGGCTGACCCGCAGCGCGTCCGGGTCGGGAACCGGAACGCGCGTATAGGCGGACGTTCGGGTCCCGGCTACATCTGGCCGCGCGTACGCGATCAGCTCGGCCCCCGCCTCGGCCATCTCGCGCAGCTTCAGCCGCCAGCCCGCCTGCGTTCCCGCGAAGTAGGTGTCGCGCTGCCAAAGCACCGCGTCGGGCTCCTGTCCTCCGAGGGCACGCTGCACCTCGGCGAAATCCGCGACCCGAACCTTGAGTTCGACGTTTTGCATGCTCATGCGCCCCGTGGTCCGTGGTGTACACCGTTGCCCGAACGCACGCCGCGCGGACGCGAGCCCACCGACCGAGCCGGGGCACGTGGCAAATCGCCCCGCCCTGGGTCGCACCGGAAACGATCCCGTAAACGGGTGAATCGGAAAGACTGTCCGAGGCGTGTGGACGCCTACGGACAGCGCCGCGATGGGGCTTCTGCGGTAAAGCACGGGCAAACCTACGCGCACCGCGCCTCGCCGCTTGGCATGGTGGAGGTGTGCCTGCCGTACGTTCCCTCGTCCTCACGCTCGCCGGGGCGCTCATCCTCGGCGCGGGGTGCAGCCGTGGCGACCGCGCCTCGACCCACGCCGACCAGCCCGGCACCGCGACGTCTTCGGGCGCCGCGACGACCGGCCAAGGCATCGACGCGACGCTCGACCGCCTCGTCGCCGATGGGTGGGCGCGCGCTGGCGTGTCCCCCTCCCCGATGGCCGACGACGCGACGTACCTGCGGCGCGTGACCCTCGATCTGACCGGACGCATTCCCACCCCCGAAGCGGTGACCCGCTTCCTCGCCGACTCCAGCCCCGGCAAGCGACGCGCCCTGGTCGATCAGCTGCTGGGGACCGAGGCCTACGCGGAACACTGGGCGGGCGTGTACACCGACCTGCTGATGGCCGGCCGCACGAAGCAGCGCCCCCAGGTCAGCAGCGACACCCGTGCATGGCTGGCCGGCGCCTTCGAGGCGGGCACGGGATACGACCAGATCACCACCGAGATCCTCACCGCGCAGGGCGAGTTCGACGGGCCAGGCCCCTACGGATTCCTCGTGACCCACGCCGAGAAGAACAACGTCGAGTCCGTGACCGGCAAGACGGCGCGCATCTTCCTCGGCATCACGCTCGAGTGTGCGCAGTGCCACGACCACCCCTCCGACCCGCGCTACAGCCAGCAGGACTTCTACTCGATGGCCGCCTACTTCGCGCGCTCGAAGGCGCGACTGAAGAAGGACGGAGGCAAGCGCGTGCCCACCATCGTCGAGAAGCGACGCGGGGAGATGCGGATGCCGACCCACGAGGACGGCCCCGGCGAGCGCAGCGGAGACCTCGTGCAGCCCGGCTTCCTTTCGCGACCCATGCCGTCCAACCCCGAAGGCCGCCGCGCTGCGCTGGCGCAGCAAGTGGTCGCCTCGGATCTGTTCGCCAAGACCGTCGTCGCGCGCACCTGGTCACGTCTGCTCGGGCATGGCGTCGTCGACCGCTGGGACGACCTCGGCGGCGAGAACGACGACACGCACCCGCCGATCCTCGACCATCTCGCGACCCAGTTCATCGCGCAGGGATACGACATGCGCGCGCTGCTTCGCATGATCGTGCTCAGCGACGCGTACCAGCGTGCGTCGTGGTCGCCCGAGCGAGCCACCGACCAGGTCCCGACCGCCGAGCGCGCCTTTGCCCAGGCGCCCGTACGATCGATGGATGCCAACCAGCTGTTCCGCAGCCTCATGATCGCTACCAGCGTCGAAGACTCGCGCAGCAAGCTGTTCCGCAAAAACGTGGAGCGCGGCAAGGACCGGGCCCTCAAGGAGTACCGCTTCGTCTTTGCAGACGACGAGATGGGGACCGCCGACGCCTTCTCGGGCAGCGTCCCGCAAGCGCTGCTGCTGCTCAACGGCGAGCTGGTCCAGACCGGCGTCTCGGACATCCGCGGCACCACGGTCCACGATGTCCTCGACCGCCATGAGGAGCCTGCGGCTCGCGTCGACGCGCTGTACCTGCGCGTCTACGGCCGCCGCCCCACCGCGGCCCAGCGTGATCGCGCGCTGGCCCTGCTCGACGAGCGAGAGCACGGCAGCTCCGCGTACGAAGACCTCATGCACGCCATGCTGCTCAGCAGCGAGTTCCTCACCATCCACTAACCCCAGGGAGACCCGACATGACCACGATCACTCGACGCAACGCCCTTCGCCTCGGCCTCGGCGCGCTCGCAGCCGGCGTGACCACCGGCGCAATCGGCAGCCGTGCTGCGCTCGCTTCGGCCGCCCCCGCACGCGCCTGCATCCTCCTCTACATGGTCGGCGGCGCCAGCCACATCGACACGTGGGACCCCAAGCCCGGTCGCCCCACCGGGGGCGAGTTCCGCTCGATCCGAACCACCATCCCCGGCGTCCACGTCAGCGAGCACCTGCCCAAGCTCGCGCGACAGACTGACAAGATGGCGATCCTCCGCTCGCTGAGCTATCGCGAGGGCAACCACGCGCGCGCTCGGTACCTGATGCACACCGGCTATGTCCCCGCGGGCGCGACCCGGCATCCCGGCCTGGGTTCCCAGGTGGTCAAGGCCAAGCTCGGACAGACCCCCCTGCCCGGCAACGTCGCCATCGGCGGCCCCGGACACACCGCGGGGTTGATGGGTCCGCAGCACGCTCCGTTCGTGATCGGCAACCCGTCCAAGCCGGTGCGCAACATTGGCAGCAATCTCAGCACCGAGCGACTCGACGCGCGGCTCGACATCTGGTCCGACCTCCAGCAGGACTTTGGGCAGCACCGTGGACGCACTGCCATTCACGGACACCAGGAGATCGTCGAGCAAGCGGTCAGCATGATGCGGGCCGAGGAGCTCGCGGCGTTCGACCTCAGCGATGAGGCGCCCGCAACCACCGCCCGCTACGGCCCGACCCGCTTCGGCCAGGGCTGCCTCATGGCCCGCCGCCTCGTCGAGCGGGGCGTTCCGTTCGTCGAGGTGCAGATGGGAGGCTGGGACACGCACGAGAACAACTTCGAGCGGGTCGCCAAGCTCAGCGCGGACCTCGACGCCGGCATGTCCGCCCTGCTCGAGGACCTCGAGGCTTCGGGCCTGCTCGACGAAACGCTCGTGCTGTGGATGGGTGACTTTGGGCGTACGCCGGACATCAACGCCCGTGGCGGTCGAGACCACTACCCCCGCGTCGCCTCTGCCGTGGTGGCCGGTGGCGGCATCACCGGGGGCCAGGTCGTCGGCGCCACGGACGTGGACGGCCGCGAGGTCGTGGAGTCGCCGATCAGCGTCGAAGACCTGCATCGCACCGTGCAGACGCGCATGGGCCTCGACCCCGACACCGTCCGACTCTCGGCTGGCGGCCGCCCGATCTACGCCGTCGACGGCGGCACGGAGATCGAAGCGCTGACCTAGCCGCCGGAGATGTAACTCAGGGGATCACATACGGCGACGTCGGCTCGGGGAACCCGGGCACGACGTCGAGCTGCAGCACCGCGCGGAGAACGATGGCGGTCGTCAACAGCGCGGTCGGCAGCAGCGCCACCAAGAATCCCCGCAGCGCGCTGATCTGGTGGGTCCGCGCGAGGCCGAAGCCCGCGGCCCACAAGAACGAGAGCGACAGGCCCAAGACGATGCCCAGGTACAAGCTGCCGTCGATGCCGACGGTGTAAAGCACGAGGTCGAGCAGGGCCACGCCCAGCAGCGCCGGACCCATCGCGTAGCCCAGGGTCCGCATGCTCGCGCCGACCGAACGCGAGGCGCCGCCAGTCAATCCAACCGCGACGTGGGCGAAGATGCCGCACAGGAAGTACAGCAGCGGCATGCCCACCGGGACCATCAACACAAGCCACACCGAGAGCGCTTCGGCCAGCGCCGGATCGAGCAGCGTGTGGACCGATCGTGACGGAGTCAGCGGGCGCCCGTCGGTCGAGAAGAACGCGATCGCCAGCCACGCGACCAGGGCCAGCCACGGCGCGAGGCGGAGCGTGGCCAAATAGCGGAGCGTGCGGCCGTGGTCGACCGGCTCTGGGCACCGCGCAAACGTGTTCTTCGGCGACGCGAGCACCCCGATCAGCGTTCGCACGCAGCGGCGGACCCAGCGGCCGTCGCCATGCCCCTCGATCGGGATCCGCGATCGCATCGACGGCGGCTCGTCCTCGACGCGAAGCTCGCTTGCCATCGGCGGAGTGTAGAGCGCATCCGGGCAGGCCGCCATGGGCTCGGACATCGTTCTCCGGGGGCCGGTCGGTGCCCCTTTACGGCTCGCGGCGCGCCGGCATACCCTCGACGCATGGCGTCTGTGTCCTCGCGGTTCCTCGTGCTGCTCGCGGTCGCCACCGCCGCCACCCTCGGCTGTCGCGTGGGCGGTAGCGGACCGCCGCAGCACTACGACGACCCGCAGGCGATGATCGAGGTCTTCGAGGACCCGCAGCGCGACGCCTGGCAGCAACCCGACAAGGTCGTCGAAGCGCTGCCCGTCCCGGTCAAGGGCGCCACGATCGCCGACATCGGCGCGGGCTCGGGCTACTTCACGCGACGCCTCGCGCAGCTCGTCCCCGAAGGACGCGTCTACGCGGTCGACGTCGACGGCGAGTTCGAGGACCACCTTCTCGAAAACCGCGAAGGCTGGGGCACGCCCAACATCGAGCCCCACCTCGCGCACTACGACGACCCGATGCTGCCCGACGGCGCGCTCGATCTCGTCTTCTCGGCCAACACGTACGCCTACATTCGCAGTCGTGTGCCCTACTTCACACGGGTCCGCGCAACGCTGAAGGACGGCGGCCATCTGGTGCTGTTGGACTTCAGACCCGATGCAACGCCACCAGAGGGCATTGCACCCGCGCAGCAGCATCGGGTCAGCGCCGAGGTCGCAAAAAGTGAGCTGGCGCAGGCCGGGTTCGAGGTCGTGGCGGAGGAAGAGTTCCTTCCCCACCAGTGGTTCCTCGTGCTACGTCCCGGCAACTGACCCGGCAGCGGCTCGGGTCCGTCAGGCCCCGACATGAGCACCGCCCCCGCATCCGCAGCCCACGTGCCCACGACGAGCCCGGACGCTGCGAACGCGCCCGAGATGCTCGAATCCTACCGCCGCGCGCTGGGTTATCTGCAGACGCGCCAGCAAGACAACGGCGCCTTCGCAGGCGAGGTCGTCTGGAACTCGATGCTGGTGTGTCAGTACGTGATCGTCTGCCACATCGTCGGTCACGAGATGTCGCCGCAGCGACGCGCCAACATCCTGCGCAGCCTCGAGGTCCAGCGCCAGCCCGACGGCGGCTGGGGCATGCTTCCCGTCATTCATACCGACGACGGCCCGCAGTTCCAGGGCGAGTCATGGTTGTTCCACACCACGCTCTGCTACGTCGCGCTGCGACTGCTCGGCACGCCCGCCGACGACCCGATGTGCGCGCAGGCTCGCGCGTGGATCGAAAAGGCCGGCGGTGTCTACGAGATTCCCACGTGGGGCCGCATCTGGCTGGCGCTCCTGGGGCTGTACCCGTGGGAGGGCACGCAGCCGATTCTGCCCGAGCTGTGGCTGCTTCCCGAGTCGGCCCCCATGCACCCCCGCCGCCTGTACTGCCACATGCGGCTCATCTACATGGGGCTTTCGTACCTGTACGGCGCGAAGTACTCGGCACCGACCAACCCGCTGATCGACGCGATCCGCAGCGAGCTGTACCCCGCCGGGGTCGACCCGGCCGCCTTCGCCAAGGCGACCGACGTCATCGCGCCGAGCGACCTCTACGAGGCGCCCAAGCCCGCGCTGCGCATGGCCTTCTCGGCGCTGCGCAAGGCTGACCGCTTCGTGCCGAGCCGGCTGCGCGCGAAGGCGCTCGAGAAGGCGATGGAGCACATGCTCTTCGAGTTCCGCTCGACGGACTACGTGTGCCTCAGCCCGGTCAACGGCTTCTTGTTCTGCCTCGCGCTCCACGTCCGCGACCCCAACCATTCCGAGCTGCCCAAGGCGCTCGCGGGCCTGGAGTACTGGGTCTGGGAAGACGAGGACCGCGGCACCCGGTTCGCGGGCGCGCGCTCCGACATCTGGGACACGTCGTTCCTGCTCCAAGCGATCAGCGAAGGCCCCGACACCCCCGAGGCCCAAGACATCGCGCTGCGGGCCTGCCACTGGCTGCCCACCGCGCAGATGCAGGCCGACGTCATCGGCGGCGCCCGCCACTACCGCGAGTCCGCCTACGGAGGCTGGGGCTTCGCCAACGAGAAGCACCCCTGGCCGGTCAGCGACTGCACCGCCGAGGCCGTCGAGGCGCTGATGCGGATCGAGGTCGCCGGCTTCAGCGATACGGTCGGGCAGCTGCAGCTGGGCCGCAAGCTGGCCGCGGTCGAGTTCATCCTCGGGCGGCAAAACCCCGATGGGGGCTTCGGCTCCTACGAGCCGCGTCGCGGGCCGCTTGCCCTCAAGCACTACAACCCCGCCGAGATCTACGGCAACTGCATGCTGGAGTACTCGTACACCGAGTGCACCGGCAGCTGCGTGCGGGCGCTGGCGTACGTGGAGCGGCAGCTTGGCGAGGCCATGCCCAACGACCTGCGCGTGCGCGTACGGGCCTCGCTCACCGCCGGCAAGTCGTTCCTGCTCTCGCAGCAGCACGAGGAAGGCGGCTGGCTCGGGTTCTGGGGCGTCAACGTCACCTACGGCACCTTCTTCGCCACCTCGGGGCTGCTCGCCGCCGGCTTGCCGCCCTCGCACCCGACCTTCACCCGCGCGAGCCGCTGGCTCGTGGAGCATCAGCGCGCCGATGGTGGCTGGGGCGAAAGCCACGTGGGCATGCTTGAAGAAGCCCCCCACCCGCTCCCCGAAGACGAACCGAGCTCCGTCGTTCAGACCGCTTGGGCCGTCCTGACCTTGCAGGACATCGCGCCGCACGAGCGCGAGACCATCGAGCGCGGGCTCGCCTACCTGCGTGCCATGCAGCGCGAGGACGGCAGCTGGGCACCCGAGCCCGCCACCGGCGTGTTCTTCAACACCTCGGTGCTCGAGTACGACCTGTACCGCCAGATCTTCCCGACCTGGGCCATGGCGCGGGCGCTCGGCGAGGGCTGACCGCCTTCAGTCCTGAGACGACTCTTCGAGCTCGACCGTCTCGACGCTGACGCGAATGACCCGCCGGTCGTTCGCGGCGAGCACCTTGAACCGGAGGTTCTCGTATACGACGACCGACCCCGCGATGGGGATCTGGCCTGCGAGCTGCGTCAGGAGGTCGCCGACCGAGTCGACGCCGTCGAGTTCCTCGAACTCCATGCCGAACGAGTCCTCCACCTGGGTGAGGCTCGCCGTGCCGTCGAGGTACCGCACCCCGAGGTGGTCCTGCACGATGCTGGGCGCCTGGTCGCTCTCGTCAAAGATCTTGCCGACGATCTGCTCGAGCACGTCCTCGAGGGTGACGACGCCAACCGTGTGGCCGCCGTCATCGACGACGATCGCCAGGTGCTTTCGCTCTTCCTTGAAGCGCTGCAGCACGTCCGAGATCAACAGGCTCTCGGCCACGAACAGCGGCGGACGCATCGCGCGCTCGATCGTCTCGCGGCCCGGCTCGCTCTGCCCAATGAGCGACTTGATGTGCAGGACGCCCTTGATCGAGTCCAAGTCGCCCTCGAAGACGGGCATGCGGGAGTGTCCAGAGCGCTTGGCGACCTCGATGACGCGCTCGACGTCCCAGGCGTAGTCGATCGCGGTCACGTCTCGCTGCGGCACCATGATGTCGCGAACGATCTTGTCGTCGAAGCGGAAGATGCCGCGTAGAAGCTCCGCCTGATCGGCGGCGATCGTGCCTTCGCGCTGACCCACCTTCACCAGATAGTCCAGGTCGTCGGGCGTGACCTTCTGACCCCCGCCGCCATCTTCGGTGACGGTTCGCGACAGCATCCAGTTCGTCAGCCGCGTCAGCGTCCAGACGACCGGGTACAGCAGCCGCGCGAGCACGTTGAGAATCGACAGCAGCGGCAGCGCAAGACGGTGGCTGTAGGCACGGCCGACCGCCTTGGGGAAAATCTCACCGAAGACCAGCAGCAGCGCGGTGGTGACGAACACCGCGGCTGGCACCGCGTAGTCCCCCCACTCGCCCCCTTGTAGGTGCTCGATCGCAAATGCCGTCGCGACCGACCCCATCAGGGTGTTGGTGATGTTGTTGCCGACGAGGATCGTCGAGAGCACGCGAACGGGGTGCTTCACCCAGCTGGACACGACGCGCGCATCCCGTCCCCCGTCCTCGAGAATCTTGGCGGCCTGGTGCTCGCCCAGCGACGTGATGGCCGTCTCCGAGCCCGAGAAGAACATGCTACCGCCGAGGCACAGCACGATGGTCAGCAGCGCGAGGATGTCGCCTTCGCTCATCGTGCGCCTCCAAGGATGGCGGTGCCGACCGAACCCGGCTCGGCCACCGCGGCGCGGAGCGAGTCGGGACCGAGGATGTGGACCACCCCGATGCCCTGCGCGAGCTGGTCCAGCGCGTCGGCGACCTTGGGAATCATGCCGCCGGCGATCGTCCCGTCATCAATGGCGGACCGCGCCTGCGCGGGGGTGAGCGTGGGGATGCGGGAGTTCGGATTCTCGACATCGGCCCGAACACCGCCCGCCGCGGTCATCAAGAACAAGTGCTCGGCCCCAACGGCTGCAGCAATCGCGGCCGCGACCGTGTCGGCGTTGATGTTGTAGGCCTGGCCAGCCTCGTCTACGCCCAGCGGCGCGACCACCGGAACGCGTCCCACCGACCACAGCGCCTCCAGCACGCCGACGTCGACGCGTCGGACCTCTCCGACGAAGCCGTAGTCGACGGACGCGCCATCGATCGTCTCCACCGGACGCCGCGTGGCCTCGATCAGGCTCACGCCCGCGAGCCCCAGCGCCGGCAGCCGTGCGGCCGTCGCGGCGCACACCACGTCCACGTTCACCGCTCCGGCGAGCATTTGCTTCGCGACCTCGAGCGTAGCCGCGTCCGTGACGCGCCGGCCCGCAACCTTGCGCGTCTGCAGACCCATACGCTCCTGCTGCGCGCTCGCCTGGGGACCTCCGCCGTGAACGATCACGAAGCGCCACCCCTCGTCGATGAGCGCATGAACCTCCGCCAGCACCACGGCCAGCGCACGCGCGTCGGCAACCACCTCCCCGCCAAACTTCAAGACGGCGCGGGGAGGCTTTCGAGTCGGAGGTTCGTCGTCGTTCATGCTCGGGTCGCAGGCCGAGACCAGCGGACGCACGAAGTATCACGGGCCTCGGCGGGCCGGTGAGGCCCAGCTGGTCGCTCGCGCGTGGGCGTTTGCGCACGCTTTGTGACGACGGCGCGACATCGCTGCGAGATCCCGCGTGACACCTCGTCACAAACGGTCACGCACGACATCCATGTCATGGCCGCAACGGCTCTTGCCCCCAGGACTCGGACATCTGTGTCATACCGCCGGGCCTTGCCCGATCGCGTTATCGCGCACCCCAGGGGCTAGCGCCAATGATTTCAATACTTTGACATTTTGGCCCACCCCATGCAGTAGAGGCGAGAACTTCAACTTGGCGCTTCGCTTTCTCTTTCTTGGCTTTCTTCGCTTGCGCTTCGTCTGACTGGTTTGACTTCCCACGTACCCTCCGGCGCTTCTCTCTTATCTGCCGGAGATTGCTTGGCTTCTCTCTCGCTTATCCCCGTAGCGTGTCTTCGTTACCGACTTGCTTCCGCTTTCGAGCTTGGCCTGCCTGAACTTGCTTCTGACTTGTTCTTTCGCTTCGCTTGATTTGTTTGCCTTGAGTCTTCTGTCTTGAACTACCGATAAAGCTCGCCCCGCCGCGCACCACGAGATGGATGCCGGTCGAGCGGGGCTCGGTGGCTTGCGCGCGGGTTTGGGGGGCCAGACCGCGCCGGCAGCAGCACTGCTGCCTCGATGAAGAACTTCAGATTTGGTCACGCGCCGCGCTGCGGCTGCGTGAGGGGAAACCCGAGGTCGCCTGGTCCGCGACTTCGGGTTTTCCGTATCAGCCGTCGTGCAGATGGTCGTCGGGCTCGGGGACGCGCGCGGCCAGTCGTTGGACCGCATCCGGGGCAACCCGAGCTTCGACGCCTGCACACGAGACTTCGGGATCGAACGCCTCCGACAGCACGAGTCGTCGGGCGTCGACCACCGCATGCGCGCGAGCGAGGCACGGGGCTTCGGCGGGCATCCCGTGGCGGGCTGGCGCGACACCGTCGGCATGGAAGCGCGCCGCATCGAACGACAGCGGACCACCACAGCGCGGGCACGTCACGACCTCACTGCTGCCGTCGACGAGCGTCAGCCAGGGGTCACGCCCGTGCTGGTTCCGCGCGGCGCTCCACCAGCTCGCGTCGAAGCCGAAGATCTCGGGTGAGGTCGGCGGAAGCAGCCCCTCCTCCTCGAACCACCGCGCCGAGAGGTAGTACGCCGGCGCGCTTCGGCCCTCGTGCTCCCGCGCTTCGACGAAGAGCGTGGGATGATCGAAGTGCGGGTCGGCCGTCCACGCCTGCGCCAGCCGCGTCCGCAGGCCCCCCGCAAGATGCGTCTGCGTTGCGCCGACCACCACCCGGGTGAGTCGATCGGCAAACACCCACATCACGTTGCCGAGCTTGTGCCACGGGTCGACCCCGACGTCGCAGACCTTGAGCTTGTCGCACGCAACCGTGGCGGACTCGCCCTGCCCTCGCCGCCACACCGACACCAGCTTGATCTCGATGCGGTCCTCCCAGTCGAGTTCGGCCTCACCGTCGTGTGCGTCGAGGCCGAGGTGCCACTGCAGCGCGTTGCCGTGGCGCCCGCGCGAGCGCCGAGACGACAACGCGAGCGCGGCGGGACCTAGCGGCAGGCCAATCGCCGCCTCGATCAGCGCCTCGAGGTGCGCACACCGCCGGTACGGGGTGTCCTCCGACGGAGGCGCGTGCCGCAGCGGGAGACGCATTTACTCCTTCTTCTTCTCGTCTTTCTTGGCCTCGTCCTTTTTGGCCTTGTCGTCCTTCTTGGACTTCTTGTCTTTGTCGTCCTTCTTGTCGTCGTCCTTCTTCTTGCCGGGCCGTTCGGCGCAGGCAACGAGGGTGGGCGAGGCGACGCCGAGGGCGAGCGCAGCGACGAGGGTCGAACGGAGCATGGTCATGGCCGAAGGCTAGCAGGACATCGGAGGACTCGCGCGAGGCGAGAACGTGGGAGTTTTCCGATGTCCTGCTTGGCAGGCCGCGGCGCAGCCGGACGCGGAGATCGTTCGCCTACAGCGGGAGCGGACGGCCGTGGTCGTCGATCTGCACGTAGACGACCTCAGCCTGCGTCACCTTGCGCGGCTCGATGTCCTTGGCCAGCGAGCTGGGCGCTTCGGCCTCGACCCGAACGCAGACCGTCATCGATGTCTTGCCGCGCTTGATGACCGCGGCGTGGCACGTGATGAGGTCACCGACGTGGACCGGCTCGTGAAAGACGATCTTGTCCATCGCCACGGTCACGACCTTGCTGGCGCCCGAGCTTTGGGCCGCGATCGCTCCCGCCTGGTCGATGAGGCTGAGGATCAATCCTCCAAAGATGGTGCCGTGCGCGTTGGTGTCGGCCGGCATCGCCATCCGGCGGATGGCGACGATCCAGGAAGCCTCGCTGAGGGAGTCGGACACGGACGGACCGTATCAGGCCCGACCAACCGCATCGAGGATCGTGCTGCGGATCGTGTTCGCGTCGGCGTAGTCGGGGCAGTACCGAAGCGCGGGGTCTCGGGCCTTGAGCGCCGCGAACCGACGCTCTTCCGAGGAGAAGTCGTAGCTGAGGATGACCGGGCCGGCGAACCCCGAGTCTCGAACGGCCCGCAGGACGAACAGCCCCTGGTTGTCCTGCTGGAAGCGCCGCGCCCGTGCGACGTCACCGTTGAAGCGGGCGGTGAGCTGCACCATGTCCCCGAGCAGGTCTTCCTCGGGGATCCGATCGAAGCGCATGTCGAGGTAGACCAGGTCGGGAGCCCGCTGCGCGATCAAAGAACACGCCGCGGCACCACTCTTCGCCTGCCGGTACTGCATGCCGTCGGCGACGAACGTGGTCAGGTTGGTGATGTACTCGTCGCCATCCTCGACGACGACGATGTCCACGGGCGGGTTCATGGCGCAGGCTCGGGCAAAGGCGCGTCCTCTTCGACCGTGAAGAAGCGCAGAACGACCGCCTTGCTCCACCCCGGCTCGGACTCCACGCCGATGGCGCCATCGTAGCGCGAAAGCAGGTCGACGGTGATGCCCATGCCGCGTTCGACGTAGCGGCCGCGGAGCATCTCGTTCGACAGCTTCTCGGGGCTGCGGTCCTTGATGCGGATCGCGAGCGAGCCCAAGCCCGTGATCTCGTCGATCTCGAGCAACAGCGTCAGGCCCAGCGCCACCGGAGGCTGGGCATACTGCGCGCTCGAGCGCAGCGAGTTCCGCATCACGTTCGCGAGGATGTCCTCGAGATCCGTCCGGAAGATGCGGACCTGCGCGCCGGCCCCCTCGATCTGCAGCGGCCCCAGCGGAACGCCTGCAAACTGCTTCTCGCCGCTGACCTGCGCGTAGCATTCCCGGACCAGCGCCTCGTCGACGTTGGTGACGCACAGCTGGCGAATCAGCCCGCTGAGCCGCTCGAACGCTTTGCGGCCCAGCACGTGGCCGGACTTGCGAAGGCAGCGCGCAAGCTCGATGCGCTTGGACGACGACAGCTGCGGGGTACGGCGCAGCGCGGGCGCCCAGCGGGCCAGGTCGTCGAACGCCGCGATCATCGGGCGGAACGTCGTGTCCTTGCGGTGGAGGTTGAGCGTGACCTGATACTGACGCGCGACCTTCTCGAGCTCGTCGAGGTACCCGTGAAAGCGGCCGTAGATCCCCTCGAGCGTGGACGCCGACGGTCGCCCGCGTCGCGCAATCGCTTCTCCGAACAGGCGCTTGCCGAGCACCTCCGCCCGCACGTCGGCGTCGGGCGCCTCGTACTCCAGGGCCTTGCCGACGTCGGCCAGAAACGCGGTGTTGTGCTTGAGGATTTCGTGACGGATCAGCGAGAGCACGCGCGCCACCTCGGGGTAGCTCTTCGGCGCCCGCTCGAGCAGCTGCTCCAGCGAAGCGCCGCGGTAATGCCGATATACGCGCCACGCCGGGATGGCGATCATCAGCGCCAGCAGCACGCCCAGCAGCAGGTACGCCTGGAAGAACCGGCTCTCGATCTCCTCGTGCAGGACCTGGGCCCGGTCCCAGTACAGGTTGTAGTCGCTGCCCTCCGCCAAGAAGCGCTCGATCTGCTCCCGCGCTTCGAGGGGCTGCGCGAGGTCCCACAGCAGCTCGGCGAGCAGATACCGCGCCGTCAACGAGCCGAGGTCGGCCGCGCGCCGCAGATGCGGCACGGCTTCGTCGGGCAGGTCGCGTCGCAGCAGCAGGCCGAGTCGCTCGTGAACCTCGACCTGGTCCTCGAGCATGTCGAGGCTCTGCTCCCAGTACGAGCGGGCGTCGCCGAAGCGCTCTTGGTGGTACACGACGCGGGCGAGCTCGTTGAGGATGACCGGCTGCGAAGGGAAGTGGTCGAGCGCCTCGACGAGGATCTTCTCGGCCATCAGCCAGTCCTCGTGCTCGGTTCCCCGCAGGTACGCCTCGTTGATGACCCGCTGCACCTCCGGCGGCAGAAAGCGAAGGCTCTCTTCGGCCGGCGGCGGCATTGGCAGCGGGTCCTCCTGACGAATCTCGCGTTCGAGTTCTTCGAGCGCCTGGCGGGCGGTGCGGGCCTCGGGCTCGTCGAACTCGGCGAGCTGGATGAACCGTTGATAGTGCTCGCGCGCCTGCTCGCGGTCCGTTCGCGCGTACAGCTCCCCGAGCAGCAGGTGCAGCCGGATGAGGTCGGGACGCAGGCGCAGCGCCGCGGAGAGGTGCTTGATCGCCTCGGCGTCCTCCGCCCCGGCGAACTCCTTCTTGTAGATGAGGCCCAGCGTCATGTGGGCGCGGTAGTCGGAGCGATCCATGCGGATCGATCGACCGATGTCCTCGACCGCCGGCATCAGCTTGTCCAGCCGCGCCCGCGCCACGCCGCGGGAGTAGTACGCCTGCGGGAACCAGGGGCTCTCTTCGATGGCGTCGGTGAGGCGGCGCTCGGCGGTCTCGTAGTCGCCCCCGCGCAGCGCAACGACGCCCGCGTCATAGGACGCCTGTGCCGCGGCCGATGGCCGAAAGCCCTGGGTCTCGTCGAGCTGCTGCAGCTCGAGCTCAAACTCAATTTCCTCGCGGATCTTCGCCGCGCCGTGGGCGAACTCGCTGCCGGAGTAGCCGCGCGCGAGCTGCTCGTACAGCTCGGCCGAGCGCTCGAGCTGCTCTTCGTCGCGCAGCCAGCCCGCCATGAGCTTGAGCGCCTCGGCCTGCGGCTTTCGCTCTTGGGCCTTGCACTCCTCCAGGTACGCTTCGAGGACCGCGAGCGCCGCCGTTCGACGCTTGGACAGCTCGTCGGGCGTGCCGCGCTTGGACCCGTAGGCGAACTCGAGCTTGGCGAGCGTGACCCGGATGTCGTCGTCGCGGCCGCGGGTGCCCGGCTCGTCGTCGGCGACGCTTCGCGCAAGGCGAAGCTGACGCGTCGCGTACCGCGACCCGCAGGCGCTCATCCACACGATGAGGTCCGAGCGGATGTCTTGCCAGACACCCTTGGGGTCTTGCTTCTCGATCTCCTGCATGTCCCGGATCGCGCGCGTCGGGCAGCGTCCGGCGCCCTTGCGAGCCTTTCGAGCCATGGCGCGACCGAGCAAGGCCGCCGGGTCGCCGGGCTCGATCCGCAGGGCAGCGGTGTACTCGCGAACCGCCTCGTCGTAGCGCTCCTTCTCGGCTGCGACCTCGCCCGCATCGATGTGGGTCTGATACTCGAGCCGCCGCTGCGCCTCTTTCTCCTCTTCGGTGAGCTCGGTCGGGACGTCGGAGGTCCCGGCATCGTCGCCCTCGACCGGCGGTGGTGGCAGTCCACCGTCGTCCAGAGACGGCAGCTTGGAGGCGGGGTTGCTCGGCGGCGCAGCGACAGCCGGCGCCGCGGTGAGCAGCGCCACGCCGAAGGCCCACGTCGCCAATCGCCGCCGCATCAACGCGCCCGCCGCCGCTGTTTGAGCGAGCGCAGCTTGATGCCCAGCTGATTCATGCGCAGCTGGACCTTGCGACCAGCGCCGGGGTCGGAGAGCAGCACCGATGCCATACGCGCCAGGTCGCCTTCGTATTTCTCGAACAGCAGCTCGAGGTACTGGCGCTCGATCGCGCAGGACACCGCATTGAGCGAGTCGCCCGCGCGCAGCGTCACCCCGACGTGGTGCCCGCCGTCGGCCATCACCCGGACCGGCTCGCCCTCCCCTTCGACCTCGGCACGAGGGATGTCCATCGGGCGCATCAGCTCCCGGACGATCCGCGGCAGGATCGGGATGACATCCGGACGGCTCGCCTCCGCAGGGTCGTCGGGCTCGACCACCTCGGCCTGGTCGACGAGCTCGACCAGCGACAGGGTGATGAGGTTCGACAAGAACATCTCGAACTGGCGGAAGTTGCCCGGCCAGGCGAAGTCGCGCAGCTGCTTGTAGCTGCTGGGGTGGAAGACGAAGTGGACGCGGCGGCTGTCGGCCTTGGCGGGGACCTTACGCCCGACCGTCACCGGGATGTCGTCCGCGCTGGCGACCGCGAGCCCGCGCTGCTCGGCGTACTGGCGCAGCAGGTCGGCGTTGTACAGCTCGAGCGCAACCCGGCCCACGAACACCTCGAGCAGCGTGGAGAAGTCGTCCTTGCGCTCGGTGAGGCTGGGCAGGCGCATCGCCGTCGCCGGGTTCAGCC
>JBCCQM010000178.1:0-17109 GCA_039024335.1 Myxococcota bacterium
CCTGCGTTGTCGGTTGAGCGGGGCGTCGGTTTCCCTTGCTGCGGAGGCGGAGCCTCCTTCGCTTCACCCTTCCAAGGGCGCCCAGCAGGGCGCCTCTCGCTTTGCTCGTGGTTTGTTCGTGCTGAGCCGAGCGTGGGGAGGGCCCGCCTTGGGTGGCTCTTGCTCGGGTGGCCTTGCGGCCTGCGTTGTCGGTTGAGCGGGGCGTCGGTTTCCCTTGCTGCGGAGGCGGAGCCTCCTTCGCTCGCAACTCCGGATACAACGCTCATCTGCGGCGCCCATGAGCGCGACGGGAGGCGGGGCGCGGGGCTACTCGGCGGCTTCGTCGGGCGCTTCGAGGGTTTTGGGGTCGGCTTGGAGGGCGTCGAGGAGGTCGCGGAGGGTCTCGTCTTTTTCGGCGACCTCGTCGCGCGCGGCGTCGTCTTCGAAGCCGAGGTGACGGCGCAGCGGATTCATGACGTCGTGGCTGCGCTGGTAGTACTCCGCCCAGTGCTCGGTCGCGAGGGGCTTGCCGGTGTCCTTGTTGCGCTGGATCTCGCGCTCGATCTCCGCGACGAGGTCGTCGTAGCTCTCGCGCGCCTCCTCGAGGCTCACGTCGGGCATGGGGACGGCGGGGGCCGGGCCTGCGGGTGCGCCCTTGCCCACCGGAGGATTGACCCGCGGCTTGGGGAGCGGGCGCTGCGTTCCCTCGGCCGCGCGGCGAACCGCCGGGGTTGGTGCGGGCTGGTCCTCGGCTTCGGCCTGGCGGTCAACCTTCACGGGGGCGGGGCCGTTGCTGCCCGGCTCCATGCTCCGCGAGAGCAGCCCGTAGACGGCGTAGGCAACGAACCCGGCGCCGAGCAGCGCGATGATCACGACCGAGCGCTCGTTCATCGCGGCGAGAATACACCGACGGGCCGTTCGACAAAGGCGGCGCGCTTGGCTCATCCTTTCGGGCGAGGCCGCGGCCATGAGCACGATTTTCGACAAAATCCTCGATGGGGACATCCCTTGTCACAAGGTCTACGAAGACGAGCACGTCTTCGCGTTTCTCGACATCGGCCCGCTGTCGAAGGGGCACACGCTGGTGATCCCCAAGGAGCGCAAGGCCTACCTGCACGAGCTCAGTGACGACGCTGCCGCCGCCATCGGCCGCGTGCTGCCGCGAATCGCCCGCGCCGTCATGAAGGTCAGCGGTGCCAACGCCTACAACGTCCTTCAAAACAACGGTCCGCTCGCCCACCAAGCGGTCTTTCACGTTCACTTTCACGTGATCCCCAAACCCAACGCCGACGAGGGGCTCGGTGTCGGGTGGCCCGCGGGCAAGCTCGACGCCGAGGCCGGAGCGGCCCTGGCAGCCGAGCTTCGCGATGCGCTTGCGTGATGTCGCCGCGGCGGTCGGGCTGCTCGCAAGCCTGAGCGCCGCGACACCGGCCTCCGCCCAACCGCGCGGCACCGCGCCGACGCCGGTCGAAACACCACGCGTCCACGTGGTGTTGCCCGCCGACCTTCCACCCCAAACGCGGGCACGCCTCGCCGGTTCCATCCGGGCGCACGCACTCGAGCTCGACGTCGCGCTCGAGGTCGTCGACGCCCCCGCCGGGTTCACCCCCGTACTGTTGCTCTCGGAGCTGCGCATCGACGCCGTCTGGCTGGTCGATGGCGACCAGGGCTGGGAACTCTACGCGGTCCAGCGTGGGGCGCGAGCGGTGTGGCGACGAGGGTCCAGTGTCGAAGGACTCGACGCAACGTCCATCGAGACGCTCGCCGCGATCACCACCGGACTCGGCCTCGCGCTGCAGGACGGGGACGTCCGCGGCATGGACCGCGTCGACCCCAGCACTCTCGAACCGGAACCCGAACCCGAACCCGAACCGAAGCCAGAGCCAGAGCCAGAGCCAGAGCCAGAGCCAGCGCGAGAACCGGAACCGATCACCCCGGCCGACCGACGTCCGCCCGTGTGGCTCGGCGTGCAGTACCAAGGCAACACGTTCGCCGATGCGCTCCCCTGGCAGCATGGTCTCGGTCTCGGCGTCGCCTGGCGCATCCGACCACGACTGGCGCTCGGACTCCGATACGCGCTCGTCTTCACCCGGACGGTGTCGGTGGCCGGCGTGGTGTTCGACATCCGCCGCCACCCGATCTCTGCGGCTGCAAGCGTCCACATCCCCGTCGGCGACCGCCTCGACGTCCGCGGTGGCGGCGCGTGGACGCTCGACCCCCTCACCCGTGTCGTGACCGGCGGAGCCCCGGTCGACGGCGAGCGGCGATCACGACGTTGGTTCAGCCATCTCTCTGCGGAAGCAGGCGTGGGCGTCTACGTGGTGCCCCAGGTGCGGCTCGGGGTGGATGTCGCGCTGGACGTGCTGCTGACCCGCGCCGACACGGTCGTCGTCGTCGGTGAGACCACCGTCCGCGTCACCCCCGCCCGCGCGCGGGTCCGCGCTGGTCTCGGCGTGGAGGTAGGCCTCGGCAAAAAATGAAATTGACCCGCATCCATCCCACGGACGCACTCGGTTCGTGTGTACGCCGCCGCGACGCCGCCGATATGCTCCAGCCCGGGGGAACGGGTGAGCACCGACGAGCGGACGGCAGATGTCCAGCTGGCCCAACGCGCCGCAGCTGGCGAACGCGCGGCGCAGGCCGCCGTCGCGCGCCGCATCCTGTCTCGGGTCCGACGCATCGCCCGCTCGCTCGCAACCAGTGCCGCCGATGCGGACGATGCCGCACAACAAGCCTTGCTCGAGGTGCTCCGCAGCTGTCACTCGTTTCGCGGCGATGCAACGCTCGAGCAGTGGGCTGGCCGTATCGCCAACCGGGCGGCACTGCGCCACCTCACCCGCGAGCGAAAACAGCAAACGGCGAGCGCGGACGAGGTCCCGCAGCACGCCGCGCCGCCCCACCCCCAACTCTCCGACGAACTTCCCCGTGATCTGCGTGCTTACCTTCATGCGCTGCCCGAAGCCCAACGCACCGCGATCGTGCTGCACCACGCCTTCGGTCACTCGCTCGACGAGGTGGCCTCGATGACGGAGGTCAGCCGCAACACGGTGAAGGGACGGCTGCGGTTGGGCGTCGCGGCCCTGCGCAAGCTGGTCCGTCGAGAGCAGCGCATCGGTGCACCTGCCGACGACGCGGAGGGCTCGCGATGACCGACGCCCCCCAAGACGACCTCGACTTCTCTGCCCTCGGCACGATGCCGCTGCCTGGTGAACTCGACGACGAAGCCCTGCTCGCCAACGTCCTCGACGCTGCGGCAGGCGACCCCGGGGAGATCGTCGCCTTACCACCGGCACAGTCGACCGCCTCTGCGTGGGTGCGCCCCGCCGTCGTCGCGCTGACGCTGCTGGCCGCCGCGGTGGTCCTCGCCTGGGCGCTGCCGAGCTCGGTGTGGACGTTCGAGACCGCCACGGACGTGGAGAGCCTCGCACCCGACGTCCACGACGACGTGGACGACGACGTCGTCGTCCCGACGCCGCCTCCACGGGCCACGCCCCAGGTCGAGCCGCCCCGCGAGGTCGAGGCTTCGCCGGAGCCGGCGCCGGAGCCCGAACCCGACCCCGCCCCGCGCACCAAGGCTCGCGTCTCGCCCGAGAACCAGCTTCGTGCGGCCCAGGATGCCTTTGCGGCCGGCGATCGGCGTGCCGCACTCGCCCGATACCGTCAGCTCGTGCGCCAGCATCCCCGCAGCGAACAAGCCCACGTCGCGAAGGTCTCCATCGGGCGCCTCGAGCTCAAGGCCGGCCACCCCAAGGCCGCCCTGCGAAGCTTCGACGCGTACCTCGATGCCAAAGGAGGCTCGATGCGCCGCGAAGCCGCGGTTGGCCGCATCGAGGCGCTGCGCGCACTCGGGCGTCCCAACGACGAACGCGCGGCGATCGAGGCCTTCCTTCGAAGCCACGGCGACAGCGCCTACGCAGGCCGACTCGAACGAAGGTTGGAGTCGCTGCAGTGACCCGGGGCGTGCTTCTGCTCGCGGGACTCGTCGCCGCCTGCCAGCTGCGCGACGACGTCCTGACCGTCCGGGACAGCGCCGGCGGGAGCGATGGCCAGACCAGCTCGACCAGTCTGGACGGAGCCGACACCTCGACGGATGCCAGCGACGACGCGTCCGGAACCTCGGAGGTCTCGACGAGCGCCGCGACCACGAGCAACAGCGTCACCGAGCAAAGCTGCACGATCCCCGGCTGCAGCCTCGAGTGCATCAACGACGACACGTGTCGTCAGGAATGCCCGGTCGGCGACTGCGAGACCACGTGCAGCACGTCGAACACCTGCACGGTCGACTGCGAGGGCGGCGAGTGCGACAGCACGTGCGCCGACGTCGGAAGCTGCACGATGCGGTGCCCTGGCGGCAACTGCACGCTGACCTGCGAGGGCACGACCTCCTGCGCGATCGTCGAGTGTTCGGGCAACTGCACCGTCGACTGCGGGGGCGCCAGCGAGTGCTCGGTCAGCTGCACCGATGCTGCCAGCTGCTCCGCCGCCTGAGCTTCAGTCGCCCGCTTCGCTCGCGGGCTCGTTGGGACCCGGCGCGTCGGGGACCGCCCCGGCGCAGGAGACCTCGCAGGGACCGCAACCGAAGCGAATGTGAAGGTGCTTCTCGTGGCCGGGGTAGTGGCGGACGAGCCCACGCCGCGCATACGATCCGCGCGGATACTGGACCAGCGCGGCGAGTTCTTCGTCGCTGGCACCGGCAGCCTTTGCGGCCCGGTAGAGGTACTTCTGCCGCTTGTAGTCGAAGAAGATCACCTGGGTGTCCACGCGGGCGAGCGCTTGGACGAAGACCCACGTTGCGGTCCAGTCGACGCGGCGCGGACGAAGCTCGGCGTACCGCGACACGCCTTCGCGACGTGGAAGCCGAATGTCGACGTCGCGGCCGGTCTGATGGGACTTGTGATGCCCCAGCGGCCCGCCCCGCGGCCCGCTCATCGATCCGATCGCGAGCGTCCCAGTCCACGGCGTCTCTTCGCGAAAGCCATCGATGGCCTCGAGCAGCTGAGTCACGGCGTGGGTTGTACCGTAGGCGCTCCGCGGAAGCCGCAGCCAGTACCCGTCGCCTTTGGGGATCTGCACGCCGTTGAGCAACGTCCCTTCATCCGGAGACCCCACCCCCACCGCGCCGCGTCGCACCCGCTCACCGTCGGCCGGGGCCGCGGCGATCCAGTCCCGCAGAATCGGATCGACGTAAACCGTCAGCTCGCTTCCCGGCGTCATCTTGCCGCGATAGGGCC
Organism: Myxococcota bacterium; assembly: GCA_039024335.1. GTDB lineage: Bacteria > Myxococcota_A > Polyangia > Nannocystales > Nannocystaceae > CAJXVA01. The sequence goes on from JBCCQM010000178.1 coordinate 5,211, forward strand.
AGTTGTAGGCGCGTAGGTCGGACGGAGACACCCCGTTCGCCTGCGCCAGGCTGCTCCACGTGTCGCCTTCGGCGACCGTGACGATCGCCTTCTCGGGTCGCGGTGGCAGCCGCGACGCCTTGATGCGGAGCCGCCGGCCGCGCTTGAGCTTGTGGGCGTCGTCGGCCATGCCGTTCCACCCGCGCAGCTCCCAAGGAGCCACGCCGTGCCGAAACGCCACCTCCTCGACGGTCTCGCGCGAGGCGACCTTGTAGCGGATCCACTTCCGCGGGGACGCGGTCTCGACGGTCTGCGTCGTCCCGCAGCGCGCCGGGTCAAATCGCCACGTCGTCTCGTCCTCGTCGGCATCCTCTTCGAGCGTTGCGTCGACCTGCTCGGCGGGGACATCGGGCTCGAGCGGCAGCAGCAGCGGAAGGCCGAGGGCGTTGGCCGCCATCGCAGCCACCATCGACATCCATCCGCCCGCCATGCTCACGAGTATGACGGACGAGGCGCCGCCTTGGATAGTCATCGATGGGGCAAGAGGGGACAGGCGTATACTGAGGGCATGCGTTTGGACGGATGGATGAGGGGCGCCGCGCTCGTGTTGACCGCAGCGGCGCTGGCAGCGGGATGCGGCGACGATGCGGCCGCAGACACCGACGCGGGTTCGGAAGCGAGCACCGCCGGCTCCACGGCGACCAGCACCGACACCGATGCAGCCGACACCGGGACCGGCGCGGCGAGCAGCTCCGGGGATGCCACCGTCGAGGAGCCTCCGGCCGCTGTCGACTGGCCTCAGCTCGACTGCGACCCGATCAGTCCCGACTACTGCGGCTACCCCTTCCCCAACAACGTCTTCACCGTCGCCGACGCAGACACAGCGACGGGCCGGAGACTCGCGCTGTCCGAAGCGCTCATGCCCACGAGCATCGTGGACGTGAAGCCCCAGGCGCGCGCCTGGGACAACCGCGACGGCTTCTCGCTCGGCTCGGTCATGATGGTGCAGTTCCCCGACGTGACGGAGACCGGCCTGCCCTCGTCCGTCGACATCGCAGCCTCGCTCGCGGACGACTCCCCCACGGTGCTGCTCGACGCCGAGACGGGGGAGCGCGTCCCGCACTTCACCGAGCTTGAACGCGTCGACGACCCGACCCGCGCGACGCTGTTCCTGCGCCCCGCCGTCGCACTCGCCCCTGGCCGCCGCTACATCGTCGCGATGCGCGGCCTCGTCGATGGCAACGACAACGTCCTGCCCGCGTCCGAGGCCTTCGAAGCGCTCCGGGACCTGACCGAAGCCGACCCCGCGCTCGGCATCGATGAACGCCGCCCGCTGTACGCCGACATCTTCGCCCGCTTGGCCGACGCTGGCGTCGAGCGCTCGAGCCTTCAGATCGCGTGGGACTTCACCACCGCCAGCGACCGCGATAACACCTCGTGGCTGGTCCACATGCGAGACGAAGCCCTCGCCGAGGTCGGCGACGCGCCCACGTTCGAGATCACCGAGGTCCTTGAAGACTTCGACCCCCGCATCGCGTACCGCATCGAAGGTACGTTCGACGTGCCGCTCTTCCTCGACGTGCCCGGACCGGTCTCGGTCATGAACTTCGGCGACGACGGCCTGCCCGAACCCACGGGTACGGCGCAGTTCGGCTTCACGATGCTGATCCCGCAGTCGGCAACCGAGGGCGCCGTCCCCATGCTGCAGTACGGACACGGGCTGCTCGGCACCCGCGACGAAATCGAGAACGACCACTTCCTCGACTTCATGGACCAGTACGGCTACGCGATGTACGCCACCGACTGGATCGGTCTGTCAGCACCCGACGAAGCGTTCCTCGGCGTCATCTTCGACAGCGGCAACATCCACGAATACGAGGGGGTGTTCGCTCGCACGCAACAGGCGCTGGTCAACGCGCTCGTGCTCAACCGGGTCGCGACCCGGGGCATCGCGGCGGACGAGACGTACGGTCCGCTGCTCGATCCCAGCCAGAACCTCTACTACGGCATCAGCCTAGGAGGGATCCTCGGCACGGTCTACCTGTCGCTCTCCACCGACGTCACCCGCGGCGCCGCGGACGTGATGGGCACCCCGTTCGGCCTCTTGCTCGGTCGCAGCCGACAGTTCGACGCGTTCTTCGCGATCGCCAACATCACCTACGACGACCCGCGCGACGTCCAGCTCGCGCTCACCCTCGCGCAGAACTTCTGGGACCGCGCCGAGCCGATCGGGTTCCTCCCCCACGTGCGCGACGAGCCGTTCCCCGACACGCCGGCGCACGAGCTGATGATGCGGGCCGCGGTCGGGGACCATTCCGTCTCCACGATCGGCGCGCAGGTGCAAGCGCGAAGCCTGGGCGCCCCGCACATTCCCTCGGGCGTGCGCGACGTCTACGGGCTCAACGTCCAAGATGACGCCGAGGGCCTGGGCTACATCGAGTACGACTTTGGACTGCCGCCCGAGCCGGTCTGCCCCGTTCCGATGCGCGCGTGTACCGATCCACACGGTGGTCTTCGCGGGCTTCAGGCCGCCGACGAACAGCTGGACCGCTTCCTGCAGACCGGCGAGATCGTGAACCTCTGTCCCGATGGAGTCTGCGCCTTCCCCGAGCTGTCGGGGTGCGAAGACGGCGAGTCCACAGACGACGTCTGCGAATAGTCAGAATCTTCTGACCCGAAGCGCTGCGACGTCGCTTCGGCCTGACTCGCATCCCGCGATTCGTTGACGCTGCGGACCGGCACGCAACTTGCTCACGACGAGGGCATGCATCGATGCGCCTTGTTCTTCTCGGTCTTTGCCGCCCTCGGCCTCGGCTGCGACACCGAGACCCCGAGTGAAGACGAGACCAGCTCAACGACGACCGACGCGTCGACGACGGCCCCGGCTTCGACGTCCAGCACGAGCACGACCGCCCCAGGCTCCACCTCCTCCACAGCCGAAAGCAGCGAGGCCTCGACCGCCGCGGACGACTCGACCGGCTCCACCGGAGGCGAGACCTCCACCGGCGGCAGCACCGGCTCCACCGGAGGCAGCACGGGATCGACGGGCGGAAGCACGTCGACGGGCGAAGTGACCGAGCCCGAAGCGTGCTTCGAGGGCGGCGCCGACACGACCCCGACCGGCGCGGGGACCTGCGCCTCGCCGTACGTCATCGACCTCTCCGCCGGCCCTCACGGCACGATCCTCGCCCACACGCTCAGCGGCGGGGGGGACGAGATGGACATGGGCGGCGGTGGAGACTGCGACGCGGAGCCCGTCGGGACCGCCCGCGACGTCGTCTACCAGGTCTTGATGCCGGCGGACGTCACGGCGCTGCTGCTCTCGGTCGACCCGGTCGAGGGCGCCAACCCGCGCCTTGCCGTCGCCGAAGACCCCAGCTGCTTCCAGCCGATGAACGCGTGCGCGGACGAAGGTACGGCAAGCCAGTGCGAAGGCCTGGTTGCCGAGCGCGGCGGATTCGGCTTCGTCGGCAACAGCACGTACGTCGTCGTGTCGGAGGTCGCGAACTCGGGCGCGGACCTCACCGTTCGCTTCCAGACCACCGACGTTCGCTGATGCGAGCGATCCGGACGCCGGTGGCCTACGCCGCCGTCATCACGACGCGAAACGTCAGATTCATGCGGGGTCCCACAGGCTTTGCAGTCCGTGGGATCCAGTGCTTGAAGTGAGCCTGGGTGGTCCCGCCCATCACGAGCAAGTCCCCTTCGCCGAGCGCGTACTCGATGGTGTCCCCGCCGGCCTTGGGACGAAGCAAGAACCGCCGGCGCGCACCGAGCGAAATGGACCCGATGCCGACGTCGTCGCGCGCGGGCCCTAGCTCCGGCTCATCGTCGGCATGCGCCCCCATCGCGTCGCGGCCATCTCGATAGTGATTCACGAGCACGCTGTTGAACGCATACCCGGTGGCGTCGATCAGCCTCGCCCGAACCTCGGACAGCGCGGGCGTCCACGGGCTCGGCTCGAACAGCCGCCGCGAGTAGCGATAGCTGCAGCCAGGGTCACCGTGCCAGCTCGTCAACCGCGGCGTCAGATGGGTCTTGCCGAACATCGTGATCGGCTCCTGCCGCAGGGGCAGCGTGTCGAGCAGCTGCTGCATCAGCGCGGCGCCGTCGGCGACGAACCCCGGAATCAAGCGAGCCCAGCTGCCGCGTCCGAGGTCGCGCAACCTCCCGCGGCAGTGGGCTCCTTTGTGGACCATGCCTGTGGTCCAGGCTCGACTACATGTGCGAGATGACGTCGGAGCCGAACTCCGAGCACTTGCGCAGCGTGGCGCCGTCCATGAGGCGCTCGAAGTCGTAGGTGACCGTCTTGGCACCGATGGCGCCGTCCATGCCCTTGATGATCAGGTCGGCGGCTTCGGTCCACCCCATGAAGCGCAGCATCATCTCGCCCGAGAGGATGACCGAGCCGGGGTTGACCTTGTCCTGGCCGGCGTACTTCGGCGCGGTGCCGTGGGTGGCTTCGAACAGGGCCACGCCCGTGTCGTAGTTGATGTTGCCGCCCGGCGCGATGCCGATGCCGCCCACGCAGGCCGCGAGCGCGTCGGAGATGTAGTCGCCGTTGAGGTTCATCGTGGCGATGACGTCGTACTCGGCGGGGCGGGTGAGCAGCTGCTGCAAGAAGGCGTCGGCGATGACGTCCTTGACCACGATCTTGTGGCCGTCCTTCTCGATGGTCTGCCAGGGGCCGCCGTCGAGGTCTTGACCGCCGAACTCGTTCTTCGAGAGCGCGTAGCCCCAGTCACGGAAGGCGCCTTCCGTGAACTTCATGATGTTGCCCTTGTGAACGAGCGTCAGGCTCTTGCGCTTGTTCTCGAAGGCGTAGTTGATCGCCGCGCGAACGATGCGGTTGGTGCCCTCTTCGGAGATGGGCTTGATGCCCAGGCCGGCGGTGTTCGGGAAGCGGATCTTCTTGAAGCGGTCCGCGAAGTGCTCCTGCAGCAGCGACTTGAAGCGCTTGTTGTCGTCGGAGCCGTTCTCGAACTCGATGCCCGCGTAGATGTCCTCGGTGTTCTCCCGGAAGATGACCATGTCGGTCTTGCCGGGATGCTTCACGGGGCTGGGCACGCCGTTGAACCAGCGGACGGGGCGCAGGCACGTGTACAGGTCGAGCTGCTGACGAAGCGCGACGTTGAGGCTGCGAATGCCGCCGCCGACGGGCGTGGTCAGCGGGCCCTTGATGCCCACGAGGTACTCGCGGAACGCGTCGGTCGTCGCCGAGGGGAGCCACTCGCCGGTCTGGCTGAAGGCCTTCTCGCCCGCGAGGACTTCCTTCCACTCGATCTTGCGCTTGCCGCCGTAGGCTTTCTCGACGGACGCATCGAACACGCGCACGGCCGAAGCCCAGATGTCGGGACCGATTCCATCACCCTCGATGAAGGGGATGATCGGTTGGTCGGGCACGTTGAGCCCGGTGTCGTTCATCGTGATCTTCTCGGCCATATCGAGCGCGGATATACCATCGGGCTGCGAGGGCTAAAAGGGATGAGCGAACGACGCCTCCCGGAGACGCGAACCGTCCAGCACGTGCCGAAGCAGCCCCCCGTACTCCTGCCTCGACGTCGTCGAACCTCGCGCGCGTCTGCAGGCCGCGTCCACCGACTCCTCAGCCGATGAATCCAACGAGCCGCCGCAGGCGCGAGGACGAGCCTCCACGCATCCCGGACCTGCGACATCGTGTGAGGAAGCCCCGACGTGCCCCGGCTTCGTCGGCGAATCAGCGACAGACGTCTGCGCAGTCGGATACGGCCTCGAACTCCACCTCGCAGGTGACCTCGGCACGAGGATAGATTTGGCGGTGACACGCCGCTTGCCCCGCATCGTCGCCCTGCTGGTAGGAACATGCGGTGCCGCGAGCGACTTCCAACGCGTACTCCTCCTCCGCGTCCTCGCACGTCACCTCGTCGCCGCAGCTCGCACCTTGTCCGTCGAACCAGCATTGATCCTCGCAGATACGACTCAGGCCGACGTAGCAGGACCCACTCGGAGCGCAAACGTCGACTCCCGTCTCCTGCGGCTCATCGAAGTATGCGTCCTCGAGAAGGCACTCGGCGCAGAGGTTCGATGTATCGGCGATTCGAGCCTCGCACAGGTCTACACAGGTCAGGAGGCTGTCGCTCGAACAGACATCGTGGGCACCGTCGAACTCCGGAGGCTCGTCGGTGCACAACGATGCGCATCGGGGATCCGAGGATTCGGGCACCCCCCCTTCCACCCCGGCTTGGTCGTCGCCACATGCAGCTGGGAGCAGCGTCACGGCCATGAGGAACAGCCGACACAAGGAACGCGTACGGAACGTTGCGGACTTCATTGTTCACGAAAAGCCCACAGGGCCGTGTCGGTTCGCCGGTACCGTTGTGAGCAAAATCGCGGTTCTTCTATCGACTCTGGCCGCGACTGGGTATCCTCGCGCCGTGCCCGACGAACGACGCCTCCTCGAGCGCTGGTCGTCGGGCGACGAACACGCAGCCGAAGTCCTCCTTCAGCGGTGCCTCGACCCGCTGACCCGCTTCTTCTCAGCGAAGACATCGAGCCCCGTCGAAGACCTGGTTCAAGAGACGCTGGTCCGATGCGTCGCGCGACGAGCGAACCTGCAGCCGGGCTCGAGCTTTCGAGCCTACATGTTCACGGTTGCGCGACACCTGCTCTACGAGGAGTTCAAGAAGGCGTCCCGCCGCGCCACGCTCGACCCAGAGGCGACGTCACTGGCCGACCTTGGGACGAGTCCGAGCTCCGCCTGTGCCCGAGACCAACGCAAGCGCCTGATGCAGCAGGCGCTCCGCGAGATCCCGCTGCAGTCTCAACTCATCTTGGAGTTGTTCTACTGGGAAGGCCTCAGCGTGGGCGAGGTCGCGGACGCGCTGGACGTCCCCCCGGGAACCGTGAAGAGTCGACTGCACAGGGCGCGCGGTCAGCTCAAGCTGCAGCTCGCGAAGGTCGGCGTGGGGCACCCGGCGCTCGCGGAGACACTGGAGCGGGTCGAGCGGTGGGCTGATGCATCAGTCCCGTGACGCTTGCAGACGAGCTCGCAGCAAATCGAACCGAACGCGCTGACTGGCGGGGACTCGGTCCGTTCCGAAGGTCGCCTCCGCCTGTGCGAAGTGAGCCCGCGCCCGAGCAGCCTCCCCGGCTTGCAGCAGGTTCTCCGCCAGCAAAAGCCGAGCCTGCGCCACGACGGAGTGCTCCGATCCATAGGCCGACGCCAACGTCTCCACTGCGCGTTGCGCCAGCACGGCTGCCTCGTCGTGGAGCGCGCGCGTCTGGGCAAGTTCGGCGAGCACCAACCATGTCCGACCGATCTCGGGGTGATTCGACGGAAAGTACGACTGTCGAATCAAGAGAGCCTCCTCGAGCACGCGCTCGGCCGCGTCCGCGCTGCCTTGCGCAATATAGAACGCGCCGAGGTTGACCAGTGCCCGGGCAAGCGACTCGCTCCGGCCCGCCCCCGCTTCCCGAAGAGTGTCGACGCCCCGCCTCAACAGGCGCTCGGCCTCCTCGACGTTCCCCAGTTCCGCTTCGACGACCCCCAAGTTGGCCAGGGTTCGATCCGTGCGGACGCTAGGGTGTAGCTCGCTGATCGCCAACGAGCGGCGCAACAAGCCACGCGCACGCTCGAACGCGTTCCGTCGGACCGCCACGGCAGCCACCTGGTTGAGCGCGAACACGAGGAGAGGCTCTGTAGCTCCGTACGTTTGCTCGAGGTTCATCAGCGCCTGCGTCGCCGCCCTCTCGCTTTCGGCAAGGTCGTCCGCGACTCGATATGCCCGTGAGAGCAAGACGAGCGCCAGATTCGTGATCGGGGCCCTCCGCCCGAGGAAGCCCTCGTACGTTTCGACGGCGAGGGTGAGTTCCGTAATTGCCGTCGCCGCATCGGCCATGACCAGCGCCTGCGCGGCACGAGCCTCCGCACGCGTGCCACGCCACAACGCGCCGGGCTGTTCCGATCGGGATGCTGCCGCATCCGCGTGCTCGAGCCAGGCCTGTGCACGGCTCGTGTCGGACAGCGACGTCGCCCATACGACCGACAACCTCGCTGCGGCTGCAGCCGCGCTCGACCAGTCCGCGCGTCGGCTCGCTTCGTAGTAGACGGACTCGGCGTCTTCGACGGCCTCGGACATTCGCTTCTGCTTGAACCGCAGCGTCGAGCGCCGCGCGCGAAGATCCCGCTGAAGGGGAGACCACCCCAGCGACGTCGCGCGAGCCCATGCCCGCGCCATCGCTGCATCTGCGCGATCGAGCCGCTGCAACAGGATATCTCGCTCGATCCGGACGAGCTGATCTTCGACCTCTCGCAACGCCGACGCTTCGGGTCGCGCCGAGACGTCGACACGCTGAGCCCCGTCCACGCATGCCGCAAGGCCCGTGGGCCGCAGCGCGCGCAATGAGGCCGCCGCCTGCAGACCCGGTTCGTTCGATGCGAACGCGTCCCGCAGCGCCTCGCGGCGAACATCGGCATGCAGGAGACAAGCATCTGCCCCGCGCAGCGAGGCCGCATCCCAGCGGCCGCGTCGCTCTCGTTCACAGACCTGCTCCGCGATCGCTTCGCGCTCCGTATGAAGCTCGCGAAGACGCGTACGAACGGCAGGCTGAATCGCCGCCGACGCAACCCAGAGCGAGCCGGACACCGAGCGCGTGCAAGGTCTCGCCTCGGGTGGCGACGAAGCGTGCAAGCCAGCGCCGCCCGCGACGGCTACGACCAAGATGCCAACCGCGATGACGAACCGGCGGCCTCGCGTTCCCAGGCCCGCCGCTCGCCGCAGCGCCTCGCACTGGTCGGACAGGCGCGGCCATCGCTTCGACGGTTCGACCGCGAGCCCGCGGCGCAATACCTCGCGAACGGGACGGGGCGCGTCGGCAAGCACACGGCCTGCGGTCCGTGAAAATGCAAACTGATCCGAATGCTCCGAGGCACGGGCACCTCGTAGGAGCTCCGGTGCGAGGTAGCCGGGTGTCCCGGCCGGACCGGTGGCAGCATCTGTCGTCTCGGCGCGCTCGGCCGGCGACTCCATCTCGCGCGGTCGGGCAAGTCCAAAGTCCATCAGCCGCACGCGACCATCGGTGGACACCATCGCGTTGGTCGGCTTCACGTCGCGGTGGACCAGCCCCCGCCGATGTACGGCCACCAGGCCGCGTCCGAGTTCGAGGACGGCTTCCAGACGGCGTCGCCACGGCTGCGTCCGTGCCCACGCGTCCAACGTCTGCCCATGGACGAGTTCCATCGCCATCCACGGTCGGCCGTCGTCCACGCCAATGTCGAAGACGGTCACCACGTTTGGATGGGAGAGTGAGGCCAGCGCCCGCGCTTCATCGATGGAGACCTCGATGTTCACGGCTCGACGCAACGTCTTTACAGCAACGATCCGTCGTAGCTGCGCATCCCAAGCCTCGTACACGGTCCCCATCGCACCGCGACCCAGCACGGGACCGAGCTGATACCGGCCCAAACGAACCGGCTCTGGCGACGCGCGCATCAATCGAGCGCGGACGAGTTGACCGATGCGAGCCCGTTCGAGCGAGTCTTGCTCCGGGCGCGCTTGCTCGAACGTATCGAAGGAGACCATCGCGACTCACCCAAGCTGGTGGGACCGTCCGCCGACCCTGCTACCAGTCGTCGCGAAAGCGGAGGATCGTGTCGCGCACGCGCTGATAGACGCCGGTCGTCGCCCGCACGTCCCCCGCGTTGTAGAGCGCGATCGAGCCGATGTCGCCCTTCTCGTACGTGGTGGCGACCATCGAGCCGTCCATGTCTTCTTTGGGTGAGGTCAGGCCGAGCGCCCAGCACACCACGTCCAAGGACGACGGTCCGCGCGTCTGTCCCAGCGCGTAGTACAGGTCGAGGTGCGGCCGGAGCGAGAACCGGTTCGAGAGCAGGTCCACGCGGGCGTCGATACCGTGGATCAGGCTTCGGCCCTGCAGGAACGGCACGTCGAACCCACGACCGTTGTACGTCACGACCACTTCGGCGTGCCCGGCAAGCACCCAGAATGCGCGGAGCAGGTCCTGTTCGGACACGGGGCGAATCCACGCGGGCAGGTTCGCCAGGTCGGCACCCTCGGGCGGCACGACGAAGACGGTGACCTCCATCGTGCGCGGGTCCTGCTCTCCATCACCGACCGCCAGCGAGATGACCTTGCCAAAGTACGGAGACAAGCTCATCACCTTCGACTGATCCCACTCGTTGCGGTCGGCGACCTTCACGACGGACTGCGCGATGGTGGAGGGCTCCTTGCGGATGTCGATCGCGGGCGCCGTCTCGATGTCGAACACCAGCGTCTTGCACAGAATGTCTGCGACGAGCTCGTGCCCCTCCTCCACCAGCGTCGCGGGCGTGTAGCCCGGCTCGCCCTCGGTGGCCTTGCGAATCCCGCGGACGTTGAGCTGGACCGCGCCCTTGTACGTATCGACCTCGAACAGCGCCTTGACGTGATCCCCCACGACGAGCTCATCGATCGCCTGCATCGCCCGACTCGCGTCCGACCAGATCTTGCCCGCGGCCGAGCCCTCCCGGTCGACGAGCTTCACCTCCACGAACGGCTTGCCGGCGCGCGTCTGCGCTTTGCGGACCGAACGAAGCACCGCGAACGCAGTGAACTTGCCCCCGCGCGCCTCGAGAGCGCCGAGCGTAGGCAGATGCGTCGGTTCGGTGGCCGAGGACTCCATCGAGCGGAGCGTACCCCCGATCGCCGGCGGCCGCCGGACACGCCTCGCGCGGCAATGTTTCCGCCGAAATCGGACCGAGAACGTCCGATTTCGGGAGTAGGAGGCCCCTCTCGCCGGTTTCCTCGACACCGCTGGGCAGAACCCATCGGAGAAAGGAGTGACAGGTCATGGGTGGGATGGGTGCAGGAGGCGCGGGCTTCATTGCTGCCATGCGTCGACAGTCCCGTCGGGAGGAGGCGCGCCGGGAGCAGAAGCGCGCTCGTCGTGAGGCCCGCATGGCCTCGGTTCGCGCTTCGCGTGAGCACGAAGGCGCCGTAATGATGACGTCGCGCTGGCCGTTCGCCTGCGCGGCGGTCTGCGGACGCTGCGGCGCGTTGGCGGTTCCCAGCGCGACCCTGTCCGGCGATCCGATGCGCCGCGAGGCCGTCTCGACCCAAACCCGCGGGTGCACGCATTGCAACACGGACCGAGACACGTTCATCGACCTGTCGAACCGCGACATGGCGCGCGCGTTCGTGGACACCGAAGTGCTCGAGCGCGAGCTTTGGATGAACCGGTACCGTCGCATCGGCATGCCGCTCGCGGCGACCGCCGTGCTCGGCGCACTCGCGACCGCTGCGTTTGTCGCCGCGGCCCCGCTGGTGGTTGGCCTGACGGTGACCGGAGGCGCAATGCTTCGCGCCGCCACGACGTACGACCGGTGGCAGCACCATCGTACGCGTCGCACGCACGCGCGCCGCTGGTCCTACGCGCCCGCACCGAGCGGACCGACGACGTCCGCACGAGGGCACGCAAGCGGCTTGTCCCGCCGGGCACCGCTGAGCGGCCGGGCCTGCATCGCCTACGACGTTCGGGTGGTGTGGAACGGAGAGGATCCGACCACCCCCTTGTCGGCAGCGCTGCATGAGCAGTCGGTCCAGTCCCTGCACGTCGGTGGTACGGACGCCGGGTCGGCGTTCCTTGCCCTGACGCCGCGAAAGCTCGACACGCAAGAGGTCCTCGCCCGCCCCGAGGCGGTCCGCTACCTCGCCACGCGCGGCCTCGAGCCCAGCGATGGTGCGTTCGACTACTACGAGACGCTGATCGTCGAGCGGGATGCCCTGTGCATCGAAACCGACGAGACCGGCCGCACCCGCGTGACGGTCTGAATCGAGTGCGGCGGGGGGGGGGGTTTGCCCCCCCCCCCCCCGCCCCACCCAGGGGGGGGGGGGGGGGGCGCGCGCGGGGGGGGCGCCGAGCCCGGGGGGGGGGGGGCGCAGCC
>JBCCQM010000179.1:0-17107 GCA_039024335.1 Myxococcota bacterium
GATGCGACGTCTGGCACCCTCGAGATCGAGTCCGTCTCACCCTCGGTCGTGGGAACGTTTACATTCGACTTTGAGGGAGAAGTGATCACAGGGTCTCTCGACGTACAGCTCAGCTGTATGGAATGATCAGGGGCCATCGAGATGCATGGCCCGTCAATCGGGCCAGACACTCCGCAGGCACCGAACTCAGCAGCATTAGAATAGCAAATAGCGCACCAAAACGACGCTGAGAACGTAAGCGGAGCCGTTCAGGAGGCGGCGACTATAGTCCAAGATCGGGTCTCATGCGAGGCGGTCGAGGAATCGCCGGGAGAGAAAGGCGTTCGAAGTGGAATTTCGCGTGCCTGTGGGGCCGTGGACCGCCCGCATCGTCGAGTATTGAGTCTTTGAATATCGGCATTCAAGACTTTGGTGACGCGGGCCGGTCTCCTCGAACCGGTTGGATGCATACTTCTCGCCGAAAGAGGGAGCCTGGCCACTCAACGTAAGCCTTCGAAACGCCCCGATACTCACGGCGTCGTCAAGACCCCGCTTCGGTTCGTGGGGTCGTTCTGCCTGAGCATCTGTTTGGCGGCTGCTGGATGTACGGCGCCGATCGCATCCATACGCCGCACACCCACGGCTGACGACGCGATGTCTGGACCCGCGTGCGTGGAGGGCAAGAGGAACCTGCGCCCCCTGCTGGTCGAATGGCCCGCGGCGGACCGAGCCATGTTGGAGGCCTCCGCATCCTCGGGTGTAGTCGCCGTTCGTTACACAGGATGCGAACTCAAGATCATGTCGAGATGTAGCCTCGAAGGTGCGTACCAGTATCGAGGACTCACTCGAAAGCGCGATGAAGTGCGCATCAAGGATGCCGCTTCGCTGTACACCGAGCTGCCACTCGGCGCGATTCGGCTGGAGACGGCGCTTTCGCGGGAGGGGCAGATTAACGTCGACATGGCCGTCGTAGGTCGCCTCGACGCCACGGCCAACCGTGCGAATCCGACCGAGACCTCGACCGGCTGCGGCGGAGCTACACACCTCGTCAGCGGAATCACCGTTGGAGCCTTCGAGATGTACACAGGGACGGCGTTAGCAGCCGGAGCAGGAGCGGGCGTCGGGAATGTCGGCGCAGGTGGTGAGGTCTCGCGCTCGACCGACGTTCTGCGCCGGGACGGAGACTTCGGGCAATGCAACCTCGCCTCGTCTTCCGATGCTGCGGCGCCCGAGCAGTGCGGCGCCCTACTTCGGGTCGAGCTCGCACCGATCGAAGCCGACGGTAGTCTTGGGTTCGCGAGCGCCCAAGACAAAGCCGACGAGGCCGAGCGCTGGGACGAGGAGGCCGGGAAATGGCACGGCGTCCGCACTGGCACGCTCACTGGCTCGATCGTGCTCGGTGTAGGGGCGCTGGCGGGTCTCGGCTTCTTTGTGGCACGGACCCTACCGATCTCCGATCTTGAGGAGCAAAACGAGCAAGAGCGCGACACCGCCGAGTTCTTCAACGAGCCACTCACTGCGGCTGAGCTGGAGGGCATCGAGCGCAGAGAGGCTCGGATCTCCGAGCTCGAGGGTGAGAGCCGCCAGGCGGGGATCGCCGCGATCGTGCTTGGCGTCGCGGCAGGCGGTCTGTTCGGGGTCAGCGTCGTTGCGAAGAAGCGCAGCGACGAGGCCGCCCGCAAAGGCACGAACGAGAAAAAGGCTGCACTTGCGCCACTCTTCGGCCCAGGCTTTTCGGGGGTCGGCGTCTCGGGCCGGTTCTAGCCAGTCGGAAGCTCCCCCTATCTGCCAAAGGCATACCGCTACACAGCGTCGACCAGGTGGGCCGGCCATGGCCGGCGCGACCTAGGACTAGTGCGGTGATGTGGTCGCGGTATCTGGAGATACATCGTCGTGGGTGCACCACGGGAGGCGAGCGCCGTCGTAACGCCATCGGGGACACTGCTCGCCGTGGGGGCCCCAAACGAAGACAGCGGTGCAACGGGCATTGGCGGAGCTGAATCCGGCAACTCATCGCCGCGCCCTCACCAGAAGCGTGCTCTCCATCGGCAGGCGACGAGGGCGGGCTCGGTCGCGTGGACAGCAGGTGGAGCACGATAGGGCATCGGGTGCTGTGTTCCCTCCTCCCACTCGGGCGGGCCCGGTCTTGACGCTTCGTACACCCGTTGCAACGCTCGACGACGGTACGGTGGCGGATGGGAACCACGATGAAGCGCGCAGCGGGAGTGGTCTTGGGGAGTGTGTTGGGCCTCGCGGGTACGGCATGCGGCGAGGACGGCGACGGGGCTGACGCGGAAACTGCCGAGAGCGGTACCGAGGTCGGCGGCGACGATGGCGACGCGAGCGGTGGCCCCAGCGGTCCGGGGACGACCGACGACGCCAGCGACCCGGATGATCCTGGCACCGGTGGGGGTGACGAGACGGGTGAGGATATCGATCCGGGCAGCGAACTCGTGCAGTACACCCCGGACCAGGCCGACTGGGATACGTTCGCGAGCAAGCCGTTCGAAGGGGGCACCAACACGGCACACGATCCCGACGGCGTGGGATGGATCAGCGCCGAGGCGTGGGCCGAGTCCGAGTGGGACGGGACGATCTACAACCCGTCGCAGATGAGCCCGGAGGACTTTGCAAACGCGCTGTGCCCGAGCGTCGACCGGGTGCGCGGCATTCGGGAGGTGTTCTACGCCCACAACCCGTTCGCCGATCCCGAGAACCCGACCAAGGCCGAGATCGACGAGTGGCACCGCATCGCGATCAACCACGTGCGCGCGCTGGTCGGCTACACCGAAGACGAGCGCCAAGTTCACCCGGACCACTGCATGTTCGCGCGCTCGCTCTGGGGTGACGAACGCAAGTTCACGACGATGTGGGACGACGAGTACCCGGGCGAAAACGGCTCGGCGGCGGGCCCGTGTCAGGGCTCGGGCAACGCCCACTGCGGCGCCAGCTTCTTGCCCGACGCCGAAGACCAAGCGCCCTACCTCCCTCACGATCACGACGCGTGCGCGGCCGGGGGTGGCTCGGAGGGCGTGTTCAGCGGACCCAAGTCCAACATCCCGTGGTCGATCAAGTGGTCGCGTGGATTCTGCAACACGCTCATCGCCGAGGGCTTCTGGGGCGGGCACGTCGGGCCATGGTTCCACCGCGAGAAGTTCGGCTTCAGCTTCTGGGACGACGACCCCGCGAACAACGACAACAACGCCGTGCTCCGGGCCAAGTGGACCGGCAACCTGATGCCGAGCCTCTACTGCGACCCCGCGGAACCCGACTGCGACCCCGAGAACACGGGGCCGGGCTCGGGCAAGTAGCGCGCTGGAGCGCTCCCAACCTCCCGGTCAAGACGACGCTGTCGAGGCGCGGCGATACGCGGCGGGGCTCTGTCCCATCCAGCGACGGAATGCGCGTCGGAACGCGCTCTCGCTGGTGTACCCCAGCGCAATCGTCACCTCGTAGAGGCTGAGGTCGAGGTCCGCGAGGAGCTGCCGGGCCATCACGGCTCGAACGCCGTCGACGAGCGCGCTGACCGACGTCCCCTGCTCGGTCACCCGGCGCTGCAGCGTCCGCAGGCTCATGCCCAACGAGCGCGCGAGCGCCTCGGCACCATACTCGCCTCGTGCCGCGTTTCGGGCGGCCACATCTCGCATCCGGCGGAGTTCGGCCGGCGTCTCGTCGTGCTCGAGCTGCTGCCGCACCAGCTCGAGATGAGCATGCAGCACCCGAAAACGTGCGCCTGCCGCCGGATCGACGGGTTCTCCAAGACGGTCGGCGTGAAACAACAACGCGTTGCAAGGCTCGCGAAAGCTGGTCGGGGCCGAGAAATGTTCGGCGTATCGCTCGATCGGGGCTGCGGGGGCGTGGGCAAACCACACGGCGCGTAGCGCCCCCGCCGCGCCGAGCACTTCCGTGATTGCGCGCGCCCCCATCGCAAGGCCCATCTCGGCGCCCTGGGGACCGAACGTCCGGTCGTTCGGATGATCGAACCGCAACATCGGTCCGGCGTCTGCCTCGACGAACTCGAGCTCGAAGCTGGTCGAGAGGACGCTGCGGAAGTGCACGAACGTTTCGATGCCCGCCCGCACGTCCGGCACTTGGCGCGCGATGGGCTCCAGCGGGCCCATGAAGCTCAGCGGAGCCGAGGCGGCAAGCTCCAGGCCCACGGCGTCGTCCGGGAAGCGTGTCTGCAGCAGCTCGAGAATCCGCGACACGGCATCTTCGGGGACGCGCTCGGGGCCGGCGATCAGCGCGTGGGGCGGAAGTCCGGCGGCTCCCGCAACGCCGTCCAGCGGAAGCCCGCGCTTCACCGCGTACCCAGCCGCCGCCGCCATCAAGGTGGCGAGCATCGACGGGTTGGCGTCAATGGCTCGGTCTTTGTCGTGCATGGCGCGGTCCAGCACGACGAGGGTCGCTAGCTTCAGCGCGTGGGTCGACCCCGGCCTGCGGCGACGGAAAATCATGAACAAAATCACCGAACCCAAGGAGATCCTGAAGCTCATCAAGATGCTCACGCCGCGCACGCTGCCGCGGCTGGAGTACCTCTCGCGTGAGGATCTGAGCCTGAGCGACGTCCGCGAGGGTGGCATTCGAGACGGTGCTCGACTCACGGCAGACCTCCGCTACCCGCGGCCAGACGCCTTGCCGTTGGGCGCAGAGAACGACCACGGCGAGATCGAGATGCTGGGGGACGTCGAGGCCACGCACTGGTACGTCGAGGCCGAAGGCGTCACGTGGCACTTCGTCACCACGGGCGATCCGAGCAACGAGCCGTTCGTCCTCGTGCACGGATTTCCGGAGAGCTGGTACACGTTCCACAACCAGATGCGGGACCTCTCCGATCGCTACTACTGCATCGGGGTCGACGTCATCGGCAACGGTCAGAGCGACAAGCGGCTCGACCTCGACTATCGATACTCGACGATCGCCGCCTCGTTGGGCGCGCTGCTCGACGCGCTCGGCATCGAGACGTTCAACCTCGGAGGTCACGACCGGGGCGCGGTGATCTCGGACCACCTCCTCAACGTCGAGGGGATGCAAGCTCGCGTGCTCCGCTACGTGCGGATGCAGCAGTCCGCGAACGAGCCCCACGGCGATCCCAAGCCGCCGCACAAGCTGTTCGCATCAAGCTGGTTCCCGCAGCTGATGAAGTGGACGGGATTCCCCCGGGTCGCGTATGCCGCGAGTGCCTACCGCGTAGAGGACATCGAACCGAAGGTGCTGGCGCGCCTAGGCTACGAATGCAAGTACGCCGGGATCGCAGAGGCCAGTACGCGCCAGTTCCATACCACCAGTCTGGAGCAGGAGCTCGCAGACCGGCACGAGGTGCTGTTCGGCAAGATGACCATGCCCGTCTTGTTCCTGCAGGGGAACCGCGACCCCGGCCAGCACCCCGAAGAGTACGAGTACACGCCGAATTTCGTCGCCAACGGCCGGGTGCAGTTCATCGACGGGAACCACTTTTTCCAGCTGTGCGCGCCAGAGGCGACCACGGAAGCCATGCGAACCTTCCTCTCGACGCCTACAGCGGATCGAGGCTGACGATCCAAGCCTCCACGGCGGCGAGCCCCTCGTCGTCGACGACCTCGGTGGCGAGCGGGGGCATCTGAGCGGCCCCCATGCCGTCGCCGTCGCGCTGGGCCATGCGCCACGGAACGGCGCTGCTATCAGGGTCACCGGGAAGGATACGCCAGTCGGGAATTCCCATGACGGGGGACATGCCGATGTCGACGTCGACGGTGTCGATGTACGTGGCGGTTTGCGTGACGTCGTCGATGCCCAGCTCGACGTACAAACGCATGCCGCCCGAGGGGCTGTCGCCACCGTGGCAGTGTCCGCAGTTGGCGTGCAACGTGCCCAGCGCTTCCTGAGCCACGGCGGACCCTGGAATGGCGGCGTCGGCCAACGCGATGCTCTGGCTGAGCATGCCGTCGTCCATCAGCGACTCGAGGCTGACGTCGGTGCCGTCGTGGTTGAGCTGCAGGGCGCTGAAGCCAAGCACGGCGTCGTGCGTGGCCGCGCCACCCCCCATGCCGCCTTGCCCACCGTTGTGGCATTCGGAGCAGTCAGCCACGGCCGGAATATCGTGGTCCGTGTTCAACACGTTGTTGGATCCGTTGACCACCTGGGTGACACCGTCCCCGGCTTCGTTCCACTCGAAGGTCTCGAAGAGCCACGCGCTCGGGCCCACATCGTCGCTGACCTTCTCGATGCGACGCGTCTCGAGCCGCTGCCCACCTTCGGTTTCGAAGTGCTTCCACAAGACGGTCCCCACGGGAAAGGTCCAGTAGTCCGCGTCGGAGCTGTCGATGACATCCGGAAGGTCCACGTAGCGGAGCTTGACGATTCCATCACTCCACAGCTTGTAGGCGGGCTCGTAGGCCTGGACGCCCTCGGCCAGCGCGGAGCAGTCCGCGTCGGCGTACAGGCCCAGCTCAGGCGCGCACACCTCAACGTCGCCGCCCGTGGAGGTGCTGCCTTCGTCCGATGCGGTGCTGCTCTCGTCGGCGGCACCGGTCGAGCTGCTCGCGGCGTTGGTGGTCTCGGCGTGGGTCGTGGGGACCTCCGAGGTACCCGAAGTGCTTGGGGGGTCACCGGTCGTCGTGTCTGTGGTCGACCCCACCGTGGTGGTCCCGGCTGCGCCGGTCGACGACTCGGCAGCGTCGCCCACGTCGCTGTCGTCGTCGCAAGCCACCACGGTCAGCGCCGCGCAAAGCGACAACGCCAACGTGCGGTGCAGTGTCAGTCCATCCATCCCAACGGTGCGTGCCATCGTGAAACGAACGTGCAAGTCCGAACCCAGGAAAAACCCGTGTTCTATTCACACGGCTCACGAACAACGACACGCAGGGTCTGCAGATCCGCCTGCAGATGACGCAGCAGCGCGACAAACCCTCTACTGCAAGCGTTCAAGCGCTGTTTCAGCCTGACGGCGCTCGGCATCGCGAAGCGGCTTGTCGAGCGCATCCCGGAAGAACGCAATGGCGGCAGCTTTGTTCCCGCGGGCCGCTCCGAGGAGCGCGAGCTCGGCCTCCGCGCCAAAGCGCCGCCCGTCCTCCAGAGGGTACTCCCGCAGAATCCCAAGTGCGATCTCCAGGGCCGCGCTTGCTTCATCCAGCCGGCCCAGCTCGCGCAGGTTGTTCGCAACGCTCGTCTGCAGGACCCCGTGGTACCAGCTGTCTTCGCCCTCCACCGCGGCGAAGACCTCCGCCGACTCGCGATGCAGCGGGAGTGCCTTCGCGTGCTGGCCCATGCGTGTGTATGTCTGGGCCACGTTCGCCGTCCCCGTCGCAATGTGACGGTGCTCGTGTGGGAGCATCTCCCGCCGAATGGCCAGCGCCTCCTCGAACATCGGCAAGGCGCCGGCGGGATCGCCCATATCCCCAATGACCGTCGCGAGATTGTTCAGGGCCGTCGCCAGCCGCGGGTGCACGCGACCGAGGTAACCTCGATAGACCTTCACGGCACGCTCGTAGATGGGCCGAGCCTGTTCTCTGCGGCCACGCTCGTTGAGGATCTTGCCCAGCGTGTTCAAGGCCGTCGCGAGCAGGTTGGGCCGGTCGGTGCCCTCGGCAAGCTCGACCGCGGCACGTCCACGCTCGATCGCGCGGTCACCATCGCCGCCATGATGCGCGATGAGGGCCTCCATCCGCGCAATGCGGCTTGCGCCACGTGGCGAGTCCCGCAGCGGAGAAGCGTGCCCGACCCAGGTCGTCGCCGCCTCGAGATCGATGCCTCGTCCTTCCCGCGCGTTGGAGGACGCGAGCGCCAGGGCGGTCGTGGCCGCAAGCTTCGTCCGTCCTGCGGCAAGAGCATCGAAATACAGCGCCTCCCAGAGCTCCCGCGATCGCTCGCGCTCGCCACTCCCATCGACTGCGTCCGCGTGCACCCGACGCGCCTCGAAGACCACGGGCTCATAGCCCGAGCTCCGCGCAACCTCGAGCACGGTCCGCGTGCATGCTTCGTATTCGTCCGCCGTCGCGGACTTCTCCGCGACGATGCACCGCTCGATGTCGTCGTAGATCCCCTCGACCAAAGTCGCCAGCATCGGGTCGTTGGGCATGGGCACAATGTCTTCATCGAGGCACGCCTGCGGGGTGGGCAACAAGGCAGAGGCATCGAGGGCTCGAAACACGCCATCGGCGTCCACCGCCTCGAGCACCTCGACCACGGCATCCAGGCGATGAAGCTGGCGAGAGAGGCAGCTCGTGCGCGTATCGTACGCGCGCGCCGAGACGTCTGCGCGAGTGCGACACGTCTGCGTGGCGACCTCGATCCAGCGCGACGACCAGTCGTCGATCCGACGCTCTCCGATCGCCCATGCATCGGCCGCGTAGCTACGCTCCGTCGCCGCGAAGGATGCTCCGATTCGAGCCCGAACCTCGTCATTCCACACCGCGGCCGTGCGCGCCTCGAGCCCCTCGCATGGATTGTTCGAATCCTCGGCCAGGGCGAGACCAGCGACCACCCCACCGACGGCAACCGCAGCGCCAGCGACCCACCACCGCGTACGTCTAGGGGCACGAAGCGCGTCGACGAGCTCCAGCAGACTTGGCCAGCGCGCCTCGGGCTTGGGAGCGAGGCCACGCAGCACCGCCTCGGCCAGACGTCGCTGCGAGCGACTCGCCGGCGGAGGCAACGGGTCGGCGCCGATCATTTGCTCGGCGACGCGTTCGGCCGCGGTATCGCCCCGGAACGGAGAGCGACGCCACAGTGCCTCGTACAGCGCAATGCAAAGAGCGTACTGGTCCGTCGCGGGAGAGACGTTCCCGAGAGCAAACTGTTCGGGCGCCATGTAGCGTGGCGTTCCACGCAACCGGTCCGCCCCCGTGAGTTCGTTGGAGAGCAGCGACTCGCCCGGGTCGATGGATGCGGGCATGGACTCGCCGTCGATGTGCCCCGGCTCTTCGGCGTGGGTTCTCGCGAGTCCAAAGTCCATGATGCACACCGCGTCGGACAACGACGGCGCCCCGCTCCGGATCATCACGTTCGCGGGTTTGAAGTCGCAGTGAACAACTCCGGTGTCGTGCGCGGCCGCCAGCCCACGTGCAGCCGCCTCGAACACCGCGAGGATCTCGTCGTCCGTCCGCGTCGCCGCGTCGAGCCAAGCCCGCAAGGTCGCACCGTCGACGAGCTCCATCGCGAGGAAGGGACGCCCGTGAATCACACCGACGTCATGAACGACGACGATCCCCGGATGGTTCAGGGCCGCGAGCGCCTGCGCTTCTCGGCGCAGCCAGACTTCGCCCTTCTCGTCCTCGCGAAAGAGCACCTTGATCGCGACGGGGCGATCGAGGGTGGGGTCGCGGGCAGAGACCACGAACCCCATGCCACCCGAGCCGAGGACGCCATCGACGACATAGCGGCCCACGACGTCGCCGGGAGCCAGGCTGGACACGTCGCCCCGCGGCCCGCCGCTGCTGTGCTCGGTGGCTTCGGAGCCGCTGCCCGCGGTGCGAACGCCACCCACGCCCGATTCTCGCCCGGACGCGGGCGCGCTGTCGACCCGCGCTAGTCCAGTTCCGGCGGAAGGGCACACGCGCCGGGCAACACGTTGAGCGAGTCCCATACGCACAACGCGGAGGCGGCCGCACATGCGTTGGCATCGGCGCCGTCTTCGATCACTTCGCACTCGGGGACATCGTCACAGACGCGGCACTGGTCCTGGACCGGGTCGGGCAGTACGTCGCACGTACCCAGCTCGAACGACTCTTCAAGCGCGAGGCAGCTCGCGTACTCACGAGTGCAGCCGTCACGGTCGACGGAAAGCAAGCACTCGTCGAGTTCGATGCGGCAGGAAACCGAAAGACACGGGTCGCCCAAGGACAGCTCGGGGGCTTCACAGGCGCCCGGAAGCAATCCGAACTCGTCCCATTCGCATTGAGCCTGGGCCACTTCGCATGCCGCCTGAAGCTCCGCGTTGTCGGGGTCTTCCTCCAGGTCCCAGCAGGGCTCGACGGTGTCGCACGCAAAGCAAGCGTCGCCACTCTCATCGGGAACCAGGTCGCAGAGGTCGATCTCGAAGTCCTCTTCGGCTTCGAGGCAACCTGCGAGAACGCGGTTGCAGCTGGAGACGGAGTCCGTCTGCAGGCAGTTCGCGTACGACTCGACGCACGCCGGAGACTCGCAAGGGTCGGCGGTCTCGGGGACGGCGCAATCCGATGGCAGGCGCGACAGCGACTGAAGCTGGCAGACGGCGATCGATGCGAGGCAGGCGTTCACCTCGGCGCCGTCCTCGGGCGACTCGCACTCCGGCAGCGCGTCGCAGGCATCGCAGGCTTCGCGGTCGTCCCCGAAGACACCCGAGCCCGGCTCGATCGTGCTGCAGTCGAGCAGACCCGAGGGATCTTCCACAGCGAGACAGCGGGCGAAGTCGGCGGTGCAGTCCTCGGCGAGGCCACCGTCGCCGCGGCAGAGCGTGTAGACCGAGGCGCAGCCGCTCTCCTCGCAGACGTCACCGTCCGCGTCGTCGGCTTTCCCGCCACCGCTCTCCGCGGGAGTGATCGCGTCATCCCCGCCGGATTGCGCGCAACCGCCCAAGGTGGCGGCGAGGAGACCGAAGGACAAAAACAGTTTGAATTTCGCGTTCATGAGACCCTCCCCAAGGAAGCCGACCCGTGGACGACCGCCCCCTCGATGTAGGTAGAGATAGCACTTCTACCGACTCGAACCAGGACTTTATGACACTCGGAGCCACTTTTAAATCGGCCCCTGCACGGCGCGCGTTCGCGCGGCGCCCGGTGGACGAGAGCGGTCGGAACTCGCCAGGGTTCCGCCGCACGATGATGTTTCAACCAGCCGTAGCTCGACCTGCGGGGCGCCTCCTCGACGGCTGCTTCTGGCACTCCTCCAGCGCCGGAGGTATGCGCCCAAAGCTGGCCGGCCCAACCCGAGTTTCCCAGGGCGCGATCTGCCGAGCGCGTTATGGTTACGCGATGACGACCCGCCAGGGCCTGCGCGTCATGTTGCGCGACGAGCGGTTCGTGCTCGGGCAGCGCGGGCGCATGATCGTGGCCGTCACCACGCGGCCCCCGACCGGGGACTCGATTGGTCGCTTCGTCTCCTGGCTAGAACAGGCAAAGCCGGCCGCCGACGGACCCCTCGTCGGGGTGATCGTTCCGTCCGCGAAGCGCCCTGCCTTCGACGCCGAAGCGCGGGAAGCCGCCCGCCAGATGTGGAGCAGCTTCGAAGGCAACCTTCACGGCGTCGCGGTGTGGATTCGCCACCAGTCATTCATCGGTGCGTTGCAGCGAAGCCTGGTGACTGCCGTGCTGATGATTCAGCGAGCGAACATCCCCAACCGCGTGGTCGCGTCCGCGGCCGAGGCCATCGACGTTCTCGACGTCACCGCCGAGAACGAACGCGCCGCGTGGGCCATGGACCTCAACGCCTTCGCGATGGCCCACGACCCCCGCAACGCCGAGGCCGGCGAGACCGCGGCCCCGCCGCGCCGCTAGCAGGTCTCGACCACCGGGACACCGTGCTGAGCCGAGCGACCGGCTAGCTCGAACCGTCCTCCCTCATCGCACGAGAACCCACACTCGAACTATCCGGAGTCAACGTCCGGGGCGGCCGGCAGGGTCAATCATCGTTGGCTTGGCCTCAAAGTGTGATTTTGCCTGTAGACTCTCACGCGCTGGCGAGGAACGCCGGCAGGAAAAAAAGGAGAATATTTGTGGCATCGATCCAGATGGACATCGTGGGTATTTATTTGAGCGTGGTGAGGGAGATCGACCTCGGAGACTCCGACAAAGGCCTGTCCGTTCGAGAGGTAATGGATCAGTTCCGGGAACAGCTCGGCGGTTCTGACAAGGTAGGCGGGTTCGACTATATGACCGTGAGCGCGTCTAATCCGATGTTCGCGATGCGTCATCGTTATGCAGGGGGTCAAACTCGATCCAAAAAACAGCGGCTCGCGGGGCTCTATGACCTTCGTGAACAATCGCTTTCGAACGGACAGATCGGCCTGGGATGGCAGTACTACGTCATCGACGAAAACGGGCAACGTCTCTCTGCGACACCGCCAGGAGAGGGGTTCACGAGTTTCCTCGATGCTCGGTTCCCTTGGGGCGACAAGTGGAAGCTTATCTGGCGTCTCGTCGCCATTCGGCGCGAACCGCTGAGCTAAGCATCCACTGTCAAGAGGAGTTTGGGCCCGAATGGAACGTCGCGCATTCGGGCCCTCCCTATCCGTCCGCCGAAATAGCTTCCGTCGGCCTTGGTGCCGGCTATCCGGTGAGCACGCCTGATCGTGCGAGGTAGGAGAATGTTCCCGGTAACGCTAGGGGCGAGGTCGCACTGACAACAGACCAACAGTGGTCGCGCCTCTACAGCACCGAGGCTTCCCAGGTCCCGGTACACATCGCGACCGGGCACGAGAACGTTCCGCTCGCGTCACCCATGTCGTCGATCGTACCGACCATGGAACAGGTGTCGACGACCACGCCAGCGTCCGCGTCGACGTCGCCCATGTCGTCCACCGTGCCGTTGATGTCGCCCACGCCGAGGTCCGCGGTCACGGTACCGGTCATCGTTCCATCGGCGGCGACCTCGAACGCAAGAGCGCCCTCGAGCACCGCGATACCGCAGTCGGCGTTCACGGTGCCTTCGTAATCGCCGGCGAAGTCTGAGTCGGCGGACCCGGTCGAGGTGCTGCCCCCGGTGCTCCCAGTGCTCCCGGTGCTTCCGGTGCTTCCGCCGGTGCTCCCGCTCGAGCTGCCGGTCTCGGCGTCACCCGAGGACCCGCTCGAGCTTCCAAAGCCGGTGGAGCCTGCCGTACCGCTGCTCCCGTCGGCGCCGCCGCTGCTCTCGGAGCCCGACGCCACCGACGTCGAATCGGCCGCTCCGGACGAGGTGCCGGACGTGGCCGCGGAGTCCGACGCCGAGTTCGAGCCCGCGGTGGGCCCGGTCGCCGCGGTGCCGCCAGTCCCGGCGTTCGTCGTGGTGCCGTCGGTGTCCGTCCCGCCGTCGGTCTCTCCAATACTCACCGTGTCCACGGCGGGGCAGCCGGCGACGCACGCCACGATGAGTCCGAATCTCAAGCGAAGGTTCATGGGAAGAGCGTACCCAAACTCGGACATCCGCGGGCGCGGGCTCGCGCGCTGGGGAACATTGCCCCGGGCTGATCAGCGCCCCACCGGGGCGTCGCAGAGGTTGGGCCCGAGCGCCCGGAAGGAGATGCGCGCAGTATCACCGCCGCCGTCGTCGAAGATCTGGGTGGCGATCCCGACCCCGCTGGCGTTGATGTCGATCGAACCATTCTCGCCGTAGAACGGCACGGACTCGATCACGACGGGCTCCTCGAGTGGCTCGCAGTTCACGCGCATCCGTCGAAGTACCCAGTCCTCGCCCGAGGTGAGGAACGCCGCCGCCACCCCCTCGTGGGCGTCGAGGTCATGCAGTCGGGCGTTGCCGGGGTCGGCGAGCGTGACCGGACCACACCGAAGCGTGCCGTCGGCCTCGTACTCGACGTACTCGACCCGCTGCGAAGCCACCCCGGTCACATACGCGATACCAAAGCCGTCGCCCATCTGAACGATGTCTTGCGAGCCGTAGATGCTCGAGCCGGGCGAGTCGGTCAGCACGGCCGACGAGAGTTCTTCGAGGTCCTGTGAGTAGAACGCGACCTCTGCGGCGTCACCACCCCAGACCATTCCGATCGTGGTGCCCGACTGCGCGATCCGAGGCTGCCGTCGCGCTTCCGCAACTGAAGTCGTAACGGTGGTCCCTATCGGACTCAGGTCGGGCGCAAGCAACCGGACAGCAAAGGTGGACGGTCGGTCCCACGCCACCGCAAGACCCCCGTCCGAGAACTCTCCGGCGCCGTAGTGAAAGCCGACGCCGCCGGTGGAGTCGACTCCCGAAGCGGCGCTCACAAAGCCGTCGGCGTTGATGCCCTGCCGCGTCATGAAGTCGCCCTCGCGGCGGTAAACGGCGACGAACGTCTCCCCGGAGTATTCGAGAAAAACCCGGTCCGCAGCATCTTCGGGGAATGCCATGGGCGCGACGACCTGCGTCTGCGCCAGGTCGAACGCGGTAAAGCGTCGCCCCATGGGCAGCATCTCGTAGGCGAGCCCGTAAACCTGGTCCGCGTCCGAGTACGCCACGTCCACGAAGAACCCGCCGGAGATCAGGCTCGGCGTGCCGTACAGCGACGCGCCCTCATCCATCTCGGTCAGACCGTTGCAGTCGTTGTCGAGCCCATCGCAGACCTCCTCGGCCCCTGGAAACACTGAAGAGTCGTCGTCGGCACAGTCGTCGCCCGGAGCCTCGGCGCAAGCCATGCTGCCGAAGCCATCGTCGTCGGCGTCGGCCGCCGCAACGGTGCAGTCGGCACCATCCACGCCCTCTTGGCAGCCGACGCAATTCTCGGGAGCTTCGGGGCACGGCGGGATGCCGTCGACGCAAAATCCCTCCGGGCCGCAGGTCTCCTCGCCGTTGCACGCCAGGCCGTCGCTGCACTCCGCATCGTCGATACAGGCCACGGGCGGCTCCCCCGTGCTGCCATCCGACGAGCTCGAGGTGCCGGACGTGGCCGAGCCCGAGGACGTGCTGGTGCCGCTCGTACCGCTCGTGCTGGTCTGGCTCTGGCCAGAGCCCCCGGTCGAGCCCGCATCTCCTTCGGTGACGCAGACATTGGCGAGCCCGCCCCCGGCGAGCTCACCGTAGCGGCGCCCGGAGGGGCAGGTTGTGTCGGGAAAGCTGCAGTAGCCGTTGGCTTCGCACAAGCCGTCGCCGCCGCACTGGTCATCGTCGCCACATCCGAAAGGATCCTCCGCGCACCCGCCGAGCCCCAGACACGACAGCATCCCGACACCAACAACCCACCGCACGCTTCAAGTGTACGCCAGACTGCATCACAGGGTCGTAATTGCGCCATTTGAAGAAAAAACCGGCGCCCAGGTAAGACGCCACCGGGTCGAGCATCCAACGGACGAAAGAAGGACGCTCACCATGGCTCTGACCCTCTACCACCTCCCGTCCTGCCCGTTTTGCATCCGCGTGCGACAGGTCGCGGACGACTTGGGCATCCCCCTCCAGTTGATCGACGTCGCCCGGGACCGCGCGGCCTACGACAGCCTGCTCGACCGACGTGGGCGCGGCACCGTACCTGTGCTCGGCATCCCCACCCCGGACGGTGAGCGCCTCCTTCCCGAATCCGACGACATCATCGCGTACCTTCGGCGTAACGCCGAGGCCCTCACGGCCGCTTGAACCCCCGACTCCTCGAAAGCTCCGCCATGTCTGTGCAACAACGATCCGTAGACGTCGCAATCCTCGGTGCTGGTACCGCGGGCCTCGGTGCCCGCCGCGCCGTACAGGCCGCCGGCAAATCCGTGGTGATGATCGACCCCGGCCCCTTCGGCACCACCTGTGCGCGGGTTGGCTGTATGCCCAGCAAGCTGCTCATCGCAGCGGCGGAGATGGTCCACCACGCGCAGCATGCCGACCCGTTCGGGGTCCGCGTCGAAGGCGTGAAGGTCGACGGCCCCGCCGTGCTCAAACGCGTACAGTCCGAACGCGACCGCTTCGTCGGATTCGTCAACGAGGTCATCGACGAGGCCAAAGAGGGCGACGAGCTCCTCGTGGGTCGCGCCCAGGTCACCGGCTCGAACACGCTGCGCGTCGATGACCACACCGAAGTCACGTTCGAGCGCCTCGTCATCGCGACGGGCAGCACGCCCTTCGTGCCCCCGCCCTTCCGCGGCCTCGACGAGCTGCTCCTCACCAACGAGGAGATCTTCGAGCTCGAAGATCTCCCCGAGAGCATTCTGGTCGTCGGCCTGGGCGTCATCGGCCTGGAGCTGGGCCAGGCGTTCCACCGTCTCGGCGTCCGCACCACGCTCGTGGGCATCGGCGGCGGCATCGGCCCCATCAGCGACCCGGTCGTGAAGGCATCCGCCCTCGACGTGCTCGGCCAAGAGCTCGACCTTCACGCCGACTACGAGCTGCACGGGATCGAGCGCAAGGGCGACGGCGTCGAAGTGTCGTTCACCGACAGCAAGGGCGCGAAGCGAACCGAGACGTTCAGTCGCATCCTCATGGCGGCCGGCCGTCGCCCCAACCTGCATAACCTCGGCCTCGACGCCGCGGGGGTGCAAACCGACGAAAACGGGCGCTACCGCATCGATGCGGACACGCTGCAGATCGATGACCACCCGATCTTCGTGGCCGGCGACGTGAACAACCTTCACCCGCTCCTGCACGAGGCGGCTGACGACGGACGCATCGCGGGGGGCAACGCCGCGCGCTTCCCCGACGTCCGCGCCGCCTCTCGCCGGACACCGCTGGGTATCGTGTTCAGCGACCCCCAGATCGGCATCGTCGGCCAGAGCTTCAGCCAGCTGGGAAGCTGCGAAGCGATGGCCGGAGAGATCGACTACGGCGACCAAGGCCGCGCACGCGTGCATCGCATGAACGCCGGCAAGGTCCGCATCTACGCGGACAAGCACACCGGCAAGCTGCTCGGCGCCGAGCTGTTCGGGCCACGCGTCGAGCACATGTCTCACCTGCTGGCGTGGGCCGTGCAGCAGGGCCTCACCGTCGAGGACGCGCTTGCGATGCCGTTCTATCACCCGGTCGTGGAGGAGGGCCTGCGCACCGCGCTGCGGAACCTCAACGCCAACCTTCGCCATGGCGCGCCGATCAAGTGCCCCGTGTCGGAGCTAGGACCGGGCGCGTGATTCGCCCGGCGGGCCACCACTTCGGGGCCCGCCAGCGGCCACCTCGACCCCTGAAGTCCTTCGGGAGTGGGGTTGACCGACTCCGCCCGCGTGCTCAGAGTGCCCTCGTGGATGGGCCACCAACGCACGATCCCGAGGACTGGCTCGCCCGGCTGGATTCGCGGCAGCACCGTGACGCTGCCGCGGCCGAGCTGCGCCGCGTCCTCCGGGCGGGGCTCGCCCGCAGCTTCGGCAACCAGCTCTCCGACGCCGACCTCGACGATCTGACGCAGGACGCCGTCGCGCGCAGCTTGCAGAAGCGCGCGGAGTTTCGCGGCGACAGCCGGTTCACCACCTGGGCCACCGCCATCGCGGTCCGCCTGGCCCTGGGTCTGCTTCGCAAGCGCAAGCACGCCGCGGCCGCGATGGACGCGGTCCTGGCCGACGGACGCAGCGCCGTGGATGCCCTCGCC
>JBCCQM010000180.1:0-16930 GCA_039024335.1 Myxococcota bacterium
GATGAAGGTTCCCGAGGCGCGAAATCAGTCCGAACTGGGTGTTCGCACGGCCAGCCACCGCCGAGCGTCTTCGCGGACCTCGTCGTCGTCGACCGAGCGCACCGCGTCCGCTGCGAGTTGAAGTGCCCGGGCCTGTTCGTCTGCGCTGGCGTCCGGCGCGTCCCACAAGATCTTCGCGAGGATGAAGCCGCTATCGGCGCGCAGGCCCTCGGACACCGTCGGGTCTTGCCGCACCGCGAGTGCTCTCTGTGCGCATGCGCGGGCGTCGGCCCAACGCTTCAGCGCGTAGTACCCCCGCGAGAGCGGCTCGAGCGCGTAGGCGAGGTAGGGGTGCTCGGCTCCGTGGACGGCTTCGAGGATCTGCAGCGACACCCGTCCGTGTTCGAGCGCGCGCTCCGGGTCGCCCGCCTCCACGGCGTAGAAGGCGAGCTGGCTCTGGACGACGCCGATCTTTGGATGCATCGGGGGATGCATCTCCTCTCGGGCCGCGAGCACGCGCTCCAGCTCGGCGAGCGTCTCCTCGTAGTGCCCTGCGGCGCCGAGGGCGAGGGCGAAGCCGCCGCGGTAGGTCAGAACGCGGGTGGGCGTTGGCGGTGTGAGGCGCTCTTGCGTCTCGAGCCCACGCCGAAGGTGCTCGATGGCTTCCTCGTTGCGATCGAGCTTCATCAAGTCCACCCCAACGTAGTAGCTCGATTGGGCCGTCATCGAGTGGTCCGGGCCGTAGGCAGCCAGGCGGATCTTCAGGGCGGTCTGGTCGAGTTCGTAGGCCTTCTGCGATTCACCGCCCCGAGAGTAGAGGCGAGCCTGCGCGTCCAGGGCGGTCGCGACGTCGGGATGGTCGTCGCCGAGAACTTCCTGAAGATCCTTCGACGCGGCATCGAGCCGGGCGCTGGCGGTGGCTGTTTCACCGGCCTGTAGCTGTGCGGTGGCAACCCGGATCGAGCTCAAGGGAAGCCGCGGGTCTCGAGGCCCGAGCAGTGCTTCGTAGATCTCCAGCTGCTGCTGCGCTGCCTCGGCGGCAAGTGCATAGTCACCGGCCCGCTTTGCGGCGCGGCTTCGCGATTCGAATACGTGGGCGCGTCGAAGGCTGAGCGCGGGCTCGTCGAGCGCATCGAGTTCCCCCTGCGCGAGTTCAGCCCACAGCAGGGCGATGTCGAGCCGGTCCTCGCTAGAAGCCTCGATGGTTGCGAGCGTCGCTGCGGCATCGGCCGCGAGCGGTGTGTCGTTTGTCGCGCGCGCAGCTTGGTACGCCTGCTTCGCATGAAGCCGGGCATCGTCGCTGCGGTTGGCGCTCTGCTCGACCTGCGCGAGCGTGGCGAGTAGAGGCGCCGACCTGGGGGCGCGTTCGTGAAGTGCCTGGAGTGGCTCGAGGACGCCCTCGGCGGCACCGCTCCGAAGCGCGGCCTGGGCATCGGCGATGGTTCCCAAGGCGCTCGGGTCATCCGCAAAGTCGTTCTGACTTCGCCGGCTCAGATACGCGAGATCGCCGCACGCGCGCGTGGGCGGCAACGCGGATGCTTGAAGCTGTGCGCTGCGGAGGATCGCCTCGTTCGCCCGAGACAGCAGGGCCGTGGTGCTGCGGAGGTTGCGGGCCGCATCCTCGAAGCAGCGCTGCGCACGGGGCCACAGCACTGCCGGCATCGTCTGCTCGATGGTGGCGGCGCGGCACGTGGCGCGCGCTTGCGTGGTGAGTGAGGTGGCGTAGTCGTCGAGCAGCGGCACGACGATGTCGCGCGTTGCCGGGGCGTATCGAGCGTGGGTGTTGGAGAGGCCGTCGGCGACGCCTTGGCGGGCATCGGGGGTCCAGGCGTCCGCGAGCGCGTCGGAAAACGCGTCACACGTTCGTTCCAGGCTCGCTCGCTGGAGCGATGTGGCTGCAAAGAGCACGCCGCCGACGAGCGCTGAGAACACGACGATGCCCACGAGTATGCTGCGCCACGGCCGGTGGATGGGCGTGGCCGCCGTTCGCAGCGCGTCGAGCAGGGCCTGCATGTCGGGCCATCGCTGCTTTGGGTCCGGGTGCATGCCCTGAAGCAGCGCGACCCCGAGCGCAGTCGGCACTCCACGCGACTCGGTGGGCAGCGTTGCGGCCGCGGCCTTGGTCGCGACGAGCCGGCCGAAGGTTCCGCGTTCGAACAGCTGGACTTCATACAGGGCCTCGAAGGCCGTCACCGCAAAGGCGTATTGGTCGCTTGCGGCGTCCGCAGAGCCTCCGTCGAACAGCTCGGGCGCCATGTAGTACGGCGTCCCGACCATGCGACTGGGCACAGCGGCGGCAGGCTCGAGCGCGTCTTCGGTGGACCGCCGCTGGCTGATCGCCAAGCCGAAGTCTCCAACGCGCGCGCGGCCGTCGGCGCCGAGGAGGACGTTGCCGGGCTTGAAGTCGCGGTGGGTCGTGGCATCCGCGTGCGCGGCCGCGAGCCCGTCTCCCGCTTGGAGCAGCGGCTCCAGCTTCGTCTGCCAGTCGGCGTCGGCGTGTCCGTCGAGCCACGTGGCCAGGTCCTGCCCGTCGACCAGCTCCATGGCGATGAACGCCCGGCCGTCTTCGGTTCCGGCGTCGTAGACGGTGACGACGTTGGGATGGGTGAACTGCGCCTGGGCCCGGGCTTCTGCGACGAGGCCGTCGGCTTGGGCTTCGTCCGGGCCGCGAAGGACCTTCAGCGCGATCTTGCGGTCGAGCTGCGGGTCGAAGGCCGCGAACACCTGGCCAAACGCGCCGGCGCCTACCTCGGAGACGATGAGAAAACGTCCGAACAGCGCGCCCGGCCGGACGGGCGCACGCTTCGACGGGGCCCCGAGCGTCGCATCCCCCGCGAGCGTGTCGTCCCCGTCGAGCACCCCTTGTTGTCGCGCTGGGGCGCTCCCGGGTCAAGCGCCATTGGCGAGCTGGTCGGCGCAGGACCCCGTCAACGCGCGAACCGTGGCGCGTTGGGCTGGACCTCAGCCCTCCGGGGGGATGAAGTTCGAGCAGGCTTCGTCGATCAGGCCGACCGCCTGCTCGAACGTGGGACCGAAGTCGTCGCAGATGCCACCGACGAACCCGGTGGGCCCGAAGAAGTTCGTGAACTCGACCAGGCGCTGGCCGTCTTCGACCAGCTCGGCGGGCGGGCACGGACCACCCTGGTAGTTCACCAGCGTGACGACGGCCGCGTTCTCGCGAGCGTTCTTCACGTTGATCACGTTGTCGTACCACTCCTGCGGGGTACCCATCGACGTGAGCAGCTCGGGGTCGCCGGGCCCATCCCACTCGTCGGTGATGACGACCGCGACGAGCAGCGCGTCATCACGGATGAAGCCCTCGTTGCACTGGCCCGCGCCCGCGAGATTGCCTCCGATTGCAGCCCGAAGCGCGTCCATCGGGGCCTCCGCGCCGAAGCCCCCCACGCCCATGCGTGCGGCGCAGGCGAACGTTTCGGCGAGGTCGTCCTGCTCGGTCATGTAGTTGTGACCCTCGGCGAACGGGCCACACACCGCGTTCGATGAGGCGTCGCCGCCGGTTTGTGTGACCAGGCCGCCCATGAACTTGCACTCGGCGCTGTTCCATCCGTACGCGTCGGTCGCGACCACGCCCACGTGATAGTCGTCCACCTCATCGAGCGTGGACTCGATGCCTTCGATCAGCGCGGGGAAGTTGGCGACGAGGTTCGCCTGGTCGTCCTCCATCGACAGCGAGTTGTCGACGACGAAGACGAAATCGATCTTGGAACAGCCCTTCTCGGGGGGCGTCGCGTCGCCGCCGGTGTTCGAGGGAGGTGCGCCCACGTCGAAGACGCCGCCGGGTCCACTGCCTGCGCTGTCGCCCCCGCTTTCGCCGTCCTCGCCGTTCTCGCCGTCACCGGCCGAGCTGGTGGTGCCACCGTCATCGAGGCCGCCCGCCGTGATGGGAATCGCGCCGGGTTCATCGTCACGCTCGACGTCCCCGCAGCCGGTCAGCAATGCCATGGACACGACGATTCGAGCTTCCCACCTCACGTGAGGGGATGTGCCGTCCGAGAGGAGGAAGGTTCCCGGGGGGCCGAACCGGCGGCCCTCCGACGAGACCGGGCATCACAGCTCGTACGCGTTGCGGAGGGTGTTCAGCTCGTCCAGCGTTTCGAGCGACGGGCCTCCGAGCTGCCGGAGGGTGACGGCGGCTTCATCGGCCAGCTTGCGCGCGCGCACCCGGTCGCCGCCGGATGCGAGCAACGCCTCCACCAAGACGACTTGAGCATCGGCCACCATCTGTGGCTGACCGTTCGCGAGGGTCAGGGCGCGCTCCAGGGGGGCCAACGCCTCCGAGGGGCGCTTCGCGCCGACGTAGGCGCGCGCGAGACCGGTCAGCGGGTAGGTCAGCTCCACCGCCTCGGGGTCGCCCGCGCCCTCGAGCAGGTCCAGCGAGGCTTCGTAGAAACGCTGCGCTGCGTCGAGGTCGTTCAGCGCCTCGGCGGCGAAGCCGAGGTTGTACTGCGGCATTGCGGCGAAGGGGTCATCTTCGCCATACGTGGACTGGATCAACCGAAGCTGGGTCCGTGCGACGGCCATCGCGTCGGCGGGCCGTTCGAGATAGAGCAGCGCTTCGCATTGCACACCCAGCGGCAGGATGCGCTCGGGGGAGTCGGGGCCGAAGCTGCGCACGAGCAGGGTGTCGACGGTTTCGGTGAGCGTCAGCGCCCGGGCATGATCGCCTTGTCGGCTGCGCACGCGTGCGAGGTTCGACAGCGGGCGGGCGAGACGTGGGTGGTCGGCGGGTAGTGCCGCGCGGGCAAGGTCGACCGCGGCTTCGGCATGGCGGGCACTCGTCTCGATGTCGCCCCGTGCGAGCGCGACCTCGGACAGGCCGGCCAGCGTGGGGAGTCGGCTGGTGTTGGAGGCCGCGTTTGCGTCGGCCGCGGCGATGGCATTGGCACGTGAAAGCAACGCATGCGCCGCCTCGAGTTCGCCGCGGTCGTAGGCAGCATTCCCCAGCAGGGTGAGCGGATCACAAAGCCGCAGGGCCTCGGGTCCGAACGCGGCTTCGTAGACGTCGAGGACGCTCGTCGCGAGTGTGGTGCAGACTTCGTGGTCTTCGCGTTCGCAGGCCTGGCTCGCCTGCGCAAGACGGACCTCGGCCGCGAGGGGGTGGTCGGCGCCCACGGACGCCTCCACGATGCGATAGGCGCGATTGTACAGGCCCGCGGCTTCCTCGAACTCGTCTCGCTCCGCAAGTGCGTGCGCGAGCGGGCGCAAGGCATCAACGAGGCGAAGCCCCTCGGGGCCGACGGCAGCCTCCATCTGCGCGACGGCGGCTCGTCCGGCGGTCACCGATCGGTCGACGTCGCCTGCCAGCAGGAGGACGCTGCTGGTCGACAGCGCCAGCGTGGCCCGACGTTGAGCAGGGTCGGCGGGGTCCGACGACGCCTTCGCGAGTTCGAGCCACCGCGCCCCGGCTTCGTGGTCCTCGTCCCAAGCCAGCGCGACCGCGACGCGTCTTGCGGCCTCGAGGGTGTCGGTGCGTCGTCCCATCCGCGCCGCGACGCCATAGGCGGCCAGCAGTGCGCTCACCTCGGCGGCTCCATCGCCGAGCGCGGAGGCGGCGGAGGCCCGCGCGAATCGAGCGCGCTGCTGCAGGGGTGCGTAGTCGGAGGCGTCGACGGCCTCCGCGATCTCGTCGAGGCGAGCCTGGGCCGCGCGGGCTGAACCCGTGCGTCGCAGCGCGTCCGCATGCGCCACGGCGTCTTCGAG
This sequence comes from Myxococcota bacterium, assembly GCA_039024335.1. Lineage (GTDB taxonomy): Bacteria > Myxococcota_A > Polyangia > Nannocystales > Nannocystaceae > CAJXVA01. The sequence continues at coordinate 5,701 of JBCCQM010000180.1, forward strand.
CGCTTCGATCGACGCACGCGACGCTTCGGGCGGCCGCGGCGTGGCCGACTGAAGCTGATCGAGGTCGCTGCAGGGTCCGAGCGAGGGGAGGGCCGCGGCCGCCACCGGGGCCTTGGCCAGCGTTTGGGCGCTGCCGGCCTCGAGCACGTCGACGAACGCGGCCAGGTTCCGCTTTCGATCGTCGAGGCAGACCATCGCGGCGTCGAGCATGTCCGCCGAGCGCTCTCCTCGAACGCTGGTCGCCCGACAGGCCTCGGTGTGCGCTTCGGTCCAGGCGGACGCGTACGCATCGAGGCCAGCGCGCACGCTCTTCCACGACGCTGCGGCGAAGGGCTCGGGCCGGCTCAGGACGCTGGCCTCGAGCGCCTGCGCCGTGGGTGCATCCCAGATGCCTGCGAGGGACTCGGCTGCGCCGGTGCACGGATCGGCGGTGCCCGAAGCGCTGGCGGCCCAGCCCATGCCGACCGCGAACGAGACCACGAGCACGCTCGCGCCCAGCCTGGTCCGTCGCGCCCGCTGACCCAGTCCGCGCTCGAGGTCGTCTGCAAGTGCATCGAGCGAGTCATGGCGCCGCGCGGGATCGGTCTGAAGGGCCCGCGCGAGGACGTCGTGCAGCCACTGCGGAACCGGTCCGTCGGGACGCGTCCGGCGAGTGGGAATCGGTGGGTGCGTTCGCGCGAGGTGTCGGGCCTTGGGGCGGGCCTCGAACAGGGCTTCGTACAGCGTGATGCCCAGCGCGAAGGCGTCGGTTCGCGTGCTCGGGGCTGCGCCGTCGAACAGCTCGGGGGCCATGTACGGCGGCGTTCCACCGAGCGCGGTCTCGGTGCCGTCGCTGCCCTCGTCCGACATCATGGTCACGCTCGGGCCCGAGAACACGAGTCCAAAGTCCGAAACGCGTGCGCGGCCGTCGGCGCCGATGAGGATGTTCGAGGGCTTCACGTCCCGATGCACGAACCCCGCGACGTGGGCGGCATGCAGCCCTCGAGCGGCGAGGATGAGCTGGGAGACGATGGCTTCGGTGCTACGTGGCGCGGCCTGCAGCCAGTCGCGCAGCGTCCCGCGCTCGGCGTACTCCATCGCGATGAAGACGCGCCCTTCATGTTGGTCGAGTCCGTAGACGGTGAGCAGCGCGGGGTGAGCCAGGGCCGCCATCGCCTGCGCCTCCTTGCGCAGGCGGGCCGTGGCGTCCGTGGCGGTGGGGTCGCGAAGCAGCTTGAGCGCCACGTCGCGCTCGAGCTCGAGGTCACGGCCCAGGTACACGTCGCCGAACGCACCGCGACCGAGCCGCCGGGTGACGGCGTACCCACCGAGCCGATCGGGGGGCGGTGCCTCTCCAGACACCGCCTGAACCGTGGCGGCCAGCGCAACCCGACCCGAGAGGCCCAGACCAGAGTCGGGGCGCCGTGGCGCGGGGTCGGATGCGGGTTCGTCGTCCACGAGGGCCTCGATGGTATCGCTGCGTCGGCGCGGGTCCAGCGGATCAGGGCGCGAGGTAGGTGAGCGCGAGCCCCAGGTCGGAGGCGATGAGCGTCACGCCGTCGCTGCTGGAGTCGCCGTCGGTCTCGGAGATGAACCAGAGCATCCGAAACTGCACCCGCTGCTCGTACGTCGCGTCGTCGTCGAGCACGGCTTGGGCGATGTCGGTGACGTCTCGGTCCACTTCGTCCTCGGCTGCCGTCCCGAAGAGTCCGGCCGCCGAGCCAATGCCCGGAACGTCGAACAGCGCGTCGTTGAACGCGTCGTACTGCACGTGCTGGTACAGCACCGCGCCCAGGTCGACGAACGGATTTCCGACCTGCTGCGACCAGCGGGCGTGCAGCGTGGCGTCTTCGATCTCGACGGCTCCGTCTGCGATCGACGCGATGTCGAAGGTGACGAAGCCCCGCGCGACGTCGTTGTTGGTGTTGTCGCCCAGCAGGTACGAGCCTGCGAGCAGCGTCGCGCCGGCAAGGTCACGCACGCGGCCGGAGAGGTTCGGGTCGTCTTCGAAGCTCTCAGAGAGGCGCCGCAGCGTTGTGAAGGTGACCTCGGTGTCGTCGGGCAGTCCCTCGCCGAGCTCGGACTCCGCCGCGGTCGAAATGGTGAACGTGTAAGGCAGCGCGTCGGTGCTGGCCGGGCTGGTGCCCTCCGCGTAGTCCAGGGGCGCGTTGGGTGTGATGGTCAACGTGTCGCCAGCGGCGTTCCAGTCGAACGTGACGGCAGCCGCAGGGAGATCGGCCGACTGGTATGCGGCCTGGGTTGCCGCCTGGTCCATCGGTTCGCTGAACTGGATCGTGATCGTGCTGTCGGCATACACGCCCGCTTCGCCGTCGGCGGGCGAGATGTCGAGGATGCTCGGAATGTCGCCCGGCGTGCCGGAGGTTTGATCGCCGGAGGTTTGATCGCCGGAGGTTTCATCGCCCGAGGTCTCGTCGTCCGAGGTCTCGTCGCCGGGGTCGTCCTCTCCGGTGGTCGTGTCGGGGTCGTCCGGGCCGTCGCCGTCATCGGTGGTCTCGGACGCGTCGGGGTCGTCCGGATCGGGCGCGCCGGTCGTACCTCCGGCGTCGCTCGGGTCCCCCGCTGAGGTTTCGGCCGCGGTCGTTTCCTCGGGGTTGTCCGCCTCGTCCTCGTCGAGGGCCGAATCAGGGGGCGAGAAGCAGCCTGCAGCGAGGCCCGCGAATGCGCAGAGGGTCAGGGCGCGAAGGGGGGAGGAAGCAGAAGCGAAGGCGTCCGTCTTGATGGGCATGCTCGGGTCGTGACCAGGACCCCGCAGCGGTTCACGAAAAAGATCGAATTCCCGAAAAAAGCCGCTCAGGCGGTCTCAGGCTCGAGATCGCGGGCCCATCCCGGCATCTGGATCGTCTTGGTGAGGTCCACGCTGGCGGCCCGACACCGCTCGGCGAGCCGCTTTCGGGCCTGATGCAGGCGAGACTTCACCGTCCCCCGCGGCACGCCCACCACCTCGGCGATCTCCTGGGTGCCCATCCCTTCCCAGTAGTACAGCTCCAGCACCATCTGCGACTCGGCGGGGATCTGTCGCAGCGCGGTGAGGAACGCGCGCTGCCACTCGAACTCGGAGACGATCTGCGAGGGGCTCGGGTCGACGTCGGCGACGGCGCTGTCGATGGGGTCGAATGCCTGGGTTCCCGCCTTTCGGCGGTAGTGCTCGAAGAGGACGTGGCGAGCGACCGAGAACAAAAAGGTGCGGAACGAGCTTCGTCGCTCGAACCGGTCCCGCATCACGACGCAGCGAAGCAGCGTGGTCTGTGCCAGGTCCTCGGCGTCGTCCCATGCCTTGTTGCGGAAGAACCGATGCACCGCCGCGAAGTGCGTGCGCACGAGCGCGTCGCCGGCTCGACGATCGCCGTCGCACCACGCGTCGAGCAGGGCGAAGTCTTCGGCCATCGGCGAGGACGGTACCACCTCCGTCCTCGCGAGCCGCGTCGGCGCTACTTGTTCGGCTGCGGCGTGGTGCGCAGGTACGGCTTCACCTCGGTGACGCCCTTGGGGAACTGGACCTTCGCGTCCTCGGTGGAGATCGAGGGTACGACGATGCAGTCGTCGCCGTCTTTCCAGTTCACCGGCGTGGCGACCTTGTGGTCGGCGGTGAGCTGGAGGGAGTCGATGACGCGGAGGATTTCGTCGAAGTTGCGGCCCGTGCTCGCGGGATAGGTGAGCGTAAGCTTGACCTTCTTGTCGGGGCCGATGATGAACACCGAGCGGACGGTGAGGGTGTTGTCCGCGTTGGGGTGGATCATGTCGTAGAGGTTGGCGACCGTGCGCTCGGGGTCGCCGAGCAGCGGGTAGTTGAGCGCCGCGCCCTGGGTCTCTTCGATGTCGCCCTTCCACTTGTTGTGGTCGTCGACGCTGTCGACGGAGAGCCCGATCGCCTTGACGTTGCGCTTGTCGAACTCGGGCTTGAGCTTGGCGACCATGCCCAGCTCCGTCGTGCACACGGGGGTGAAGTCCTTCGGGTGCGAGAACAGAATTCCCCACGAATCACCGAGCCATTCGTGGAACTTGATCGTGCCTTCGGTGCTGGGTGCTTCGAAGTCGGGGGCGGTGTCGCCGAGTCGGATAGCCATCGCTTGGGAGAGTACGCCCGGCACCTCGCCGTCTGACGCGAGGACCTCACGTCGCCGTAACCGCCGGTTCCGCGCTTTTAAAACGGATATTTGCCGTGTTTCTGAGAGTACGCGAGCCTCAGGACGAACGATTGGGCTCTCTCGCCAAACTACGGGTGCTGAGCGGGATTCTGCGGCGCGAGTCGACGGCCAGCCGGAATTTAGAGAATGTAGGTTTGGATGCGACACTCGAAGCTCCTGTCGATCGCGTTGGCCGTAGCTGCGTGCGCGCCTGCGGAGTCCGGCGATGAGGCCGCGAACGGTGCCACGGTGGGTGGAAAAGCCGACGACGCCAAGGGGACCGAGCCGGTCACGGGCGTGGCCGACCTGCACCTGCACATGTTCGGAGAGCACGCGTTCGGTGGGGCGTGGCTGCACGGCACGCACGCCGGCGAGGCTTCGTCCGCGCTGGCGCCCTGCGACGGCGGACACGACCACGCAATCCTGCGGGACGACCTCACCGGCATCCTCACCCCTGGCACCTGCGAGGGCATGAGCCTGTTCGAGTTGGCGTGGCGGGTCCCGCTCGCCGGCGGAATGCTGCTCGCCGGCGGCGGCATCGTCAGCGAGCAGATCGGGAAGATCCGCGGGACCGACGGCGACACCGGTCGGCACGAGGACCGAACGCAGGGCTATCCAGGTTTCGAGGGCTGGCCGCGCTGGGACACCATCGCGCACCAGCAAGCCTGGGAGGGACAACTCGAAGACGCGTGGCGTGCCGGCCTGCGTCTGGAGGTCATCTCCGCCGTCAGCATGGGCTGGCTGTGCAACGCGCTCCCCGAAGAGAACCGGGCGCGCCCGCAGTGCTCCGAGTTCGACGACGTGATGGTGCAGCTCGAGGCCGCGCGCGCGTTCGCGGACCGGGTCGACTGGGCGGAGATCGCCACCTCACCCGACGAGGCGCGGCGCATCATCAACGAGGGCAAGCTCGCGCTGGTGCTCAGCGTCGAGGCCGACCGCATCATGGACGAGTTCGACGACTGGCGGGTGCCGTTCGAGGCGTTCTACGACGCCGGCGTGCGCACGCTGCAGCCGGTGCACTCGCTCGACAACAGGTTCTCCGGGACGGCGCTGCACAACGTCATCTTCCAGCTCGCCCAGTACACCGACAACTGCCACGTCGATACGGACTGCGGCGCCACGACGGACGACATCACGCTCGGCTTCGACGTCGACGAGTCCTGCAAGAACGTCGTGGGGCTGCGACCCGATGGCGTGGAGCTGGTCGCGGAGATGATGGACCGCGGCATGCTCGTCGATGTGGCGCACTTCTCCGAGCGCGCCATGGAAGACATCTTCGCGATGTCCAAGGAGCGCGACTACTACCCCTTCTACATCTCGCACGGGCACTTCCGCGACATCATGCGCGGAAAGAAGGGCTACGAAGAAAAAGCCAGCCCGGCTTGGGTGGTCGACATGGTGCGGCAGACCGGCGGCATGTTCGGCCTGCGGACGGGGCCCGAGGCCACGCACACCTTCAAGGGCGGCGCGGTGGAGAACACCTGCGCCGGATCGTCGCGGTCGTTCGCGCAGGCGTACGAGTTCGGACGTGAGGCGCTCGACGTCGACATCGGCCTGGGCGCGGACTTCAACGGGTTCATCCAGCAGGCCCGTCCGCGGTTCGGTGCCGACGCCTGCTCCGACACGTTCCGCGGCGAGCGGGTCTGCCAGGCTGAGGCGCAGGAGAAGGACGCGTCCGCGCCCCGACTGGGGACCGACTTCGACGAGCTCGGGCTCGCCCACACTGGGCTCCTGATCGACCTCGTCCGGGACATCGAGCAGATGGGCGCCGACACCTCTCAGCTCTACTCGTCGGCGGAGCTCTACATCCAGATGTGGGAGCGTGCGGCGGCCGATCGCGAAGGTCCCGCGGCGCTCCCGCTGGATCTCGACGCCGTCGAGGCGCAGATCCAGATCGAGGAAGACCCGCGTCGCCTCGACCGATACGACTGCGAGCTCTGACCAAAAAACGAGCGCCCGACCGTCCTGGTCAGGCGCCCGCGGAGGTTGGACAACGTGAAAGGAGGTTAGCGGCGGCGTGCGAGCGTGCCGTCGCTGCTGGACGTATCCAGGCGCTTGGCGGTTTTCACCAGCTCCAAGAATGCCTTGCGGTGGCCGTGGGGGTCGGAGCCGAGCGCGTCCTTGGCGAGGTCGAGGACGGCGTCGTAGTCGGCGGTGCCCTTGTGCTTGCTGTGGCGCAGCAGCATGCCGAACTGGGCGACGGCGGCGGCAAAGCGGAAGTCCTTGGAGGTGTTGCGGATGCCGCGGTCGTCGCTGGTGACCGGCGTGGTGATGAGCCTGCTCTTGTTGCCGTCGGGCTTCTTGTAGCGAACCTTCACCGTGAGCAGCTCACCGGAGGCAGCGGCGGCCGAGAGCTTCGAGTCGTCTTGGTACTTGAGCTTGTCGGTCGAACGGGCCTTCTTGGAGCCCTTCGGGGTGACTTCGTACAGCGCGGTGACCGAGTGCCCCGCACCGATCTCACCGGCGTCTTTGGTGTCGTCGTTGAAGTCGGCATGGGCGAGCTTGCGGTTCTCGTAGCCGATCAGGCGGTAGCTCTCGACCTCGGCGGGGTTGAACTCGACCTGGATTTTCACGTCCTTGGCGATGGTCACCAGCGTGCCGCCGGCCTCTTCGACCAGCACCTTGCGCGCCTCGGCCTTGGAGTCGATGTACGCGTAGTTGCCGTTGCCCTTGTCGGCGAGCATCTCCATCGTGCTGTCCTGCATGTTGCCGGTGCCGAAGCCAAGCACCGACAGGAACACGCCGCTCTTGCGCTTGGACTCGATCAGCTCGGTGAGTTCGGTACGGTTGGTGACGCCCACGTTGAAGTCACCGTCGGTGGCCAAGATGACGCGATTGATGCCGTCCTTCTCGAAGTGCTTCGACGCCATCTCGTAGGCGAGCTTGATGCCCTGGCCGCCGTTGGTGGAGCCGCCGGCCGAGAGGCGGTTGAGCGCCTCCATGATGCGGGGCTTGTCGTTGCCCATCGTCGGCTCCAGGACCACGCCCGAGGCGCCTGCGTACACCACGATGCTGACGCGGTCGTCGTCGCGCAGGTTGTTCACCAGCATGCCTAGGCCCTGCTTGAGCAGCGGCAGCTTGTCGGAGGCGTTCATCGAGCCCGACACGTCGAGCAAGAAGACGAGGTTGCGCGGGCCGACTTCGCTCATGTCGATGCGCTGGCCCTGCAGGCCGACCGAGACCAGCAATGAGTCCTCGTTCCATGGCGTGCCGCTGACCTCGGTGTTGATCGAGAAGGGGTCACTGCCGATCGGCGACTCGTAGTTGTAGCTGAAGTAGTTGATCAGCTCCTCGGCGCGGACGGCTTCGGGCGGCGGCATGGTGCCGTCGTTCAGGAAGCGGCGCACGTTCGAGTAGGCGGCGGTGTCGACGTCGATCGAGAACGTGGAGCGCGGGTCGTCCGCGACGGCGATGAAGTCGTTCTCGGGGACGTGGTCGTAGCCTTCGCCGGCCGAGGGATCTTTAGGAGCGACCTTCTCTGGCATGGGGGCGGGCTGGGACCGCGGCTTGGCACGGGCCCACTTATCCTTGGCTCCGCCCGGTCGCCCGCCGCGCTTCTTTGCGGGCCTTGCCACCGAAGACATGTCGCCTTTGGCGGCCATTTCTGCCGGTGCGCCCAGGCCCGCGAGCGCGTCGCTGCTGCTGCCGAGGTTGACCTTGCGCTTTCCTGCCGTGGCGGCTGGGGGCGGGGCGGGCTCCGCCTTGGGTTCGGGCTCGCTCGCGGCCGCGACCTCATCGGCAACTTCCTCTTCGGGGGCGCCTTCGATCGCGTAGCGGGAGGGCATGTCGTTCGAGCGGTCGGCTCCACCCATCGCGCCGTCCTTCTTGTCGGCCGCGGCGGTCCCGACCTTTGCGCTCGACTCTTGGGGCGCGGCGTCGTCGCAGGCTCCGCTCAGAACCGCGCCGCACAGCATCGCCATCATACCCAGCTTGGAAAACGCATTCGTTGGTCGCATCGTCGTGTCTCCGGCCGCTCCGAGCGGCTCGGGGACTGCCAACGCGGATGGGTTCGGATGGGTCTAGGCACAGTCGAAAAAAGTTCGACCGCAGCATTCCATGGTCATTCCGTGACCCTTCGATGACAGGCGCGCGGGCCGGCTACGCTCAGCTCGGAGCCAAGAAGAGCAGGGCGACGCCGCCGACCGCCACGAGTGCACCGAGGATGCCGCCCAGGCTCACCCGCTCACCGCCGACGAACACGGCGTAGGGAATGATGAGCACGGGCGTCGTCCCCATGATGCTCGCGGCGACGCCGGCTTCGGTGTTCTGCACCGACAGGAGTGACAGCGTCACGCCGAGGAAGGGCCCCGCAAACGCACCGCCGGCCGTGAACGCCAGCGCGCGGCGGTTGCGAAGGCCCTCACGGACGCGCGGCCACCAGCCGATGATGAAGAACAGCAGCCCAAACCCGAGCATGCCCGCGTTGACGCGGATGACGTTGGCGGCGAGCGCGTCGAAGTCGCCCATGCCGTACTTCGAGAGCACCAGTCCCACCGCCTGCCCGAGCGCGCCACAGAATCCGAGCACCAGGCCCTGGCGGCGCTGCGCGGGCGTGACGTCGGTGGTCGGGGTCGGGCTGCGGTCGAGCACGGCCCAGACCACGCCGGCGAGCGTGAGGCCCATGCCGAGCAGCTGCCAGGGCCCGAGACGCTCGCCGAGGAACGCGTAGCCGATCGCAGCGGTCAGCGGCGGCGCGAACGACATCAGCAGCGTGCCCAGCCGGGGGCCGATCAGCAGGAAGGCTCGGAACAGGCAGAGGTCCCCGAACGTGAAGCCGATGAGGCCGGAGACGGACAGCCACGTCCACGCGTGCGCCGTCGCGTCGAGCGGCACCGCCATCCCGCGCGTGACCTGGTTGACGACAAGCAGCATCGCCAGCGCCATCACCATGCGCAGGAAGTTCACCACCATCGAGCCGATGCGCTCGCCGGCGGCGGTGAACATCACCGCCGTGCCGACCCAGCACAGCGCGGTGCCGATCGCGTAGATCTCCCCCAGGTTGGTCATCGACGTCGCGCAGACTGACCGATTCCGTCCGCCCGCGCCAGCAGCCTGCGGTTTGAGGGTTGCGCGGCAGTCTACGAGGCGAGACGTTGCGCCCTATGCGACGCGCTTGGCCCCTGATGCTGCTTCTCGGCTGCACCCGCCCGCCCGAAGAGCCCGAGCAGCCTGCGGACGCGTCGGCGGCCGAAGCATCGGCGCTGGTTTGGAACGACATCGCCTCGATCGACGAGCTCTCCACGCTCGCTGCCGACGCGCACAAGGCCAACAAGGGCTTGATGCTCGACGTCCGGGCCGCGTGGTGCAAGCCATGCCGCGAGCTCGAAGACAAGACGTTCACCGACCCCGCGGTGGCGAGGGTGCTCGCGCAGGACTGGGTGCTGGCGCGTCTCGACGTGACCGAGACGACGCCCGCTGCAGAGTCACTGCAGCGCCGACTCGGTGCGAGTGCGCTGCCGTGGGTGGTGCTGTGGAGCCTGCGCCCCGACGACGCGGAGTCGTTCTCGCACGGCCAGCTCCCCGAAGCGGGCTACGTCGTCAAGACGTTCGTCACCGCCGAGGAGCTGCAGCCGCACTTGGTCCACTGATCGGCGGCTGGGGACTCGCGGCCCGGTCGCTAGCGCGCCGCCACGTAGTCGACGCCATCCCAAGTCAGGGTGCCGCTGTTCGGATCGTAGCTCGCGCTGAAGCCTGGGTTGTTGTCCAGGATGATGAGGCCATCCTTGCAGGCGTATCCACCACCCTCTCCAACATCGGAATAGGTCCATGCGTACTGACCGTCCGCGCTGAAACTCAGCGTCCAGTTGCACGTGTTGATGCCGTCGGGCGTGATTCCACATTCGAGTTCGTCGACCGACTCGAAGGCGGCGCCGACGACCGCATCGCAGGCTTCGCCGATGGAAACCGGAATGCAAAGCGCGGTCTCGGATGCACAGGCTGCACAGCAATCCATTTGTCCGTCGCAGATGCAGGGGTTCGTCTCGACCACGAGGCACGTCGAAGCGTCGTCGCAAATGGGCGCGCCTGGGTCGCAGTCCTGATAGCAGCCAGGTTCGATCAGGAACGGAGCGCCCTCCTTGGTTGGGCAGGTTGCAGCCTCGTGATACGCGGCACTCGGCGGGCAGATCAGGTCGTCGCCGCCGGAGCTGGAGGCATCGTCGCCAGTGGAACCGCCGTCGGTGTCCCCGGGGCAAGGGTCGAATTCACAGTCGGGACCGGAGCGACCCACGACGGTGCCATCGGGGCACTCCATGGCGTCGGCTGGGCAGTCGACCCCGGTGGTGGATTCGGAGTCCGATTCGCCGGGGCAGGGGTCGAATGCGCACTCAGGGCCGGAGCGGCCCACGAAGCTGCCGTCGGGGCACTCCATGGCGTCGGTTGGGCACGTGGACCCAGATTCGCCCGCGGAGTCGCTGTCGACGTCGCCGAGGGATTCTTCTTTGTCACAGGCCGCGAGGGCGAGCAGGGCACAGCACAGGGCGGGGATACGGAGGCTATGGATAAGCATCGGTCAATCTCTGCTGGGTTTGTGGCCGCGCCCAACTCCGGATATCACGCAAAGTGCAGTGCCCCTGTCGATTTCTTCGTTGGCCCTCTTCGTCGGCCTTGCCCAGCCGGCGTCGCCGCGCGTCGCATTGGACTGGCAGGCGCCCGAAGGCTGCCCGGATGCCGCGGCGGTGGGTCAATCCGTGGAGACGCTGTCGGGCGTGCAGGTCGTGGCGTCGGCGGATGAGGCCGCGCTGCGGGCTGAGGCTGCGGTGTCGCGGACCGAGGCAGGGTTCGCGCTGGCGCTGACGCTGCGGACGAACGGGACCACGCAGGTACGCGCGCTGGAGGCCACCGACTGCGCCGTAATTGCGCGCGCGGCAGCACTGGTCGTCACCGTAGCGTTGGACCCGGTCGAAGTTGCGACGCGCATGCCCGAGCCTGAGCCTGAGCCTGAGCTCGAACCCGAGCCTGCGCCCGCGCCCGCGCCCGCGCCTGATCTCGAACCCGAGCCCGAGCCTGAACCCAAAGCCGAACCTGACCCTGAGCCCGCGCTGGTTCGGCGACGTCGGCCGCTGGAGCTCGGGGTGGGTGCGTCCGTCGGCGTTGCGGGGCGAGCC
>JBCCQM010000181.1:0-16807 GCA_039024335.1 Myxococcota bacterium
AAAACGGGTGAAGCGGAGGGGGCTTCGCCCCCGCAGCGAGGGAAACCGAGAGGTTTCCCTTAACGACCAAAACGGGTGTGCGAAGGGGGCTCCGCCCCCGCAGCGAGGGAAACCGAGAGGTTTCCCTTAAGGCTAATAACTCACGCAGCGAGCGTTGCTCTCGGCGCACTTGATCCGAATGTGGATGTGCATCGTGTGCCCCTTCGCGTGGCGAACGATGCCTTTGTTCGTGCCGCGCTTGCTCGGGTACTGGATCGCCTTGGCGACCTCTTCGTCGCTCGCGCCCGCCCGCTTGGCGGCCTTGCGCAGCGCCTTCTGACGGGCGGTGACGAGGAAGATGTACTCGATCTCGCCGGAGTCGATGAAGGCCTTCACCAAGGCCCAGGACAGGTCCCAGTCGATGGCGGAGATGCTGGTGTCGCCCTTGGCCACGCCCTTGCGCTTGGGCAGGCGGATGTCGATGTCGCGACCGCTTTGGTGCGAGCGGTGCGGGTTCAAGCGCCCGCCGCCACGCTTGCTCATGTCGGCGATCTTGATCTCGCCCTTGTAGCCGGTCTCGACGCGGAACGAGGCGATGGAGTCATGGACGACCCGCACGGCGTGGCTCGATCCATACGAGCGGTCGGGATCCCGCAGCGTGTAGTACTCGCTCTTCGGAAGCTGCACGCCGTTTTGGATCCGACCGCGGTTGGGCTTGCCCACCGAGAGACCGGTGCTGCGGATCTTGAGCGACGGGGGCGCCTTGGTCGGGCCGGCGTCTTCTTCACCCGGCGGCGCCTCGAGCTCCATCGGGTTGGTGTAGACGACGAGCTTCTGCCCAACGCGGAACGCTCGCGGGACCTTGCGGTTCCAGTACCGAAGGTCGCTCTCGCGAACGTTGAACCTCTCGGCGATCTTCAGCCAGCGGTCGCCCTTTTTGACGACGTACGTGATCTTCTCGCGTGGGGGCGGGACGCGACGCGCTTTGATCTTGAGGGTCTGGCCCGCGTAGATCCACTGCTTGGTCTTCAGCCGCTTGTTCCACCGAACGAGCTCTTTGCGACTGACGCCGTAGCGGGCCTCGATGTCCTCGAGGCGCTCGCGCGGCACGACCTTATGTTTCACCCACGTGCGCTCTTCGGCGTCGTCCCCGGCGGCGGCGGAGAACTCTGCCCCACCCGCGTCGGGGCGCGTTGCCACGCGGGCCCACGCGCCCGGCGACGCGCAGCCCGTGCCGAGCAGCACGAGCAGCCCGCACGTCCAGGCGTGCTTCAAGCGAGGCCTCCGAGGGTCACGCTCAATTCAGACGGACCCGCGTTCGAAATGTTCGAAGCGGTCCTATTCGGCCGGCGCGGGCTCGGCATCGGAGAGCTCCAGCGCGTCGAGGACCTTGGGGTACATCGCGTCGGCGAAGTACTGGCTGCCCGCCATCGTGAAGTGGATCTTGTCGTCGGCGCGAATGGCCTTCTTCTTCTTTTTCGCTCCGACCTCGGCGTGCGTAAGCATGCCGCCGTCGTCGGTCGAGACGAAGGGCGCGGTGTCGACGTAGGTCGCGTTTTCATGCTCGTCGACGGCGGTCTTCTGCACATCGCGAATGAGCACGAGCTTCTTCTCGAGGCTGCGCAGGCCCATGGTCGGCAGGCTGAGCCACAGGATGTCGCGCTCGGGCGCGGAGACCTGAGCGAGGAAGCTGTCCATCCGTTCCCGGTATTTGGCCGGCCAGTCCTCATGCTTCCAGGGGACGCGTCGGCCTTCGCTTTTCTTCCGGCGGGTCAAGTCTTGCCCGTCGTTGCCGCCCATCACGACGACCACGAGGTCCGGCTTGCGCAGGTCGACCTGCCGCTTGCCCTCGGCCATCCAGTCGAAGAAGTCCGGCCGCGCGAGGCCCGAGGCGCTCTTGCCTCGGCGGTAGGCCGTGACCTGGGGGTGCGCGTCGAGGCGCTTCTCGAGCAGGGCGCCAAATCCGGTCGCGATCAAGCTGTCGCCGAGGATCAGAACCTTGTAGGTCGGGAGCTCGGCGGGCTCGTCGGCGGGTTGCTCCTCAGACGGCTCGGCCGCGTCCGCCGCAGCCAGGGCCTTGGCGTCGACCGCTGCCGCCGCCAGGGTGGGCTCCTCGGCAGGCTTGGACGCAGGCTTGGCGTCCTCGGCCTCGGCCGCGGGCTCGGCCGGAGCCTCGGGGGCCGCGGCAGGCTCGGGGGTCGCCGTTTCGGCCGCGCTGACGGCTGCGGGCGGGGTGCTCTTGTCACATCCGCCCCACAGAAGGGCGGCGAGAAGGAGGGGCGTGACCGCTGGACGTCGGGTCATGGTGAAGACGCTATCCCGGTTCGAGGGCCCGCCGAAATAACGCAGAACGGGCTCAGGGTCGAGGAAGCCGCAGGACCGCCGAACGCGCAATGCGGCCCGCGATGATCCCGCGCATCCCGGCGGCGTCCCATGCGATCTCCAGGTCGCGGAAAGCGCCGGAACCGTTGACGATTTTGCGACGTCGTGGGGGTGGCAACTCCAGCAGCCATGTGGAAGAATGACGGAGCTGTGTCGAACGGCGGCGTCGTTCGGCTCCACGCGTCCGGAAGATCAACATGAGCTCTCGCGAAACCCGCAACTCCATCAACCGCTGGCGATTCGCTCGCCGCGTCGTTCTCGGCTCCATCGTCTTGGCGGGCTCCGTCGCCACGTCTGCAGCCGTGATGTACCGCATGGCCGCCACGCAGTGCGGCGCGCAGCACCAAGTCGCCCGCGCGTACACGTACAGCGGCGTCGGAGTGGTCATCGAGCGAGAGCGCGGTCACGTCATCGTCACCCGCGTCATCAAGGGGTCGCCCGCCGACGGCAAAATCGTCCCCGGAGCACGCCTGCTTCGCATCGATGGCGAGCGCCCGCACACGATTGAGAACTGGGCGTCGGCGATCCGCGGTGAGCCGGGCACCAGCTTCGAGATGGAAGTCGCCTACCCCTGCGGGGGCAAGAAGCGCGTCCACCTGACGCGCGACGTGGTCCGCGTCCGGTACTAGCCGTACACCTCCGCTTTGGCGGCAGGACGCGAACGCGCCACCCCCCGGGGTGGCGTTTTTGCTTGGTTCGAAGCGGCTTCGACGGGGGCCTAGAAAGGCGGTTCGTCAGGGTCCCGGCACGACCCAGACGTCATCGACGAACACCGCCGCCTTCTTCGCGTCGTCCCGCAGCTCGAGTACGACGGACCGGCCCGCCCAGGCGTCCTCGACGTCCCAGCGCACCGGGTGCAGCTGCAGTCGACCGCGGGGGATCTCGAGCTCGACGCGGCGCGTGGGGTCTTCGGTATCGACGAGCGCGGCACGGAGGGCGTCGACGCGGCCGGTCGAGCCGAGCAGCAGCCGTACGGACCCGGACTTCGGGAGCGAGAACGGGGCCGAGCGAGCCGTGCCCGTGGCGGCCAGCTGCCCGCGGCGACCGACGCTCCCGTAGAGATACAGGCCGCCAAGCGGACCCACGGGCGGGAGCGAAGAACCGGTGCCGCGCATGGCACGTCGGCCGAACGCCGCGCCCGTGGGCGTGAAGTCATCGCTCGTCCCAGACTCGAAGTCGGCGACCACGATCGTGCCCTCGGGCATCGGCCGCGGACCGGCGGGCGCGAGCCACAGCTGGTCGGCACGATACGGCGTGACCATGCCTGCTTCGGACATGTAGCCCGACAGGGGGCGGATGCGGTCCTCGCCGTGCAGACGCCGTCGCACGGTGTAGTCCCGCAGCGCGCGGCTCATCCAGCGCGGCGGCTCGCCCTCGAGCCACACCGAACCGAATCCTCCCTCCCGCAGCTCGGCCCGCAGCGCCGCCTGGATGTCCTTGCGGTCTTCGGGCAGCACGTCGGTGATGCCCATGCTGCCCACGTGCGGTTCATGCCCCGCGAGCACGTTCCACCACGGCCGCTGGATCGCGAGCAGTGCCGCCGGCTCGGCCTCGATTTCGACCCGAAGCGCCGCCGCGTTGGCGCGCTGTTGGCCCGACGGAACCGTCCGCCCAAGCCGCTGCCACGCGTAGCTTTGGCGCAGCGTCGCGAGGCTCCAGCCCTTGGACTGCAGCGGCTGGTACATCGGCTCGACCGCAAGCGAGAAGAGGATCTGCGCCGTGACCAACGCCGCCGCGACGCCGCCCCAGGGCCCTCGCTCGGGGAACACAACGCCCACGACGATGGCCCCCATCAGCACGCCAGGAATGAACGCGTTCGGCTCGGCCCACTGCGTCGAATATCCCAGCGCGCTGACCAACAGCCCCGTGACGGCCATCAGCGCCCAGTAGACCGCGTCGGTGCTCATCGCACGTCGCTGGTCGGGAGCGGCCGCCCGTAGCTGGCGCCCCACCTGCGCAAGGCCGACGAGCAGCGCAAGCAGCACGAACGGGCCCGCGTGCAGGAACATGCCCCACGTCTTCTTCTCGAAGCGCTCCTGGTTGAACGCGTGGGTCTGGTGAAGCTCGTAGATGTAGTGCCACAGCAGGCCATCGGTGACCGCGTTGCCCAGCAGTACGCCACCGCCATCGACGATGGCGATCGTCACCGCGTAGCTCACCGCCTGTCGCGGGGCGACCCACAGCGCACCGATCCCCGAGGCGATCACGAACGTGGCCGCGGTCTGCTTGGTCCAAAACGCCAGCGCCATGAGCAGCCCCGCGGCGATGGCCGTCTTGTGGCGACCCCGGCTGCGACGCAGCAGCACCAGCGCCCACAGGATGAGCGCCATGCTCATCGTGTCGGGACGCGCAAGGTCCAGCCAGCGAAAGGTGAAGACGTAGCCGCTCGCGAACAACCCGATCGCCGCGACGCGATGCCCGACCGGGCGCGACGCGGTGCCGACCGCCGTCCAGATCGCCCAGCCGATCGCCACGCACGACACGATGCTGATCACGCGCCCCAGCGCATACGAAAGGCCGAAGACCTTGCCGAGGCTGCCGAGCAGGACCGCAAAGCCGGGCGTATAGAGGAACGGGACGAAGTCGCGACCGGGCTGGGGGTACAGCGCCTGGCCGTTCGCGAAGCGGTGGGCTTGGTGCAGGACGCCGCCCTCCATCCACTCGAGCTCGAGCGGAAACCCGACCCGCAGCACCATCGCCGCAAGCACGACGAGCACCGCCGCCGCGCCCACGACGACGAGCATGCGCTGCAGCGCGTTCACGGGGCCTCCGCGCCGAACGGCCCCACCACGCGATCGGCAGGCCGCCTGCAGCAGTACACCCCCGCGGGCAGCTCACCACCCTCGGCGTGCTCGTCTTCGATCGCCGGCAGGTCGATGCAGGCCCAGCGATACGCGCGGCCGTACCCGCGGGGTGGTCGTCGCTCCGGCGGCTTTCTCGGGCCGCGATAGCCCACGTGACACAGCAGGTCCGGGTCCCGTGAAAGCACATAGTCCCGCGGGGCTTGCAGCTGGTGACCGGGCCGTGCGCCCTTGCCGGTATAGGGGCCAGCCTCGGGCAGCGTCGCGATGACCGGGTCGACCAGGCCGTACGCATCGAGCGTGGGCAGGCCGGCACCGTAGGGCACCGCGCCCGCAGCCCCGACGGTGATCAGCGTGTCGGGCGGCAGGTTGCCCCGCATCCATTGGCCGGCAGCAAGACCGACCTTGGCGAACTGATCCATGGCGACGACGCCCTCCCAGCGGCCGTCGATCCACTTGCCACCGCGCGCGACGTCGTGGGCGTGCCGCGCTTTCGCGTCGCGACCGAGCAGGCCGGCGCACAAGCACACCAGCGCCAGACCAGCCCAAGGTGCCGCGGCCACGCGACGCTTCAGCCACACGCACGCGTCGGCCAGAACCCACCCCGCGAGCACGGCGAGCAGCGCCGTCGCCACGACGTAGAAGCGCGAGTACGCCATGAAGTCGCCGCCGACCCACCAGCCGTAGGTCACGACCCCGGCGACCGGCAGCACCACCACCGCGTGACGCGGACGCAGCCCGAGGATGACCGGTGTCCACCACGCCAGGTGGACGTTGTCGATCCAGGCCTGCACGTACGCCTGCCCGTACGTGTCGCGTAGCAGCATGCCGTGCGCCTTGATCGGCCAGGTGTTGGGCACCCACGCGCCGTAGTAGCTGCGACGCCACAGCAGGTGAAGCAGCAGCGGCACTGCGAACACGGTCGCCGCAACGCCAACGCGGCGCCACGGGATCTTGGGCGCACGGCGAGTTCGGATGACCGCGGGCGCCTGCGCGAGCAGCCAGCCCAGGCCGAACAGCGCGATGGGCAGCAGCGCGTCCGGGCGCGTGAGTCCGGCAAGCGCAGCCAGGCCTGCCGCACGCCGTAGCGCGCCTCGCTGCCAGCTCAGCATCGCGCCCAGCACCACCGCCGCTGCGAACGCGGTCTCGAGCCCGCCCCCGCTCCAGACCATCGCCTCGGGCATGGCGACCAGCAGCAGCGCGGGCGCCAGGTCCAGCGGCTCGAGCGACGCAGAGGCTTCGGGTCGAAGGCTGCGGACCAGCAGCACCGACAGGACGAGCACGGCCAGCATCGACGCGCCGGTCAGCAACGGCGCCAGCGTGGGCGGCGACACCCCGACCGCGACGCCCAGCCCCAGCAGCAGCACCCACGAGAAGTTCGTGTAGCCCTCGACGAACTCGGGCGGCTCCACGCCGACGTTGAAGACCGGCATGCCGTACCGCCCCAGGTGGTCGGCATACCGAAATGAGATGAACGCGTCGTCACACAAGAAGCTCCACGCGCGCAGCTGCACGAAGAAGGCCGCCAGCGCGGCCAGCAGCAGCACCCACGCCAGCGGCTCGACGCGCAGACGCTGTGGGCTGGCCCTGGTGCTCGAAGCCTCGATGCGCGGAGTTTACTGCGGATCGACGGCCCACGCCGGGCGCCTGGACCGTGTTCGCCCCCGCTTGGTACAACGGCCGCTGGTGAAGCTGCTGATCCAGATCCCGTGCCTCAACGAGCGAGAGCACCTGGGCGGCACGTTTGCGGACCTGCCTCGCTCGATCGAGGGCATCGACGCGATCGAGGTGCTGGTGATCGACGACGGCAGCACCGACGGCACCGACGCGGTCGCCCGAGCGCTCGGGGTCCACCACATCGTACGCTTCCCTCGAAACCGCGGACTGTCGGCAGCCCACATGGCCGGCCTCGACGCGAGCCTCCGCCTGGGCGCAGACATCATCGTCAACACCGACGCCGACAATCAATACAAAGGCTCGGACATCGCGCGCCTGGTCGAGCCCATCGTGGCCGGCCGCGCCGACGTGGTGATCGGCGACCGCCAGACCGACACGATCGAGCACTTCTCGGTGCTGAAGAAAATCCTGCAGCGGTGGGGCTCGCGCATGGTTCGCCGTGCCTCGGGGACGCCGGTCGCCGACTCGACCAGCGGCTTCCGGGCGATGAACCGCCGCGCCGCCTACAACCTGTTCGTCCACAACCGCTTCACGTACACGCTCGAGACGATCATCCAGGCTGGACACGCCGGCTTGGTGCTCGAAAACGTGGCGATCACCACCAACCCCAAGACCCGGGAGTCGCGGCTGTTCAGCTCGATCCCCGAGTACCTGCGCCGAAACGGCGCGGTGATCCTGCGCGCGTACAACATGTACTGGCCCGTGCAGACCTTCGGGTTGATCGCGCTGCTGCTGCTGCTGTTTGGCCTGTTCCTCGGCGGACGGTTCGCGTACCTCTACCTGCAGAACCCCGACTACAGCGGCCACGTGCAGTCGCTGCTCGTCGGCGTGGGCTCGCTGATCCTCTCGTTCCTGGTCGGCTTGATGGCGCTGCTGGGTGACCTGCTCGCCAGCAACCGCCGGCTCACCGAGGAGCTGCTGCAGCGAGTCCGACGACTCGACGCGCAGCTCGGCGGCACCGATGGCGCGGTCGAAGGCATCGAGAGCACGGGCGCCGCGGCGTGGGCCGCCTCGAAGGAGACCGCATCATGAGCGCAGCCAGTGGCAACGTCGTCGGCAACCACTACGACAAGTACGGCACCAAGAACCCCATCGCCCGCGCGCTGATGCGGGGCTTCATGGACGGCGCGACGTCGCTGTACCGCCACGCTGCGGCGACGAGCGTGCTCGAGGTGGGCTGCGGCGAAGGGCACCTTGCTCAGGCGCTGCTCGCCTCGGCACCCGCCCCCGATCGGTTCGAGATCACCGACGTCGACATTCGGCAGGTCCCCGACGACCTTCCCCTGCCGCTCACCGCCCGTCGCGCCGACGTCTACGCCCTGCCCTATCCGGACGATGCCTTCGACCTGGTCGTGTGCTGCGAAGTCCTCGAGCACCTCGACGACCCCGCTGCCGGCCTGAAGGAAGTCGCGCGCGTCGCCAAGCACCACGTGCTGCTGTCGACCCCGTGGGAGCCGGTGTGGCGCGCGATGAACATGGCGCGCGGCAAGTATCTGCTCGATCTGGGCAACACCCCCGGGCACGTGCAGCACTTCTCGCGACGCGGTCTGGAGCGACTGGCGAGCAGCCAGCTCTCGATCCTCCAGCGGCGCACGCCCCTTCCCTGGACGATGCTGCTCGGTGCTCCCCGACGCTGAGACCCCGCTGTGGCAGCGCGTGCTGCCGGCGCTGGTGGTGACCGCCATCGGGCTCGCCGTCCTGTGGCCGATTCCCCGCGGCGTGATGCCGCTGTCGGCCGACCACACCGTTCACCTCACCCGCACGTGGATGTGGGCGCAGGAGCTCGCCTCGGGCAACCTGCGGGGTTGGTCGCCCGTGTGGTTCTTCGGCACGTCGGTCGGCGAGCTGTACCCGGTGCTGGGTGACCTGATGATCATCGGCGTGCGGGTCGGCTCATTCGGGCTGCTCGACTGGCCCACGGCCTACGCGTTGGGCTTCACCCTCGTGGTGCTCACGCAGGGCTGGGTGCTGCTGCGCGCTGGCCGGGCCATGGGTTGGGGCGTCGTGCCCGGACTCGTCGCCGCCACGCTCGCGCTGGTCGACGTCGGCTCCTACCGCGAAGGCGGCTTCATCTACACGGTCTACTTCGGCGTCTGGCCGCAGGCCTTGGCCACCAGCTTCACGTGGCTGGCGCTCGCGGAGCTGGTGGGACTGCCGGATGCAGCGAGTCCGGCGCAGGTTCGCCGCCGCATCGCGGGCGCCGCGGCGGCCATGGGCGCCGCCCTGCTCGCACACCCGATGTCGATGGCCGTCCTGGCGCTGGCAGGACCCACCGCCGTGTTCGTCAGCGGACTCGGCAGCACGACCCGACTGCGCCAAAGCACCGCTCGGGGCGCCTTGGCGGCCGTCCTCGGCCTCGGGCTCGCGGCGTGGTGGATCGTACCGATGCTCGAGCACCGCGCCTGGATGGCCAGCTACGGCTGGCTCTGGCAGTCCTTCGACGTGCTCATGAAGCGGGGGCTCGAAGGCCGCTGGGCGCAGTCGATGCCACCCACCGCGGGGTTCTGCGCGACCGGCGGGCTGGTGCTCGTTGCGCTGGTCGGCAACCGAGCGGCCCGGGCCTTCGCCGTGATCACGATCGGCCTTTGGCTCATGTCCACGCGGGACATTCCGTGGACATTCCGCCTCGACCTCGTCAGCGAGGGCTTCACGCACCTGCAGTACCAGCGCTTCCTCACCGCCGCAAAGCCGGGCCTGTTCCTGATGGCCGGCGCCCTGGTCGGCGGCCTGGTCGAGCTTGCGCGTCGGCTCTGGCGCCTTGGTACCCCGGGTCCGCGCGTCGCCGCAGCCGTGGCGGGGCTGCTGGCCCTGGGAGCCCTCGGCCGCATCGTGCCCGAGCAGCGCGAGGAGCTGGCGAAGAACCCCGTCCCCGACATCCAGCAGGTCCGGATTCCACGGCTGCCCGAGATGGACGCCGACGTGCAGGCCCTCTACGCGTGGATGGGCGAGCAGTGGCGCGGCCGCGAGCGGGACTACCGGATGGTCGTCCACGACCAGCGCAACCTTCACTGGTTCATGGACGGCCCCGTCTTCACCGACGGGGTGCCAATGTTCAAGCTCGGGTTCACGCCGGGCGACAACTTCGTCCACAAGCCCGAGCGGGGCCCGACCGACCTGCTCGACCGCGCGCAGGTTCGGTACGAGCTGCGCCGCGGGCAGCGAAAGCGCCGCAACGAAGTGGCACGCTTCGGCATGCTCGCGGTGACCGAGCGCCCGAGCTGGTCGAACACCGCCGTCGCGCAGCTTCACGGTGAAGGCCGGGTCGAGGTGCTCGAAGACGACGTCGACGCTGGGCTCGTGCGCGTCCGCGTCTCGCAGACCGACGGCCCGACGCGACTGGTCTTTGGCGTCGCAGGCTTTCCGCGCTGGACGCTGACCGGCTCCCAGGGCGAGATCGAGTGGATCGAGGTTCCCGCGACCGGCTTCGGGCCGGGCGCAACGCAGGCGGACCGCCACGCGGGGGTCTTCCGCGGCGGGAAAGCGCAGGGAGACGATGGCAGCGAGCCCACCCTCATCGCGGCAGACGTCACCGACGGCGAGTACACGCTGCGCTATCACGCGTGGTCGACTCGTGACGTCCTCGCCGGGCTGCTCTCGGTGCTCTGCTTCGGGCTCACGCTCGGCTTGTGGGGCCGGGTCGCCGCGCTGCGCCGGCTCGCGCCCCTCACCGACCGCGCGCTGGCGGGGCTGCGAATGATCGGGCACCCCGTCGTGTGGGCGTGCCTTGCCCTGGCGCTCGGCGGCGCGCTGGCGGTCCGCATCCAGCGGGGGCGTTCGGCCGAAGCACACCGCGCGTTCGGGCACGCGCTCGACGGCCGCGCCTCCCTGCTCCGGGGCGTGAAGCCCGACTTCCTCAAGACCGAGATGCTCATTCGCCCGTCGCTCGTCTTCAGGCGACGCCATGCCGAGCCTGCCGTTGCCGCCTTCGAGCGCGTGCAGCCGGGCCCCTCGCTCGAAGGCTGGGTCGCGCTCGACGATGACGACACGAAGCAGCGCAAAGAGGGCACCACCTCGATCCGCATCGAAGCACGAGCCTCCGACGGTGGAGACTGGACCACCCTGTTCCAGCGGCGGATGCCGCACCGAGCCGGGATGACCCCGCTGTCGCTCTCGCTCGATGCGTTCGACGACCAACCCATCGACGTGCGCGTCTCGTCCACCGCCGAGGGGAAACGCCCGCCCCAGCTGGGCTTCGCGCTGGACCTCGCGCCCGGAGACGGCGAATGAACGCCACCACGGCGCGTCGCATCCTCGCGGGCCTTGCCGCGCTGGCGGGCCTCGAGGTCGTGCTCGGGGGTCTCGCATACCGCGACGCGATCGGTCCGCAGGATTGGCCGCCGCTCGCCGACGCCGTCGCTGCGGAAGAGGTCGATACCGTGCGGCTGGCGACGCCGTGGCTTGGTCCTCGCGCCCGCATGGAGGTCCCCGCGCTCGCGGCCCCCAACGTTGCCGCGCCGGCCGACCTGCATGGCGTCACCGATCTGCTGGTCGTGGGTCTGGGTGACGACGACTGGTCCGACGCGCTCGACCGCGAACTCGAGGGCGCTGCGCGACCACACCGGCGCACCCAACGTCGCGTGGGTCCGTTCACGCTCTCCCGGTACGCGTTCCCCTCGGAACCGACCACGCTGCAGCGCTGGGTCGACACGCCGCCCGCGATGGACACGCCCAGCGGTTCGTGCCGGGTTCGCGGCGCGAGCGGACGCTGCAAAGAGGGCGTGGTGTCGGTCCGCTTCGCCGAGGTCGACTACGAACCGCGGCGCTGTCTCACCTACGCCTTCGAGGACGGGACGCCGCTGACGCTCTCGCGCGAAGCGATGCCTCTGGGGACCGTCCTGCGGGGACATGTCGGCGTGAGCGACTTCAATGGCCGCCTGCGCAGCGACGCCGCGATCCGGGTCGAGGTCCGCATCGACGGCGACTTCGCCGGACGCTTCGTCACCACCGACGCCCAGGGTTGGCAGCCCTTCACCGTACCGACCACGCCGGGGCCCCACGACGTCGAAGTCGTGCTGACCGACACCGTCAAGGGCACGTGGGGCAAGCGAGGCTACTCGGGCCGCGGGGGACGAAAGGTCTGCTTCGAGCTGCGCAGCATCGATGAGGGGGATAAGGGGGAGGTGCCGTCGTGAACGACATTCCCAAGTGGCTGCGCCTCACGGCCGCGCCCGCGTTCGCCGTGCTGCTCGCCTTGCTCGTCACGGCCGCGCTCTCCTCGGCGCACCGCGGCACCGGCTACGTGCGCGACGAAGGCATCTACTTCGACGCGAGCCGCAGCTACGGCGCGTGGGCGGCCAAGCTCACGACCGACCCCGGCGCCGCCTTGTCCAAGAAGGTCCGCGACCGGCACTTCGCGCCGAACCACGAGCACCCGGCGCTCATGAAGATCCTCGGCGGCGTGTCGGCGCGCGCCGTCGGTTCTGCACCGGCCACCGAGCGCACGCCGGCGCGTCGGGGCTGGATGCCCGAAGGGGCCGCGATGCGCCTGCCAGCGCAGCTGCTCGCGGGTATGGCGACCGGCCTTCTCTTCTTTGCGGGGTACCGCCGCGCCGGCGTCCTCGCGGGCCTGCTCGGCGCGGGTGCGTTCATGCTGCTGCCGCGGGTGTGGTTCAACGCTGGGCTGCACGCCTTCGACGTCCCCGTCGCCGCCGCGATCCTGGTGGTGGTGCTCGCCTACCGCCGCGCGCAGCGTTCCCTGGGCTGGGGCCTCGCGGTCGGTGTGCTGCTCGGCGTCGCGATCGCGGTCAAGCACAACGCGCTCTTCGTCGGGCCGCTGCTCGCCCTGCACCACGTGCTCAACCTCGCGCTCGACCGCGTGCGGCACGGTCGCGTCGCGCCGCGCTCCACCTGGGTTCCACTCCCGCTGGTGAGCATGATGGTCGTCGCACCGCTGGTCGCCCTCGCGCTGTGGCCGTGGCTGTGGACGGACCCGGTGGGCCGCTTCACCGAGTACATGGCGTTTCACAGCCAGCACTCCTGGTACAACATGGAGTTCCTCGGGGTGAACTACAACCAGCCCCCGATGCCGCTGGCCTACGCCGCCGTGATGACGGTCGCGACGGTGCCCGCCATCGTCCTCGTCACCGCCGGGGCCGGTTTGGTGCTGCAGGGCCGCGAAGACGTCCGGCAGCCGCTGCACGATGACGCGGTCGCCTCGTTCTCGCGCCCTCGCCCATCGTCACTGCCGGCCCGGGATGCCCTGCTCTACGGGCTATTCGCGCTGTTCCCGATTGCGCTGATCAGCCTGCCGAGCACGCCCATCTTCGGGGGTACCAAGCACTGGCTCACGGGGTATCCGTTCGTCGCGCTGCTGTGCGTCGAGGCCTGGGCGCGGCTGTGGCGATGCGCCGACATCCCCACCGCGCGTCGCCGATGGATGCAGCCGGTCGCCTGTGTCCTGCTCCTGATCCCCAGCGCCATCGCGACCCGCGACGGCCTCACGCTCAACCTCTCGCAGTACGCACCGCTGGTGGGCGGTCCGCGAGGCGCCGCCGACCTCGGGCTCAACCGCGGCTTCTGGGGTCACGCGGTCGGAGGCCTGCTGCCCGACGATGGGCGCACGCGTCAGATCCACCTCCACGATCTGCACGAGCTCGCGCGTCGGCAGTACGCGCGCGAGGGGCGGTGGCCCGCCGGCCTGCAGTCCTCGGGGCTGCCCAAGGCCGACGCCGCGCTGCTGTTCCACGAGCTGCACATGACTACGTACGAGGTCGACGCCTGGAACCGCTTCGGCACGACCGCACCCGCCGCGGTGCTCGAGCTCGACGACGTGCCGCTGACGAGCCTCTACGCCGACGAACCGTGAACCTCGGTGCGCACCCGAGAGACCTCACAACATCGCCATTGCACGCCGAAAGCTGGCCCCCGTAGAGTGCGCTGTCGGTCTCCCGCGAGGTTTGAGGCCGTCCACCGACGAAAGCAGCGACCGTGAGCGAGGCGACGAGCGATCTGAACAAGCACCCCCGGGGCCTGATGGTCCTGTTCTTGGCCGAGATGTGGGAGCGCTTTTGCTACTACGGCATGCGCACCCTCCTGACGCTGTACCTGGTCGAGTCGCTGCTCATGGGCGACCAAGCGGCCTTCGGCGTCTACGGGGCCTACACCGCGCTCGTCTACGCGGCGCCGGTCATCGGCGGCAAGCTTGCCGACAACCTGCTCGGCTATCAGCGCGCCGTCGTCCTCGGCGGCATCATGATGGCGATCGGCGAGTTCACGATCGTCGGCCACCGCCTGCTCGGCACCGACGACGTCGCGACCGCCACCCAGCTCATGTACGTGGGCATGGGTCTGTTGATCGTCGGCAACGGCTACTTCAAGGCCAACATCTCCTCGATCGTCGGCAAGCTCTACGACGACCGCCCGGGCCTCAAGGACTCGGGCTTCACGATCTTCTACATCGGCATCAACGTCGGTGCGCTGCTCGCCACCACCGTATGCGCATGGGTCGGCGCCGAGTACGGCCGCGAGTACGGCTTCGGCCTCGCGGGCGTCGGCATGCTCGTTGGCCTCGGCCAGTTCATTCTCGGCCGCGGCAAGCTCGAAGGCGCAGGCGAGGCCCCCGACGAGAAGAAGCTGCACGAGTCCTTCGCGGGTCCGCTGAGCCGCTGGCACGTCACCGTGCTCGCCTCGTTCGGCGTCGCGTTCGGCCTGTACTTCCTGCTGACCAACAGCAGCGTGGTCGGCTGGCTGCTCGCCGCCACCGCCATCATCGTGGCCGTGCTGCTCGTTCGAGCCTCCGCGGCCGAAGGCAAGGTTCAGACGCACCGCACGATCGCGCTGTTCATCTTCATGGTGATCAACGTCGTGTGGTGGGCGCTGTTCGAGCAGGCCGGCACTTCTCTGACGCTGTTCGCCGACCGTGCCGTCGACCGCTTCATCGGTGGCTGGGAGATGCCGGCGGAGAACACCCAGTTCTTCAACCCGTTCTTCATCGTGGTGTTCGGCTCGGTCTTCTCCACGATGTGGGCCAAGCTCGACAAGGCCGGCAAGAGCCCCAACATCCCGATCAAGTTCGGGCTGGCGTACCTGCAGCTTGGGCTGGGTTTCTACATGCTGGTCATCGGCTCCGGCATGGCCGGAACCGACTTCAAGGTCCCGCTCACCTTCCTGGCGCTGCTGTACCTGTTCCACACCACCGGCGAGCTCTTCCTCTCGCCGATCGGCCTCTCGATGGTCACCAAGCTGGCGCCCAAGGGCCAGACGGCGAGCGTCATGGGCGCATGGTTCCTCTCCTTCGCGGGCGCGAACTTCGTGGGCGGTGAGATCGCCAAGCTCACCGGCGGCCATGGAGGCGAAGGTGGCGAAGCGACCGCCAAGACGGCCGAAGCGGTCTTGAACACCTACGTCGGCACGTACGAGAACTTCAGCTACGCCATCGTGGCGATCGGCGTGCTGATCATCCTCCTCAACAAGCCGTTCAACAAGCTGCTGCACGGCGTGAAGTAGTCACGCCGCGTCGGGTCCGCCCAGATAGGCGCGGACCTCACTGGCGATCTCGTCCAGCAGGACCACCAGCGCCTCGGTTCGCGTCAGCAGCTCGCGATCCGAGGCGTCGTCGCGTGCGGCGTGTTCGACCGCGCTGGCGTGGATGCTGATGGCGGGCCGAATGATCCCGATGAACGAGCCTCGCAGCCTGTGGGCGATCTGGGCCAAGGCCACGCGGTCCCCGGTGGACAGCGCCGACGTCAGCGTCGCGCGCTGCCCGGGTTGCTCCTCGAGAAACACCGACAGACACATCTGCGTGGTCTCGGGGTCGTCGCCGAACGCGTCGAGCACTTCCTGACTGCGCAAGCGATGGAACAGCGGTACCCGGCCCGGCGGAGGAGTCGGCGTGATCGCCCGCAGCGGTCCCGACTCGCGCAGCGCCGCCGAAACATCGTCGGTCAGCATCCGGTCCACCATCTCAAAGAGGTCGTGGGAGCGAATGGGCTTGGTGAGGAACGCGTCCATGCCCGCCTGGCGGCAGCGCTCTTGCTCCTCGGGCTGCGTCACGGCCGAAAGCCCGACGATCGGGACCCGCCGGTCTTGCTCGTATTCCCAGCGGCGAATCCGCTCGGTCGCGGCGATGCCATCGAGCCCCGGCATCTGCACGTCCATGAAAATGAGGTCGTAGTCCGAGGACGTTACGGCGGACAGGGCCGCGCCGCCGTCGTTGGCCGTCTCGACCGTGTGCCCGGCTTTCTCGAGCAGGCGCGCGGTGATCGTGCGGTTCGCAGGATTGTCGTCGACCAGCAGGATGGTGCCGCTGGGGCGCGTCCGAAATCCGGCGACCGCATCCGCCTCGGAACGCTCGGGCTGCCCTGCGCTGCGGGTGGCCAGCGCTCGTAGGGCCGTCACGACCGACGTTGGCCCAAGCTCCGCGGCGACCGACATCGTCACGCCTTCGGCCGCCTCCGCGGCGCCGAAGGTGAGGAACCGAAGCGAGCGCAGCTCCGGCAGCGCGCCCACGGAGGCGATGATGCCTCCACCGCCCTCCCCCGCTGGCGCCGGCATCATCACCGCGTCGAACGAGAGCTGGCTGGCGGCTGCGTTCGCGAGCTGCCCCAGCGCGAGCAGTGCATTCGACACGGCGATGACCGTACCTCCGGTCGGGCGCAGCACGTTCCGGACCGCTTCGATCGTAGGCGCGTCGTCCGATACGAGCAGCACCTTCCACGCCGGGATGGGCACGATGCTCGCCTCCCGGACGCGGCGAACCCAGACCGTGAAGTAGAACGACGCTCCGTGGCCAACTTCGCTTTGCACCCACAGCTCGCCACCGAACAAGCGCACCAGGCGGCGTGAAATCGCCAGGCCCAAGCCGGTGCCGCCGTGCTTGCGCGTGTAGGAGCCGTCGACCTGCTCGAACGCCTCGAAGATCGACTGCTGGCTGGCCTTGGGGATACCCGGTCCGGTGTCCTGGACGCAGAACTCCAGGCACATCTGGTCGCCGCGCTCCTCGGTCACGACGGCGCGCACCTCGACGTGCC
>JBCCQM010000182.1:0-16794 GCA_039024335.1 Myxococcota bacterium
GACGAACTCAGCGCAGGTGGCTCCGCCACCGAAGCGGCGGCGAACCTTCCGAAGGTTCCCCCTAAGACGAACTCAGCGCAGGTGGCTCCGCCACCGAAGCGGCGGCGAACCTTCCGAAGGTTCCCCTAAGGATCAGACCCTGCCGACTTGGCAGATCTGCTCCGGCGGCGTGTTGCTGTACAGCTGATAGTAAAACTCGAACATGCAGCTCTTGATGTAGTCGCTGCACGTCACCTCCTCGGGCAGCGCCTCGAGGGGGTCTTCGGCGCTCACGAACGACAGCTGCGAGACCTTGAGTTCACCGGCTCGGATCATCTCCTGGGTCAGGTCGACGAAGCGCGGCAGGTGATAGAGCGAGCTGACGACGTACACATGCGTACGGTCGCTGCTCGAAAGCTCGTCTCGCACCCGGTCGAAGAAGTTCTCCAGGTTCTTCCGCGTGGTTTCCGACTCGGTCTCGCGCTGAATCGTGAAGTCTACGGTCGCCGGGACGCCGTGCTTGCGAACCTGCTGCCGAAAGTAAAGCTCCATGTCGGCGGCCTCGTTGAGCGTGCGAACGCCAGCCTGAAGCCCCATTTGCAGGTTCGACTTGTACGGATTTGCGCCCGAGAAGGTCACCCGGCACCGCGGCGGCGCGACCAGGCGCAGGATCTCGAGCGCCGCGTCCACCCGCGCCCGATAGATCTCCGGCGCCTGGGTCCCCGCGACCAAGATCTCCACCCGCGTCCGCGCCCCTTCGGGGCCACCGAGTTCATCCCGTGGAGACGGCACCGGATCGAAGCCGCGCATCTGAATCGCTTGGTGAAAAAACGCGGCCACGTTGGTCCACACGCGCTCCAGGTCGATCATGCCCCGGTAGTACAGCTGCGTCGTCGCGGCGGCCGACATGTCACAGAAGGCGCCGATCCACTTGCTGTCGCGCAGC
Organism: Myxococcota bacterium; assembly: GCA_039024335.1. Classification (GTDB taxonomy): domain Bacteria; phylum Myxococcota_A; class Polyangia; order Nannocystales; family Nannocystaceae; genus CAJXVA01. The sequence continues at coordinate 926 of JBCCQM010000182.1, forward strand.
GAATCGGCGATGAGCGCCTTGTTGCGACCGTGCAGAAACGGGAAGTAGTTCAGCTCGCGAAGGATCCCGATCGGGTCGAACTCGGGAATGTCGCGGCGGGCTTCGACGTCGAGCGGCTTCGTATAGAACATGACGGCGCAAGGCCTGCATCGTCCAGCGCGAGCGCGACCTGAGCGCGTCCGCCCGCGGTCCGCCGTGGACCATCGTGGTACGGCTCAACCGCTCCAGCTGCCGGGCTCAGCCTTCCGGCGAGTCGACCGCGTGAGCGTCCTGCAGGTCTCGAATCCTCTGGGCCCACCGACGCGCCGGTTCGAGGTCGGTCTCGAGCGTCTCCATGCTACGAGCTCGAAGCTTGCGCATGGCGTCGGACGCGAAAACGTCGCAGCCGATGGAGTTTCGGACCGACGCGAACCATCCACACCCCACCGCCTCGTCATCCGCCTCATCACCGCGCATGACCACCAAGGAAGGCCCATACTCTCTTCGGAAGCGAACGTACGACGCGTCGATCAACGCCGCCGAGGCCTCGATGTCGAGCATTGCGTCGGGCCGCCAGTCGTCCTCACCAACGAGCACCTCGCTCCCCTGCTCATGCGCCCGCCGAAGCGCCGCGTACTCGAAGAGATAGGTTCCGATCGCAGAACGATGCCGGACGTCGAATGCTTGGAGAGCGACATCATCGAACCGGCGCGCGGCCTCGATCGTCGCGGGAACGCGGTCTGGGGCTTGCAGCATCAGCAGATGGGTGAGCGCGAGAGCCTCGGCCGTCGTGTTCACGGCGACCGCCGCGCTCATGGCGTTGCGATTGGTGGACAGGAGGCCGTAATCGAGCCGGAGCGCCGCGGCGAGCCGTCTATCGGCCACGGCCCAGTCTCCAGCCACCGCCTGCTGAGCGACGTCGATCAAGGCGAGCTGATGCAGCTTGTAGAACTGCAGATGGGGACAGACCTTCGTCGGGTCTGGCATGCAGCCATCGACGAACACGGGCGCTGCGGCCATCTGCCGCCACGTTCGGAGCGCCCGCTGAAACCGGCTTGGCAGCGGGGTGGAAAACTCCGAGTCCTCACCCGCCAGCGCGTCCCATCGGTCGGCATGCGCACTCTCTTCAGACTGCGACTCCAATAGCCAAACGAGCTGTTCGCCCGGTAGGTCGGCGATATCGGAGTCCTCGAACGCAGCGAGGGCGGTCCACCCGTTCTCTTCAGCTGGAGGCAGCGCCGGGAGGTCCGCAGCGGTCACCATCGGTTCGGGCAGACGCGTCCGACCGGTGGTCAAGACGACCATCGTGCCGAGCAACGCGACGACGCCCAACCCAATCGACAGTGTCACGAAGCGACGCACGGGAACTTGAACGATTTCGCTCGGGGTTTATTCCACGCCGCGTGCCGCGACATCGACGACGCGGAGCACCGCGTCGACATCGTTGGCATCGTTCATGCGGCCGAAGCTGAAGCGTACCGTACCTTCGGGGACCCGAAGCGTTGCCAACGCCTGCGGCGCGCAGTGACGTCCGGACCGCACGACGATGCCTGCGTCGGCAAAGCGCGCCTCCCCCTCGGCCAGCGGCAGGGCATCGAACACGGCGGAGACTGCCCCGGTGCTCGGACCCATCTCCCCGAACACGCGACAGCCTTCGCGCTCGGCGAGCGCGGCCCACAGCCGATTGCGCAGCGCGACCGCTTGTTCCCCCGGGGGCGCGTCCTCGGCCAGCCAGCGCAGGCTTCGGGCCATTGCCACGGTCGCGGGCAGGTCGACCGAGCCGAGATCGCAATAGCCCACCGGGAGCTCGAAGCCCTCGCGCAGCCACAGCGCGCCCACGCCCTGCGGCGCCATCGGGCCTTTGTGACCGGCGACGGTCACCGCATCCGCGCCGAGCGTCTCCAGGTGAAGCGGCAGCAGCCCCGCGGTCTGGGCCGCGTCGACGATCACCCGCACGCCCGCCTCGCGGCAGCGCTGCACCACCGCCTCGATCGGCAGGCACTCGCCGGTGACGTTCGACGCCGCCGTCATCACCACGGCGCGAACCGGACGCCGCACCAGGATGTCGCTCAGCTGCTCGAGGTCGAGCGGACCCTGCGGCGCCCGCCCGATGGCGACGTGCTCCACGCCCGCGTTGGCCTGCAGCCGCCGAACGGGGCTGAGCACCGCCTCGTGCTCGAGCGCGCTGGTCACCACCACGTCACCACGCGCCCACGGCATCGTTTCGACCGCAACGCACAGCGCCGAGGTGCAGCCCGGCGTCAGCCAGAGCCGCTGCGGATCCGCGGCCCCGAGCGAGTCCGCGATGCTCGCCCGCGCCTGGGTGTAGCGCGCTGCGTACGAGCGCGGATCGGCGGCCAGCACTTCGGCGACCGCGTCCGCCACGCCCGGCGCCTTCGGCCAGCTCGTGCCCGCGTTGTTGAGGTAGAGCACGCTCATGCCGGCACCAGGCGGTTGTTCTCTCGACGCACCCGCGTCTTGGGCACGGTCTGCATCGCCTCGTAGCCCCCCACCCGCTTCAGCCACGCGTCGGCGCTGGCCCTCGCGTCGTCGGGTAGCGCCGCGTAGGCGTCGAGCGCGTGCTGCGCCATCCACTGCGTGAACGACTGCACCCAGCGCTCGTGTGAAACGCCTTCGATCGAGAACGTGTGCGAGCCGACGAACCGCTTAATCCGATTCGCGTTCGGATGCGCCTGCACCCAGTCGTGTACAGCGTCGAACGTGTCGGCCACGACCGGCCAGTGCTCGGAGAACAACCGGCGAAAGATCGGATCGAGGCTCGTCGGCACGTCGTCGCAGAACGCAGCGAGCTCGCCCTGCGGCGGGTGGTTCATGCGCTCGACCCAATCGGCGACCCGCGGCGCAATGCGCTTCATCAGCGCGCCGGGGGCCGGATCTCGATAGAGGTGGGCATACAGCGGGCCCATGAAGCCGAAGTCGCCTTGGCAAGGGCGCGACCCGAGCAGATACGGATGCTCGGCGAGGTGCGCATCGAAGTCCGCGAGGAACGCCTCGTATGCAGACTCAATCGCCGCCCGGTTGCGGCCGCTGATCCCCAGCGCGCGCCCGTAGTTGCCACCGAAGTACGCGGCCAACGGCACGCCGGCGAGCGGCGCGAGCATCGTGGGCAGCGAGGGCGCGACGAGCTGTCCGAACTCGCTGAAGATGAGCGGCCAGTTCCGCTTGTAGTGCCAGCGGTAGTGCATCGCGGGCATCACGAGCCACTCGTCGCCGTACAGCTCGAGCAGCAGGCTCGCCACGCCGAGCACGCCCTGGGGCACCACGCTGCGCTGGGGATGCGTCGACTCAATCGCGTGGATGATCGCGGTGGTGTCCTGAACGGCGTGACCATCGGGCATCAGCAGCACCGGCACCATCGCCAAGCCCGTCTTCGGCCGCACGATCGACTGGATTACCGGGCGCGTCGCCTGCACCTCTTCGAACGACACGCCTTTGTAGCGGAGGTACGCGCGCGCCTTGCCGCTGTAGAGCGAGACCTCGGCGGCGATGAGCTGATGAGAGGCGGCCACGGCGGCAGCCTGCCGCGCACAACGGGGCCCGCTCAAGCGCGCTGGTTTCTTGCCAAGCGAACCTGAACATAGTATCAGCAATCGCAATCATGACGAATTCCGCCGAATCCGCCGTCCCAGAGCCCATCCGCCAGCTTCTCGACGTGTTCGAGACCCACCTGGGCGACGTGCAATTTCCCGGCGTCGACGCGGCCAGCCTGCGCGCGCAAGCCGACGCCGTCGAAGCCACGGCCACCACCCTCGAGGCAGCCGAAGCCGCCGTGCTCGAGGCCCGACGCGCCCACGGCGAGGCCTTCACGGCGCTGAAGACCTCGGCCGAGCGCGGCATGGGCTACGCGCGGGTGTTCGGCACCGACGACGCGACCCTAACCGAAGCCCTCGAGCCGATCGCGCTCGCGCAAAAGGCGAGCCGCCGCAAGCTGCCGCCCAAGAAGCGCGGCCGCAAGCCCAAGGCCAAGCCCGACAACGTGGCCGAGCTTCCGCTGCAGGCCGAGTCTGCCTGAGCGGCCCCGCCAGCGTCACGCTCGTGTAGGGTGCGCGTCCATGTCTGCGGGACACGTCGGCATCGACTTCGGCACCTCGAACTCCGCGGTGGCCACCGCCACCCCCTCGGGCGAGGTCGACATCCTCTCGTACGCGCTGCTGGGCAACCGCACCCAAAGCTACCGGAGCCTGCTGTTCTTCGATCCCGAAGAGCAAGAGGTCGGAGACCCGGTGGCCTATCACGCCGGCAGCGAAGCGATCGAGGCGTACCTCGAGGCGCTCGGCGAGGGCCGCTTGGTGCAGTCCTTCAAGACGCACCTCACCAGCGGTTCGATCGGCCGCACGCAGATCGGACACCACCGCGTCTCGCTCGACGACATGCTCCGGCTGTTCTTCGAGCGCCTGCGCGAGCACTACGCGAAGGCGTACGGGGCGGTCCCCACACGCGCGGTGCTGGGTCGACCGGTGCGGTTCGCCGGCGCGGCCGACGACGAGGGAAGCGATGCCGCACAAGCTCGGCTGCAGGCGATCGCCGTCGCGTCGGGCTTCGCGCAGGTCGACTTCGTGCTCGAGCCGATCGCGGCTGCGTACCACTACGAGCGCAGCCTGACCAAGCCCGAGCTCGCCCTCGTGGCCGACTTCGGCGGCGGCACCAGCGACTTTTGTCTGATGCGACTGGGCCCCGCCGAGCACCGCAGCGCCGACCGGCGCGACGACATCGTTGCCACTGGCGGTGTCGGCGTGGCTGGCGATGATCTCGACGCGGCGCTGGTCGAGCACGTGGTGTGCCCGCGCTTGGGCATGGGGACCACGTACGTGGAGATGGGCCGCGAAAAGCCGGTGCCGCGCAGCTACTATTTCAAGCTCGCGCGCTGGCACCAGCTCTCGTTCCTGCGCGGCTCCAAGACCCGCGCCGAGCTGGAGCGTTTGCATCGCGGCGCACGGGACCCCGATGCGCTCGAGGCCCTGATTCACGTCGTCGAGAACAACCAGGGCTTTCATCTGCACAAGGCGGTCGAGCGCACCAAGATCGCGCTCTCGCACGATGCGCAAACGCGCTTCACCTACGTCGACGGGCCGGTCGACATCGACGTCACGGTCGCGCGCAGCGACTTCGAGTCCTGGATCGCACCGCAGGTCGAGGCGATCACCGAAGCCCTCGACGCAACCTTGTCGCGCGCGGGCGTGCAGCCGAGTGAAGTCGACCGGGTCTTCATGACCGGTGGCACCGCGTTCGTACCCGTGGTGCGGCGTGCATTCGAAGCTCGCTTCGGTGCGGACGCGCTGACCGGCGGCGACGAGCTGCTCTCCATCGCCTCGGGACTGGCACTCGCGTCGCCATGAGTTCCCAAGGTCGCGCCGGCGCATGGCTGGTCGCGGCCAAGGTCCTCACCCAGCTCGGCGACCTGCTGTGCAGCGCCAAGACCACCCTGCCCTGGCTGGTCTTGTCCGCGGGAGGCTCCCCCGCCGTGGTTGCGCTGATCGTGCCCGTCCGCGAAAGCGGCAGCATGCTTCCACAGCTCGCGCTCGCGCCGTGGGTGCAACGCATCGAGCCCCGCACCCAGGCGGCGACCGGGGCCGCGCTTGGGCAAGCCGCGCTGTGCATCACAATCGCGGGTGCTGCGATCATGCTGCATCCCGCGTGGGCTGGGCCCGCCGTGCTGCTGGGCGTGGGTCTGCTGGCCCTGGTCCGGGCGCTGGCATCCTTGGCCAACAAAGACGTGCTCGCGCGGGGCGTGCCCAAGGGCGCACGCGGCAAGATCAACGGTCGCAGCACCAGCCTTGCGGGCCTGCTCGGCGTGGGCGGAGCCACGGCAGCGCTCGCACTTCCCGAGCGCCCCGAGATGGTCTGGGTCGTCGCGCTCGTCGTCGCTGCGGCCGCCGTGCCCTTTGCCGCCTCCGGGCTGGCGCTGCTGCGGGTCCCGCAAGATGCCGAAGCGAAACCTGCCGAGGCCGCGGCAAAGACCCGACTGCGAGAGACGCTGCGCGACCCTCGACTGCGCCGCTTTCTACTCGCGCGCGGCCTGCTGCTGGGCTCGGCGCTGGGCAGCCCGTTCCTCGTTTCGCTGGGCCGCGATGCCGCCCCGGGACTGCGAACGCTCAGCGCGTTCGTGCTCGCTGGCGGCGCAGCCTCGTTTCTGACCGCGAGCCTGTGGGGTCGGCTGGCGGATCGCTCCGGCCGACTGTGCATGGGGCTGGGCGGCGCCCTGGCGGGGCTCTTCGGACTGGTCGGCGTGTTGACCGACGGGCTGCCGCCGTGGGCGTGGCCAGTGCTCTACTTTGCGTTCTCGGTGGGGTACGTCGGCGTCCGCGTCGGCCGGAAAACCTACGTCGTCGACGTGGCGACGGGCGCCACGCGGACGCAGATCGTCGCCGCGAGCAACACCATGATCGCGGGTCTGCTGCTGCTCGCCGGCGCGGGTCTCGCTGTCGTCACCCGCAGCGACGCGACGATTGGCCTCGCGGTGGCCACCGTCGCGACGCTCCTGGGCGCGCTGTCGTGCGCGGGGCTGCCAGGTCGCGCCTGAGCGACCCCACGCCGTCTACTCCACGTTGTGGAAGACGGCTTGGACGTCGTCGTCTTCGTCGAGGCGGGCGATCAGCTTGAGGACCTCGTCCATCTGCTCTTCGCTGAGCTCGGTCGTCGTCTTGGGGATCCACTCGAAGCCCGAACTCACCGGCTCGATCTTCCGCTCTTCGAGCGCAGACTGCAGGGACCCGAAGTCTTCGAACGCGCAGCGCAGCATGACCTGCTCCGACCCATCCTCACCGTGCCCGTCGAGCATCTCGTCGAGGCCGTGGTCGATGAGCTCGAGCTCGAGTTCCTCGCGCTCGAGGCCCTCGGGCTTGAGGCGGAACACGCCGCGGCGGTCGAACATGAACGACACGGATCCCTCTGAGCCGAGGTTGCCGCCGCCCTTCTTGAACGCATTGCGCACGTTCGCGACCGTGCGGGTCACGTTGTCGGTGGCCGCGTCCACGATGATCGCGACGCCATGCGGGCCGTAGCCCTCGTACAGCGCCTCTTCGAAGCTCTCGGTGTCGTTGAGACCCAGCGCCCGCTCGATCGCACTCTTGGTGCGGTCCTTGGGCATGTTGACCGCGTTCGCGTTCTGAATCGCGCGACGCAGCGTGGGGTTGGCGTCGGGGTCGCCACCGCCGGCCTTCACCGCCATCGTGATCTGACGGGTGGCGCGAGTGAACGCCTTGTTGTTGGCGGCGCCTCGCTTGAGGATGGCTTGCTTACGGTTCTCGAAGTTGCGGCCCATCGCGTCGGGACTCCTGGTGCGACGCTCCCCAAGGAGTCGTCGCGTCGAGCAGAGTAGCCCCGCCGGGTCGCGCCCGTCGAGGGCCGGCGGGGCTCGCCGTCGGCCCGGGTCGGACCGCGTCAGATGGCGCACGGAGCTGCTACGGTGGTGTTCGTGGCCGATACGACGCCTGCGCTCGACCTCGACGCCCTCGCCGGCCTGCTCGGCAAGGTGGCGCCCCACAAGTCCGTGCCGCAACTCATGGGCACCCTCACGGCGCTCGCGTGTGCACCGAGCGCGCCGCACCCCTCGCAGTGGCTGCTGACGCTGACCGACGACGCCCGCTTCGAGGACGAAGACGACGCCCGCGCATTCCTGGCCCAGGTCCTGGCGGTCTTCCGGCTGGTGGACGGGCACCTGCAGCTCGGTGAGCCCGTCGGCCCCGACGAAGACGACCCCACGGCGGTCGCGCAGTGGTGCCGCGGGTTCTTCGACACCGCGCGCAGCGACGAGACGTGGTCTGCCGACACCCAGGCGATGCGCCGGCTCATGCCGATGGCCCTGCTCGCAGGCGAGCTCGACCGCGTCGGAACCCCCGACGACGTGATGCACGGCGACGCAATGCGGACCAAGTGGACCCGGGGTCTGCCCGCGCTCGCGGCCGCCTTCTACGAGCACTGGGAAGACGCGCGTGCCGCTGCGCTGCAGGCTCGGGCGAGCGCGCCTGCGGAAGAGCCGGAGTAGCCGGCATCGCACCACAGGCGCCTCGACGGTTCGCGTCGGATTTGTCCATGGTTCGTCTGCGCAGACCAGGCACACTGCGACCATGCGACTGCTGACTTCGGCGCTGCTCGCCACGACGCTGCTTGCGTGTGCCCCTCGAGGCGCGACGGAAGCACCGCGCCCGGCACCCACGTTCGGGCCGGGCCTCGTGATGGTCTACACCTACCCGAGCGAGGGCGCGTCCTTCCGCGTGGAGGTCCTCGACGCCAACGTTCTGCGCTTCGAAGGCGTCGCGGGGCCACCGAAGGGCTTCAAGGGCTCCACGACGTACCGGGTCGTCGACATCGCGCCCGGGGTCGTGCTGATCAACTGGGGAGAGGACGGCGGCGTGTTGATGACGATGGTCGTCGACCTCGCCGACGGACAGGTCCATGCGCGCGAGGTCCGCGACGGCAAGCTTCGCGCGCTCGACGGGACGATCGCGGTCGAGTCCGCACCGTGAGCCGGGGGACAGGCTCCCGAACCCTTGGTACCGTCGGTACATGAGCGGTGCGGTCCCCCTCAAGTGTCGATGTGGCAAGGTGCGCGGCAGCATCGAGCCTGCGTCCCCGGACCTGGGGCGACGCATGGTCTGCATGTGCGACGACTGTCAAGCCTACGCGCACTGGCTGGGCAACGCCGAAACCGTGCTCGACGATGTGGGTGGCACCGACGTCTACCAGACCACGCCGGCCCGCGTGCGCATCGACCAAGGGTCCGAGCACATCCGGTGCATGCGCCTGTCTCCCAAGGGCATCTTCCGCTTTTACACCGACTGCTGCCGAACGCCGCTGGGCAACACCATGCCGCAGGCCGGCGTCCCGTTCGTGGGGCTGGTCCACACCTGCATGGATCACGAGGGCGCCGGCGTCTCCCGCGAGGACGCCATCGGACCCGTCCAGGGCCGAATCCAAGCCCAGCACGCCTGTGGCCCTGCGCCCGAGGGCAGCCACCCCAAGGTCCCCATCAGCCTGCTGTTCAGCTCCATGTTCGGCCTCATGGGGGACCGGATCCGCGGCCAACACGTCCCCAATCCGTTCCGAAACGACCAGGGAGAGCCGATTCACCCGCCCACCATCCTCACCCTCGAGGAGCGGAAGGCGGCCGAAGCAAAATCGGGTCCGCAGGGCTGATTCGACCGCCACCACCCCTCTGCGCAGGCTTCATGGCGCTTGGAGAGGCCTCACGCGCTGTCGCCGAGCCCCCGTTCCTTGCCCTGTCGGACGATCCGTGGGACAGGGGCGCCCGTGAACTTCGATGCGCTGGGCCTCTGCGCCCCCATTCTTCGCGCGGTCAAGGACGCGGGCTACACCAGCCCCACCCCGATCCAGCGCGACGCCATCCCGCCGGCGCTCAAGGGGCGGGACGTCCTGGGTTGCGCCCAGACCGGCACCGGCAAGACCGCGGCCTTCTCGCTTCCCCTCCTGCAGCGCGTCGATGCGCTCGCCGGTGACGACCCCTGCGTGCGGGCCCTCGTGGTCACGCCCACGCGGGAGCTCGCCGCGCAGATCGGCGACAGCATCGAGACGTACGGCAAGCACCTGGGCGACCTGTGGCACACCGTCATCTTCGGCGGCGTCAAAGAGAAGCCGCAGATCGCCGAGCTCAAGAAGGGCGTCGACGTCATCGTCGCCACCCCGGGCCGGCTGCTCGACCTGATGAACCGCGGATTCGTCTCGCTCGACGACATCAACGTGTTCGTGCTCGACGAGGCCGACCGGATGCTCGACATGGGCTTCTTGCCCGACGTGAAGCGCATCGTTGCCAAGCTGCCCAAGAAGCGGCAGACGCTGTTCTTTTCGGCCACGATGCCGCCCGAGATTCGGGCGCTCGCGGAGAGCATGCTGCACGACCCGGTGTCGGTCGCCGTGGCGCCGGTGTCCTCGACTGCCGAGCGGATCGAGCAGCACCTGTACTTCGTCGACAAGACCAACAAGCGCTCGCTGCTCGCCGAGGTTCTCAGCGACACCAAGCCCAACCGCGCGCTGGTATTCAGCCGCACCAAGCACGGCGCCAACCGCATCGCGCAGTTCCTGGAGAAGCGGGGCGTCAGCTCGGCCGCCATTCACGGCAACAAGAGCCAGGGCGCTCGGACGCGGGCCCTCGACGGCTTCAAGTCGGGCTCGATCAAGGTGCTCGTCGCAACGGACATCGCCGCGCGCGGCATCGACGTCGACGGCGTCTCACACGTGATCAACTTCGACCTGCCGAACGTGCCCGAGACCTACGTTCACCGGATCGGTCGAACCGCACGCGCAGGCGCTTCGGGCATCGCGCTATCGTTCTGCGATACCGAAGAGCGCGAGTACCTCATCGACATCGAGCGCCTCATCGGTCGTCACCTCGCCCGCATCGACGGGCACGGGTTCATCGCGAGTGAAGCTGCGCCCCCCATGACGGACCTCGAGAGCCGCAGCCGTCCGCCCGGCGCCAAGAAGAAGAGCAGCGGCGGTGGCGGTCGACGTCGCGGCGGCGGCGGTGGAGGCCGTCGACGCGGAGGCGGAGGCGGAGGCGGAGATGGCGGTGGTCGTCGCGGCGGCGGCGGCGGTGGCCGTCGCGGCGGTGGTGGCGGCGGCCGCCGAACCTCGGCATCCAGCGCCTAGCGCTTGGGCGCAGGACCCTTGAACAGCTCGGCGGGATCGAGCTGAAAGTAGTCCTGCAGCATCGCGTACAGCTCCGGGTCACGGGCCTGGAGCTTGGTGGGCTTTTCGAAGAACGCCTCCACGGCCACGGCGAACAGCTCGGCTTCGTTGGTGCCCGCATAGTCACGGAGCACGTGGCGGTACTTCTTGCGGCGGACCTTGCCCAGGCGCTCGGCCACCACGCCAATCCACGGCGCGGTCGCCACGAAGTCCACGCCCACGGGCAATCCGTCGGCGCTTCCGGTGCCGAAGTCGAGCACGTGGGCGAGTTCGTGCAGCGCGACGTTGTGGCCATCGTGCGGCTTGCGAAAGCCGTGCACGAGATCCTTTTTGGAGAAGATGACCGGACCCTGCGCATGGACCATGCCGGCGATGTTGCCCTCGCCGACCGTGTAGTCCTCGTTGAACTTGGTCGGGTACACGACGATGTCCCGAACCGTCGGCCACTCCAGATCGGGCCGTCCGTGGACGAGCATCGCGGCCGAGGCGGCGATGAGCACCTTCGTCCGCTCCTCCACCGGGCCCATGCCCCCCTCGGGCAGCGCCGCGTAGATCGTCTGCTCCGCGAGAAAAACCTGTACGTCGAATTCGAAGCGGCGACGACCCGCCTCGTCGAGGCGCGCATAGAACGGTACCCGCTTGTCGAGAAGATCCTTCCAGTCCTCGGGAAACGGCTGCCGGGCCAGCGCTCGGCGGCGGAGCGCCTTGCGAAGAGTCAACCCAACCACTGCCGCCGCAATCACGGGCGCGAGCAAGTACGCCCACGCGGGCGCCCCGGAGGTCTGCACGAATGCCACAACGATGAGCGCGACCAAGCAGCCGGTCACAAGCTGCACACCGAGGGTTCGCCGCGGGAGCACCTGCATCGGCCGCAACGGTAGCAGCTTCTCCACGCACGGCATGGGGTAGGCTGCCGCGCCGTGTCCATCCTGCTTCCGATGCTTGTCGTTCTCGCCGTCGAGCCCTCGCGCATGCCGACGGACGTTCCCGACGCGGTGCCCTGGACCGGTGAGCCGAAGCCGAAGCCAGAGCCGAAACCAAAAGCAGGACCAACGCCAACTCCGGCGCCCGTCGCCGAGCCGGTCATCGCGACCGCGCTCGATGCTCCCGCGGCCGCGCCCGCACGCACGTGGACCGTCACCGCCTTCGTCGACACGGGCTACGCGCTCAACAACAACCGCCCCGACAACCATCTCTACCGAGGAACGTCCACGACGCCGCGAACCGACGAGTTCACGATCAACCTCGGTGCCGTCGCCCTCACCCACGACGCCACGGACGATGAGCCCTACCGCTTCGAGTTCGGGCTGCAGGCGGGCTCGGCCGCCGACGCCCTCGTCGCGGGCGAGCCAGTCCCCGGCGGAGACGATGGTGCGTTCGCGGGCGCCGAGACCTGGAAGCATCTTGCCCTCGCCAACGCCGGGGGCCGCATCGCGCAGTCCGGGACCGAGCTCGGCGCGGGCCTGTTTGCCAGCCCGATCGGCATCGGCGGCTTCTGGTCTCCGTTCAATGCCAACGTCACGCCGTCGTGGGCGTCGAACGCCGCGCCGTTCTATTTCGCGGGGCTTCGCGTGCAGCAGGACCTCCCCGCAGGCTTCGGGCTGCAGGCCTGGCTGGTCAACGGCTGGCAGACGCTCGCCGATGCCAACGGCGCGCCCTCCGGACTCGTCGGCGCAACATGGGACCACCATGCCCCTTCAGGCTCGTGGTACGCCGCGGGGTTCGTCTACTTCGGTCCAGACGACGTCGACCTCTCCGCCGACGCGTGGCGCGTTCACACCGATGGACAGGTGGGCTGGCGCGGGCGTCGTCTCGGCGTTGCGGCGGTGTGGGACTACGGTCGCGAGCGCGTCACCGCCCTGCCCGACGCGCCCGTGCAGTGGTGGACCGGCGGCGGGCTCTTCGTCGACGGCCGCGCCTACGAGGGGCGCCGCGTCGACGTAGACGTTGCGATCCGACCGGAGGCGTGGCGGGACCGCGGCGGGCGCATCTATGGAGTCGATCAATGGCTGCTGTCGGGCACCGGTACCTTCGCCGTTCGCTTCTTCGACGTGCTGCTGCTCCGCGCCGAGTACCGCTACGACCGCTCCACGGCGGACGGAGGCTTCTTCTACCGCGCCGACGCGACGTCTCCCGATGCACCCGGCCTCGCTTCGGACCAGCACACCGTGTTCTTCAACGTCGCGGGGGTCTTTGCGCATTCGTTCGCCATCGGACGAGCTACGCCCAGCGCCGAGTCGATCTCTGCTCATGGCCGCGCCGTCTCCCACGAGGCAGTCCTCACCCGGCGCTCACGCGGGGGCAGGGCCCGGTCGCGCCGTCGTGACGGGTGCGCCACAGGCTGCTAAAGCACGCCGGCGATCGGGGCTCGCGCGGCGGCGATCGTGCTGCTCTTGCCGTCGAGCTCGACCCAGGTGAACGCCAGTGAGGAACCGTCGCGCTCAAGGTGCGGGAAGCCAGCGCGACGAGAGCTCTCGGTGGTGGCGATACGCATCGTTCCACCGCGAACGCCATCGATCCCCACCCGGCGCAGCCGAAGCTCCGCGACCTTGCCGACGGTCTCCATCCACACCACGCCCACGGAGGAGGCATCGAGCCAGACCACGTCGACGCGGCCCAGCGGCGTCCCGTCGTCCACGACCACCCCCTCGCCGAACGCCGCGTCCCCCGAGGCGAAGGCCACCCGCACGCGCGGACGCTCTTGCGCCGCGCTGAACCAGGCGACCGCGAGGTCGCTGCCTTGGGCTGCGACCGCCGGGCCGTTGACGGGGCAGCCCTCGATGCGCCACGCGTCCGCGCCCACGCGGCGGCGCTGCTCGGCACCCGGCCCCGCCACGTAGATATCTCGAAGCTCGCCCTCGTCGCGGTCGCGATAGGCTACGACCGGTCCCTTCGGCGTCGAGGCTGCCGCCGTTTGGCAGCAGTCGCACACCCGGGCGTCCACGACACGCCGGTCGCGGAGCCCCGTTGCGTCGAAGGTCCCGGTCCACAGCTGCATCGCGCCGCCGTGGCTGGTGGTCGAACCGCGACCGTCGAGCCAGAACGCCCGGAGCGTGCCGTCGGGCGCGGGCGCCCAGGACGCGAATCCAAACTCGGGCCCTTCGGTCGCATCCGACACCGCCGCGGGCGCAGACCAGCGCCCGTGATCGTCGCGTCGAGACCACCGCAGGTCATACCCATGCTCACCGGTACGATGCGGCCACGCAGCGATCCAGCCGTGGTTCGAGGCCGTCACGCTGGGAACGTCGGCCCAGTTCTGCAGCAGCGCCGCGTCTCGCACGACCGTTTCCGGCTGCTGCATCGACCCCCACGGCATCGCGCGCAAGCGCACGGCATCCCCGTCGGGCTCGAGCCAGCTCAAGGTCAACCCCTGTGCCCCCGGCGTCAGCCGAGGCGAGGCCGCGCCCCGCAGGGCCGCGACAGGCAGACGCTCCAACGGCAGCTCCGTGGGCATGGGCGCGGTTCGCCTCGACGGCGCCGGCTTGCTGTCCGGGCGCGGGTCGGGCGTACACGCGAACAGACCGAGCGACGCGAGGGTGAGGGCGCGCCTCATGGCCGGACTCCGAACACGGCTCCAATCTCGTCGAGCACGTCACTGCGACGCTGCGCCCACGTGGCCGCGTCGACGTGAAGCACCGTCCAGCCCCGCATGCGAAGCACCGCCGGCCGATGCACGAACTGCTCGAAGGCGGAGCTGCCGCCGAAGCCCTCATCGGTCATGACCGCGAGCTCGTAGGTTCCGTCTTCGGCGTCCGCACGCCCGACCGCCAGCGGGATCCGGAAATCGGACGTACCCATGCCGACCGCGCAGCGCAGCCCCATCGGCTCGAGTGCCATCATGATCTGCGTGGGCAGCGGGAGGTGCCCATCGATGAGCGAGCGGCGGGCCTCGGTGCTGCCGGCCGACCGCGGCGTGCCCCGGACGGCGTCGAGGATTCGGTCCGCCACGTCGAAGCGCCCCTGCGAGAGCGCGTAGGCGAAGTCGAGGTACCCCTTGAACAAGCGCGGCCCGGTATGCGTCGCGTTGCCAACCCGAAGCAGGGCAGGATCGAACGAGGACACGACGTAGCACTCGGCCTTCGCGCGAGAGATCGCGACGTTGAGACGCCGCTCTCCGCCCCGCTGCCCCAGCGGACCGAACCGCGCAGGGACGTACAGCTCCCCTTCCCCACCCCGCCGCTTGCGGTGGACGGGCGCGTGACCGAGCGAGAACACGATCACATCGCGTTCGTCGCCCTGAACCGACTCCAGGTTCTTCACGAACGGTCGCTCATCGAGCTCGTCGTGCGTGCTCGCGGTCTGCCAGACCGCCGCAAAGGCGTCGTCCTGATCGACCCGCTGATCGATGAGGTCGAGGATGGTCTGGCGCTGCTTGAGGTTGAACGTCACCACGCCCACGCTCGGGGGCTTCGGCCGCGAGAGCAGCTCGCCGACCAGGTCCACGACCCTGGCGGCCTCCGGGCGATTGAGGCCGCTGTCGTAGTCACCGTCTTCGACCTGAATCCACTTCAGCGCTGGGTTGCCGTGCGGACCCGACGTCGACGGGATCGTGAGCAGCTCGCCCTCGTACATCGCGTGGTTGCTGAACGCGATCAGC
Organism: Myxococcota bacterium; assembly: GCA_039024335.1. Lineage (GTDB taxonomy): Bacteria > Myxococcota_A > Polyangia > Nannocystales > Nannocystaceae > CAJXVA01. The sequence goes on from JBCCQM010000182.1 coordinate 16,167, forward strand.
TCCTCTTCGCGGCAGCGGTAGTGCCACTTGAGCCCGGCGTGCGGGCAGCGGTTGCGCGTGAGCGAGAGCAGCGACTCGGCCGTGAACATGTCGCGGGCCGCTCGCTCCTCCTCGGAGAGGTCTTCCTCTTCGGTGCCGCTGCTGCCCATCTTGAAGTACGACGTGGGCGGCATCTGCTTCTCGTCGCCCGCCACGACCGCTTGCTTTGCCCGTAGGAAGACGGGGAGTCCCGCCTCCACCGTGCACTGCGATGCCTCGTCGAAGATGACCACGTCGAACAGCGGGGCACGCGGAAACAACACCGCCATCGTCTCGGGCGAGACGAGCCAGCACGAAAGCACGTCGAGCAGGCCGTCGTCGGCAAAGTCCCGCACCAGTTGCCGAAGCGGCATCAGCCTTCGCGACTTCGAGGTCTCCTTGAGCAGTGCCTCCTTGACCTTCTGCTCCGGGGTTCGTCGCGCTCGATACTCGGCGTCGGGAATGGCGAGCAGCTTGGCCTCATCCAGCTTGGCGCAGATCGCCTCGACCTCATGATCGGCGATTTCTTCCTCGAGCGTGGCCAGCTTGTCCATCGCATCGACGGCCCGCTGCCCCTGCGCGGTCGTCCCGAGATCCGCAAGCGCGGGCA
>JBCCQM010000183.1:0-16711 GCA_039024335.1 Myxococcota bacterium
CACTCGTCTTCGCGCTCGAGCGGCTCACAGCCCACGGCGTCGAACCGCCCTTCGACGAGATTCTCGCACTCGTCCGTTTCGTCGCATGCAAGGTCGGGGAACGGCTGCTCCGCGAAGAGCGGCGTCCAAACGGTCAGCAGGCCGGGATCCACGCAGTACGGGAAGATCCCCTGGGTCTCGCCGCCGACGTTGAGCAGTAGACCGTCGTCGAACTCATCCCACGTCCCTTCGCCCTGCTCGGGCAAGGTCAGCGTGTAGCTGCAATCGCAGGTCGCGTCGCCTCCGTCGGCGCAGGTCATGGCGAAGCCGTCCTCCATGCTGATGAAGTCCGCGAACGTTTCGCAGTCGATGCCCGCGCACGCCATCGAGTCGAACTGCACGTCGGCCTGCAGCTCGATCATCAGGTCGACGCTGTAAGTCCCGTCGTCACCGAAGGTGCGCGTACCGGTGACCGAGCTCCCGGTGATCTCCTGAACCGCGCCCTCGCAGATCTCGGCATCGAAGAAGTTCGGCAGAACCTCGTACCCGCACCCCGACGCAACGTCCCACGTGCCCGTCGGGTCGCCGCCACAGGGCGTAGGCTTCGTCCCACACGGGCCCGGCTTGGGCGCGGGTCCACCCATCGTGTGAATCTGTTCGACATACGAAAGGAGGTTGAACCCAACGCAGATTCCTGCGGCGGGAGCCTCACCCGTCGACGTCTCGTCGGCGCCCGAATCGGAGCTGCTGCCGTCCGCGCCGGAGTCGGAGCTGCTGCTGCTGTCCGCGCCTGTCGTCAGCGTTGGATCGGTCGACGAGGTCGTCGTCGCCGTCGTGCCCGAAGCCGTCGTGCTGACGTCGGTGGGGTCCGACATCCCCGACGTCGACGAACCGCCGTCGGTATCGGTGTCTGCACCCGTATCGTCGCTGCATCCCGCAAGCGCGCCAACGAGCACCCAACAACCCAAGACCATGCGAAACTTCATGGGTCGAACGATGCCACCGATCGCGCTGGCGGAGTAGAGACCTGCAGCACCGTTGCAGTGTTGCATTTTGCAACCATCGGCCCGGCCTCGGCAGCTCATCCACATGCTCGTCTCGACCCTGTTCACCACGGCGCTCTTCATGGCCCCTCCACTCGAGGAGCCGTGGGGCTGCGGTGACAGCTACATCGTCAGCCAGGGCAACAACAGCGCGGTGAGCCACAACGGCTCCGAGGCGTTCGCGTGGGACTTCGACCTCGACGAAGGCCACTTCGTCCACGCGGTCGCGGGCGGCACGGTCACCATGGTCCGCGAAGACAGCACCGTCGGCGGCTGCAGCTCGGACTTCGGCAACGCGGCCAACTACGTCGTCATCGACCACGGCGACGGCACCGGCGGCCTCTACCTGCACTTCGCTCCGAACTCGTCTCCGCTGAGCGTCGGCGATCCGGTTCGCGCGGGCGACATGATCGGACGCGTCGGCCTGACGGGCTGGGTCTGCGGCGACCACCTGCACTACCAAACGCAGGAAGTCTGCGGCAGCTGGTACTGCCAGTCGGTCATGGCCTCGTTCGACGACTACGGCGTCCCCGGCTACGGCGTCAGCATGCAGAGTGACAACTGCGTGCCGTGCGAGCGCGCGCTCGATGGTGGCGTGACCGAGATCGACGAGGCGGACTTCGGCTGCTTCACGGGTGCGCAGCAGCACTGGACCACCAGCACCGCGGGACTGGGAGCACACCACCTGCACACAGCCGCGACCGCGGGCGGCGGTGACCTCGGCGTTTGGCGATTCGGTGTCGATACGCCGGGCACGTACGCGCTCGACGTCCACATCCCCAGCAACCACGCGACGGCCGCGGTCTCGTACCGCGTCGTCTCCGACGAAGGCGTCACGGACGTCGCCGTCAATCAGGTCGACCTCGTCGGCTGGCACGGCCTCGGCGAGTTCAGCTTTGGGAGCTCCGAAGACGACCCGCGCGTCGAGCTGTCCAACAACAGCGGCAGCGCCGGGGCACGTGTCGCCTACGACGCGATTCGGCTCAGCTTCATCGAGGGGCCTCCGGGCGAAAGCGGGAGCACGGACGGCGGTGATGAGACCGGCGGCGGCGACTCGACCGCAGGCACCACGGCCGACCCGTCGACCTCCGCGGGATCGGATGGCAACACGTCATCGGCTGGCGATACCGCCGAACCCACGACGGCGGGCGACTCCGCAGGCGATGACGGCTCCCCGAGTGGGACATCGGGGGGAACGACGGTCGGCGAGAGCAGCGGCGCCGGCTCTGGCGACGCGCTTCCGGGCTACGGCGGAAGCAACGCAGAGAGCGGCTGCCGGACGGGCGGAGATCCAGGAGGACTGTTGCTGCTCGCCCTGCTCGGAATCCGTCGGCGTCGCTATCGATTGAGGTCGCAGTAGCTGAAGTGCCTGAAGGTCAGCGTACCGGTCGTCCCGTCGCTGGCCCAGTCGGTCCCTGTTATGTCGACCCGCATCTGCGTCTCGTCTTCGTCTGCGGACGCGAGCACCTCGAACGTTTCGCCATCGGCGGAGGCCTGAAAACGAATCTGGGACCCGTCGCCGGACATCCGGAGGTAGCGATGCGCGACGGCGTCGTGGCGAAGCGTCGCGAGGTATTCGTCACGACCTCCGTCGGGACGGGCACGGATTTCGAGCAAGCTCTCCTGAATGATCATCGTGTAGATGTCGTTCGACGGCGTCTGGAGCAGGAAGACCGATTGATGCCCGAGGAACTCTGAGGTCTGCCCCATCTCGGCGGTGACGTGGCCATTGCTGAGATCGAAGCCCGCGAACGTTCCGATCCCAACGTAGCCATTCGCGGGGGGCTCGAGCGAAATGACCAGCTCTCCATCGGCCTCAGAAACGGCATCGCCCATGAACAGATCCCAAAAGGGGTCGATCACACCGTCTTCGAAGTCGTCGACGAACGTAGGGCAGCCATCGACGGCTCCGGTGCTCTCCGTGGACTCGTCGGTCGTCGTGACGGGGTCACCGGATGATCCGTCGGACGTCATCGAAACCATGCTCGTCGTCGAGGGGCTGGGATCCCCGGTGGTCGAGCTGCTCGTGGTCAGCGATGTCGTCGTGGGCTCCGACGTCGTCGACGAACCCTGGCCCGACGTGCTGAGGTCGGGGACGTCATCCGGAGGCGGCACGCACGTGCCAGCGAGATCGGTGGGCCCGACCTGGCCATAGCGTCTCTGGGACGGGCAGTCTGGGTCGAAGAAGCTGCAGTGCCCGTTGAGCTCGCACTGACCCACCGCTTCGCCCGCGACGCACTGGCCATCGTCGGCACACGTGAACGTCTCGGCTTGCTGGCACGCGCCCAGAAGCACGCACCCCCCGAAGAGCAGCCCCCACCGACCCATCGCCCCAAACGGTACCACGCAACTGCGGCCATCCCGCGCGAAACCCCGACGCGAGTTTTTGGCGGCGGCGGTGACACCATCGGCGCGGGCCGGTGTTCGAGTCGATGGAACACCTGCCATGACCCGCTTGACGTCTTCCCTGCTCGCCCTGCTCGCCTCCACGACCCTGACCGGCTGCTTCGACTTCGAACCCGATCGCATCGAAGTCGCGGACTTCGAGAGCGCCGTCCATCGCGTAGATGCGCGCACCGGCAGCGGCGACATCGACGTGCGCGTCGACGAGGACGCAACGCAAACCATCGTCGAAGCGCACGTGTACGGCGAACGGACCCGACCGCGCATCCTCAAGGAAGATGGCGTCCTGACCCTGCGTCACGACTGCCCTCGCCGCGCGCGCCAGTGCGGCGTCGACTGGGTCGTCATCCTGCCTCCGCACGACGACGCGCGCATTTTCGACCTCGACAGCGGCTCGGGCGACATCGACCTCTTCGGCACGTGGGGCATCACCGTTGCCTCGACGGGCTCCGGCGACATCGGTCTACACGGCGTATGGGCCGAAGACATCGACCTCGACACCGGCAGCGGCGACATCGGCATCGACCTCGAAGGCTCATTCCTGTCGCTGCACGCGGACACGGGCAGCGGAGACGTCGGCATCCGCATCCCATCGGGCAGCTACGACCTCTCGATCACGACGGGCTCCGGCGACGTCTCCACCCGCGACATTGATGACGACGCCAGTGCCGAAGCCATCGTGGACGTGCAGACGGGCTCCGGCGACGTCTCCGTACACGGCCGCTAGCGGTTCAGCGTGGCGAGGTCTCGGCCAAGCTCGACGAGCAGCTTGCCCGAGTCCTCGACCACCGCGACGCTCTGCCCGAGCCCCTTCACGATGAGGTCGAGGTGCAGCACGGTCTTGGGGTTGGTGATCGAGGAGGGCGCGCCCGCGATGAGCTGCTGCCCCGAGCTCACCAACCCCTGCGTTTTCTCGACGAAGCTGGGGGTCGAGCCCGCCAGCGACATCGCCAGCTCGCGCGTTTCGGTGAGTTGGCCTTCGACGGCCAGGCCAGCCTCGCCACCCACGGCGACGGCAGCGTTCACGGCTTCGCCGAGCGTCATACGGGCGCTATACTTGCGGCCGAGCGCGGCTTTGGCCGAGGCGCGCAGGTGCTTGATCGACTCGCGGGTTTGGTAGACGAAGCCGTGGAACTCGGCCGTGGCCTTGAAGAAGGCGTCGTAGCTGGGCACGCCGATCTGCACGTAGGTGAAGCCCTCTTCACCGTGGTCTCGCGCCTGCCCGACGAAGTCGAGGTTGGCGTTGCCTTCGTAATCGGCCAAACCGGGTGACAGGTCCGCGAGGTGAACCTCGCCCGGTGGCGGCGCCTCGACGAGTTGCTTCACCAGCTCTTTCGTCGTCCCGCGGAGCTCCTTGGCGGCCTTGTCCATGGCCGCCTTCATCTCCTGCCAGTCGTCGAACTCTTCGGTCGTGGTCGTCGTCTGACCGTCGACGGTCTTGGTGGTGGTGATCGTTCCATGAAACTGGAACATCGAGCAGCCGCCGCTCAACAGGAGTGCGGCCGTCAATGCTCCGAAGCGCGTGGTCGTTCGCATTCGAAGGGGGTCCTCCCAAAGGGGGAGACGATCGAATTCAGAGCAGGTTGCACGCGCCCCGCGCCGTGTCGCTCGCGTGGAACGCGCAACGACTGTGAGGGTCGGTCGAGGGCCGGCATTGAAAAACCGGTTCAACGCCCTTGTCGGCGCCTTCCCCGTCCGCTATGGATCCATCAGGCTTTGAAAACGACTTTCAAAGCCCTGTTCACTTCCGCTCGGAACGCCTGATGATCGTCTGCCTCTGCAAGGGAGTCTCCTCCCGCACCATCGACGCTGAAGTCGATCGAGGCACGCGAACCGTCGGCGGCATCGCGAAAGCCTGCCAAGCGGGCACCAGCTGCGGAATGTGTGTTGGCCAGATCCGCGACCTCATCCGGCTTCGCTGCGGCGAGACCCCGGTTGAAGACGTCCCGCTGGCCGCAGAGTAGAGGACTGCGGTCCCGCCACGGCCCCGTGGACTTTGAAAGCGATCGTCAGGGTCGTTGTTCGCTCGAGCGCGCCGCGAGCGACTTCGACTTCAGCTTTCAGTTTCCCTAAACACACGAAAAATAGACACTTTTCGAGTTGCAGCCTGGTGCTAGGTTCCGCCCGCCATGAAGGGCAGCGACAAGGTCATCGACCAGCTCAACGACGTTCTCACGGCGGAGCTGACCGCCATCAACCAGTACTTCATTCACTCGAAGATGTGTAAGGACTGGGGCTACAGCCGCCTGGCCGCGCACATCTATCGCGAGTCGATCGACGAGATGAAGCACGCCGACGACCTGATCGAGCGCATCTTGTTCCTTCAGGGCGTCCCCAACGTCCAGCGCTACAACAAGATCACGGTCGGCGAGACGGTCAAGGAGCAGTTCGAGCTCGACCTCAAGATGGAGTACGACGCGGTCACGCGCTTCCGGAAGGCGATTGAAGTCTGCCGAGACGAGGAACGCGACGAGACCACCGCGCTCATGCTCAAGCGCATGCTGGAATCCGAAGAAGAGCACGTCGACTGGCTGGAGACGCAGCTCGAGCTCATCAAGCAGGTGGGCCTGGAGAACTACCTCTCCCAGCAAATCCACAAGGGCGAGTAGCCCAGGCACGCTGGTACGGTGCCCCGCGTGACGGGACAGGCCGTATCGCTGCAGATTCCCGTGGCCTGGGGCGACATGGACGCCTTCGGCCACGTCAACAACGTGGTGTACCTCCGCTGGTTCGAGTCCGGTCGGATGGCGCTGTTTCAGGCTGTGGACATCCCCACCAAGGACGTGGGCGACAAGGCCGGCCCGATCCTCGCCAAGACGACATGCTCATTCAAGCTCCCGGTGTCCTTTCCAGACACGGTAACGGTCCACACCACCATCGGGCGCGTAGGAACGAAGAGCTTCACGATGCACTACCGCATCGACAGCGAAGCGTTCGGGGCGACGGCGGCCGAAGGTGACGCCACAATCGTCTGGTACGACTACGCCAACGCCGCTACGGCGCCGGTTCCCGACGCGCTTCGAGAGGCGCTGATGCGCCACGTGGTCGAAGCCTGAGGTCGGCCTCGGCGTCCTTGCGAACGCGCGCAAGCCACTGGCTGCGACGCGCGGCGTCGGCATGCAGCACCTCGGAGAAGACGCGCGTGCGCACTGGCGAGAAGCCCGTGTACCAGAGGGTCGCCCGCTGCATCGAGCGTCGCGCGCTGGCGGCGTAAAACCACCGGTCGAACCATCCTGGCGCATCCATAGTGATCAGTAGCCGCGCGCTGCGTCCGGCGAGAAGCCCCTCGGGGCGCCCCTTCGAACGAGCGTTGAACGCCCAGCCGGGCTGCAACGCGCGATCGAGAAACCCTTTGAGCAGCGCCGGCGTGGCGCCCCACCAAACCGGGTAGACCCACGCCACGTGGGTAGCCCACTCGATGGACTCCTGTGCCCGGACCAGGTCAGGCTCGAGCGGCTGCGGCGCTTCATAGCCGGCCCGAAGCACGGGGTCGAAGTCGAGATCGCCCAGCGCGAGAACTCGCGCGTCGGCCCCCGCGGACCGGGCCGAATCGGCGTAGGCGTCGGCGATCGAACCGCATAGACTGCGGCGACGCGGGTGCCCCAAGATGACGAGTGCGCGTGCATTGCTCACCGTCGCAAGGTGGCCACCACCGCAACGCCCCGCCATGGCAACGGCTGCACAGGCCCATGCATGAATCGACAGCACAGCTGAACTGGGACGATCTGCGGGTGTTCTCGGTGGTGGTGGCGAAGGGCAGCTTCTCCGCCACGGCGCGCGTGCTCGGGGTCGAGCCATCCACGGTCGGGCGCCGCATCAAGCGACTCGAGGACGCCCTGGGCGTGGTGCTGTTCGAGCGGGCCGCGGATGGACTGCGCGTCACCGATGCGGCTGCGCCTCTCGTCGCACACGCCGAAGCGACGGCACGCTCCATCGAGGCGCTGTTCGACGCCGCACGCGGCGTAACCTCGTCGGGGGGCCGCGTTCGGGTGGCGTGCACCCGCGCGATGGCGGAGCTGATCCTGCTGCCGCGGATGTCGGCGTTCATGGCGGAGCACCCCTCGATCCGACTCGACCTCGACACCGGGCTGGACTTCGTCGACCTCGGGCGCGGCGACGCCGACATTGCGCTCCGAAGCCAGCGGCCCAGCGAGCACGGACTCGTCGCGCGCAAGCTGACCTCGCTGACGTTCGGCGCCTTCGCGAGCGCGGACTATGCCTCCGGACACCGGACGCAGGCGCCCACGAGCTGGGACTGGCTGGTCGTGCGTGCCAACGTCGTCGAGAGCCGGTACTTCGACGAGCACGTAGGGACCGAGCCGCGGCTGACGACCGCGTCGTTCAAAGAGCAACTCGACGCCGTCCAGGCCGGACTGGGCGTGGGTCTCATCGCGCGCCGGGTCGCCGAGATGCTCGACCTCGTCGAACTTCCGATGCCGGGCTTGCCCGTGCCGCCGCCGTTCGACCTGTGGATGGTCACCCAGCGCGAGCGCGGACAGCAGCCACACGTGCGCGCCGTAATCGACTGGCTCGTGTCCCTGGTCCGAGGAACTCCATGACGGCGCTGTGTACGATGGCGCAGGCCCGCGCCGTGCTGCGCGACGTATTCGGGCACGACGACTTCCGCCAGGGCCAAGCCGAGGCCGTCGAGGGCATCGCCGCGGGTCGGGATACCGTCGTGCTGCTGCCGACCGGGCGCGGAAAGTCGGCCTGCTACCAGATCCCTGCCGTTGCAGCGGCCGAAGCCGGCGGCGGAACCACCATCGTCGTGAGCCCGCTGATCGCCTTGATGCAGGACCAGGTCGATCAACTCACGGCCCGAGAGATCCCCGCAGCCGCCCTGCACTCGCACCTGTCCAGCGAAGAGAGCCGCGCGGTCGTGGACGACCTGCTCGAGGGCACCCTCACCCTGCTGTACGTCTCGCCCGAGCGGGCCGCCAAGGCCAGCTTTCGGCGGCTGCTGAAGCGCATCGACGTGGCGCTGATTGCCATCGACGAGGCGCACTGCGTCAGCCAGTGGGGGCACGACTTCCGGCCGGACTACATGCGGCTTCACGAGCTTCGCGAAGTCTGCGACGCACCGATCATCGCGCTCACGGCCACCGCGACGCCGCGGGTCGTCGACGAGATCGCGAGCAAGCTGCAGATGACGATGCCTGCGATCGTGCGCGGCGACTTTCGGCGACCCAACCTGCGCTTCATCGTGCGGCACCCCGGGGCCGCCAAGGCGCGCCTCGCCGTGCTGCAGGCCGAGCTCGCGCGGGCCGGGCTCACCACGAGGAAAGGCGAAGGTCGCGGCATCATCTACTGCAGCACCCGCAAGACGGTGGAGACCGTCGCCAAGGCGCTGCGCACCGCGAAGGTGCCCGTGGGCTACTACCACGCCGGCCGGACGCCGCTGGCGCGCGAGCGGGCACAGGCGTCCCTGGCCGCAGGCCGCACCCGCGTGCTCGTGGCGACGAACGCGTTCGGCATGGGCATCGACATGCCCGACGTGCGGCTCATCGTCCACTTTCAATCGCCGGGCAGCCTCGAGGCCTACTACCAAGAAGCCGGCCGCGCCGGCCGAGATGGAGACCCGTCGCGATGCGTGCTGATGTTCGGTGCGGCCGACATGATGACGCAGCGCCGCCTCAGCGGAAGCTCCGGTGGCGCCGCGATTCAACGACACCGCGCGGCCTCCCTCGAACGCGTCGAGGCCTATGCCCACGCGCAGCGTTGCCGCCAGGTCATGCTGTGCGAGCACTTCGCGCCCGACGACGAGCATCCAGCCTGCAACGACTGCGACGTTTGCACCCCCGAAGAGGGCGTCGACGTTGCGGTCCCCAAGGCCAAGCCAAGGGTGGTCAACGCGTTGCCTCCGGATGTCCTCGATCAGATCGTCGAGGCGGTCGACAGCTTGAAGAAGCCCGTAGGCAAGGCGTCGCTGGCTAAGGCGCTGCGAGGCAGCAAGGCCAAGGCGTTGGGCAAGCTGGGGCTTTTGAAACTGCCGCAGCACGGCGCGCTCAAAGAGCACGACGAAGCATCGCTCGTCGCCGGGATCGAGGGCCTGCTCATCGCGGGACGGCTCGCAAGAGCGGGCCGCAAGTACCCCACGGTGTGGATGCCTGGAAAACCGATCCGCGCCCGCGCGGCCGCCTCGGCCAAGACCAGCACGCGTCGCAGCAGCCGCGGCGGCGGCTCGCTGGCGTCGGCGCTCGAGCGCTACCGAAAGCGCACCGCCGGCAAGCTCAAGTGGAAGGCGTACATGGTGTTCCAGCGGCAGGCGATCCTGGCCATCGCCAAGGCAAGGCCGACCACGCACGACGAGCTGATGCTGATCCCTGGGCTCGGTCCGGCCAAGGTCGACCGCTTCGGCGACGACATCCTGGCGCTCGTTCGTCAGCACGCCGCGTCCTAGCCCTGCGGAGGCGGGCCTCCTTGACCCGGACCACGCCCACCGGAGGGACGACACGCGAGTGGGGCGTCGTCGGCCGGGCTGAAGCACGTGCCCTGGACCGTCTCTCCTTGCCGCCCTTCGAACGAGCACGCGGCATCGCGTTGCTTGCCGATGCATGCGTCGACCGCGGCCTTGGGCGGGCGGGGCGGGGCACGACGGTCACGGTTCCGCCCTTCTTCGTTCTGGGGGCGCTCGGCGACGGTCACCGACTCCTCACAGCCAGCGTGGACCTCGAAGCCGAACGCCAAGCACCACAGGGTCGTTCCGAACATGACTCGATGCATGTCGGACATCAGTGCGAGGGCCGTACCGACCGAAAGTCCCAACGATTCGGGGTTTGCCCCGTCGCCACGCTGCAAGGAACGCAGGCCGCGTTGCACGATCCGCAGATGTGCGGCCGCGCGGTCGCCCTTGGCGTTCGAGCCCAGGCGAGCACCGGTGTTCCACATCGAACAGCCGTGCGAACATGAGAACCCTTGGGAAGGGACGCGACGACCGGGCGCAGCAGCCAGAGCAGGGCTGCAGACGACCCAGACCAAAGCGCGAAGGCCACGCTGTCCGTGGGTCGCGTCGCGGCGAACTCGGATGAAGCGCCTGCGAACGTCGCGATTGGCGACAGCGTCGGGCGATATGTGGTGCTCCAAGAAGTCGGCCAGGGCGGCATGGGCCGCGTGCTGCGAGCCTACGACCCGCGCCTGCAGCGAGAGGTCGCGCTCAAGGTTCTCCGACCCAACGCGCTCAGCGACGAAGCGTCGTCACGGCTGGCCGCTGAGGCCCGCGCAATGGCCCAGGTCGCGCACCCCAACGTGGTCCCGATCTACGACGTCGACGTCGAAGACGGCCAGATCATCTTGGTGATGCAGTACGTCGCGGGCACGACCCTGCGCGCGTGGATTCGCGGCGAGCCGAGTTGGCGTGACGTCGTCGATCGCTACGTTCTCGCGGGGCGCGGACTCGCAGCGGCGCACGCGGTCGGACTGCTGCACCGGGACTTCAAGCCCGCCAACGTACTTCTCGCCGAAGACGGGGCGGTCAAGGTCACGGACTTCGGCCTGGCGAAGCCTGCCGCAAACGCATCGCGCTCGCGCCACAGTCTCGATGAGAGCAGCAGCAGCAGCGACCGACTGACGCGCTCCGACACCATGACCCAAGCGGGCACCGTTCTCGGAACGCCTCGATACATGGCGCCCGAGCAGCACGGCGGCCTGGTGCTGACCCCCGCGGCGGATCAGTTCGCGTTCTGCGTCGCGCTGTGGGAGGCGCTCCAACACGCCGCGCCCTACTCCGGCGCCCGGCTTGGGCGACAAAAACGCGAAGGCCCCCCGGCTTGGCCCGGCGGTCCCGTGCCCCGACGAATTGCGGACGCCATCCGTCGTGGCCTTTCGCCGCTGCCCAGCGAGCGCTGGCCGAGCATGGATGCTCTGCTGGACCGGATCGCCGACGATCCGGTCGCCCGTCGCACGCGGAGGATCGCGTTCGGCGGCGCTGCAGTGGTTGCCGTGGTCGGAAGTGTCCTGGGATGGCGGGCATACCAAGGCCCCAACGCCGATATCTGTGACGGGGCGGAGGATGAGCTCGAGACGGCATGGGGAGACTCGCGGCAAGAGGCCGCCGACGAGGCCGTCATGGCCGAGGACACCCCATACGCGCGGGTGACATGGGAGCGCGCGCGCGGTCGCATCGACAGCTACGCCCAGCGCTGGGTCGAGCTTCACGACGACGCCTGCGAGTCGACCGCCGTGCGAGGTGTGCAATCCGCGGCCGTCATGGACCTGCGCATGGCCTGCCTTCGAGACGCAGAGGTCGGGCTGCGCGCGGTGACGGGCGTGCTCGCCAACGCCGACCGAGAGGTTCGGGAGAACATGGACTCCTTGCTCGACACGCTGCCGGACTTGGGTCGCTGCAGCGACGTGGTGCGCCTTCAAGCCGAAGTCGAGCCACCGCCACCGGACGTGGAAGACCGCGTCCGCGAGGCGAGAGGCCTGCTCGCCGAGGCGTCCGCGGAGTCGAACGGCGGCCGCTACAAAGCTGCGCAGCTCCGCGTCGACGACGCTCGCGCGGAGCTTTTGGGGGTCGACTATGCGCCGGCTGTTGCCGAGCTTGCCCTCGCCGAAGGCATGGTCTCCAACAAGCTGGGCCACTACGAGGACGCCGTCGAGGCGCTGCGGCGGGCGGTGAGACAAAGCGCGACTACCGGCCAGAGAGACCTCTTGCTCCGTGCCTCCACCGAGCTGATGTACGTGCTCGGCCGATCGCTGTCTCGCTTCGATGAAGGGCTCGCGCTACGCCAGCTCGCCGAGGGGCTGGCAGAAGGGCGCCCGCTCGACGAGGCCGACGTCGCGAACACCGTCGCGCTGGTCCTGCTCGACAAGGGCTCGCTGAAGGAAGCCGAGGCCGTACAGCGCCGCGCCTACGCGCTGCGGAACGACGCACTGGGCGAGCGGAATGCCGCCGTCGCGAACTCTCGCCACACGCTCGCCCTGCTGCTCACCGCGCAGAGCAAGCACGCCGAAGCACTCGAGGAGCACCAGGCGGCGCTCGAGATCTGGAATGAAGCGCTGGGCCCCGAGCATCCGAATGTGACGATGTCGATGAGCAACATCGCCACCACGTACTTCCACCTCGGAGACTACGAGGCTTCGGAGAAGGCCCACCGCGACGCGCTCGCCCTTCGGATCCGGGCGCTGGGCCCCGAACACCCGGAGGTCCTCACGGCGCGCAACAACCTGGCGCTGACGCTGTGCAAGCAAGGGCAGTGGAGCACGTGTGAGCTCGAGCTCAAGCGCACGCTCGATGCTCAGGCCAAACAGCTGGGTGAAGAGAGCCGCGACCGCGCGCGGACGTTCGTGAACCTGGGCGTCGCGCTGCAGGCTCAGGGACGCTTCGAGGAGGCCGCCGAGGCAAACCGCGAAGGATTGCGGATGTGCGAGAAGGTCCTGGGCCCCAACCACTCGGAGACCGCTGTAGTGCGGATCAACATCGCCAACGACCTGGCGCGCACGGGCATGCACGCGGAAGCGGCGGCCGAGTACCGCAAGGCCCTCTCGACGCTGGAGACGGCGTTGGGACCCGAGCATTCCTCCGTGGCCATCGCGGTCAACAACCTCGCCGCGATGCTGGAAGAGCAAGACGACTTTGCCGGCGCCGAGGTCCAGTACCGCAAGGCGCTCAAAATCCGTCTCGCCACGATCGGCGAAGAACACCCGCTGGTCGCGTCGGTCCGCACGTCGCTCGCGCGCGTGCTGCTCGCGCAGGGGAACGACGAAGAGGCGCTCGTGCTCGCCGAGCAAGGTTGGCGCCGCCTCGAGTCCGACGCCAGCCCCAACAACCGGGGCGAGGGGGCCTTCGTGCTCGCGCGCGCACTGAGCAAGACGACGCTCACCAAGGCCACGCGCGCCCGCATCGTGGAGCTTCTCGAGGCCGCGGCGGCCGCGTTTGAAGACGCGAACGCGCCCGACGACGTCGAGGCCGTCGCGCAGTGGCGCGAGAAAAACGCTCGCCGAATCAGGGCGTAGCTCTGCGGACGGGGTCTCCGACCGCTACCTCGAGCGCACCCGCGGGCGTCTCGAGAACCGCATCCACGGTGACGCCGTCGCCAACGGTCGGGCACCCACCGCACGGTGCGGCACACGGCTCGACCCGTTCCACGTAGACCACGGCGCCCTCATACGCACCGACCACGTCCAAGGGCGCGACGAGATCACAGCCCCAGATCGGCAGCGGGCCGGGGGTGTCGAGGACCAGAAGAATCGCCTCGCGGTCACAGGCCCGCTTCCGCCAGCCCCGATCGCGCTCGACGTCCTCGTCGGCAAGCTCGGCCTCCACGGTCGCGTCGCCAACCTCCACCATCACGCGCTCGTCGAGCGTCTGCGCGCCGAGGTTCTCTTCACAAACGGCATCGCCGCCGTCACACCCGAAGGTGACGGCGGCGAGCACGAGCGCCGACGCGCGCCTCACTAGAGCGCCTCGAGGAACGCCAGCAGTGCGGCCTTGTCGTCGTCGGACAAGGCCTCGAACGCGGCACGAACCGCGTCGGCCTCCCCCGCGTGGGCGAGCACGGCCTGCTCCACGGTTTCCGCGAGGCCGTCGTGCATGTAGGGCGCCGTGTCCGAGATGCCCCACAGCGGCGGCGTACGGAACTCGGTGAGCCGGGCATCGAAGTCCGGGATCCCCATCGAACCCTCGGGCGCGACGTCGTGCAGGAGGAGGTCGCTGTAGACCGGGACCACGGTGCCATCGGCCGTCGTGAACTCCGGCGTGTGGCAGCTGGCACATCCCACGCCCTCGAACACCTCCCGCCCTCCGGCTTCCTCGGCCTTGGGTCGAGGGAAGTCGAGGTGCTGCAGGAAGAAGGCCATGGTGTCGACCTGCTCCGCGCCGAACTCGGGGTCGGGCACGCCGTCTTCGTCGGCCGTCGCGCCGTAGGTGAAGCCCTCCGTCTCGGGCACGGTGAGGCCCAGCTCGGCCGTCATCGCGTCGCGGACGAACTCGTGGACGCTGGGGACCTGCGCCTTCCAACCGAAGCGACCCAAGCGAGCGCCATCGACGTAGTGCGCGACGCCGCTGATACCGTCGCCGTCGACGTCGTCAGGGTCCTCGTTGGCGAGGATGTCGTCTTCGGAGATCTGCTCGATGAGTCCCAGACCGAGCACCGTCGGCGTTTGGCGAGCCTCGAGCACGTTGTGGCCCTCATCGTGCTCCGGCCGCGGCCGGTCGAACGAGGTGAGCTTGTGCAGGATGGTGCCGCGATCGTCGATGACGAACTCACCGTCGTCCGTGAGCGTGCCGAAGCGCATCACGTTGACGTCGATCGGACCCGCGCCGCCGATGACGGGGTCGAAGTGGCACGCGCGACAGCTGTCCCCGTTGAAAATCGGGCCAAGACCTTCACTGAGCTGCGCGTCGTGATCGAACAAGCGACGGCCTTCGACCCAGCGCGGCTCCTGCCACGCCTCGATGTCCCATGGCGCGCCAGGCTCGCCCGCCTCGGGAATGGGCGCGCCCGGGGGCAGCAGCCCTGGCGAGGCCTGGTCTGCGCCACCAAGCGACCGGAGAAACGCCATCACGTCCGCGCGCTCGTCGTCCGAAAGAGCTTCGTACGCTTCGGCTGCGGCTTCGCCCTCACCCCCGTGCAGCACGATCGCGTCATGCATCGTGTCGGCGCGTCCGTCGTGCAGGTAGGGCGCTGCGGCGGCAATGCCCCACAGCGGCTGCGTGCGGAACTCGGAACTGTCGGCGAGCTTCATCGAGATGCCGTCGGCGAGCTCGGGGCCCATGTCGTGCAGGAGCAGGTCGGAGTACAGCGGGATCATGCCGCGCGGGCCCTCGAGCTCTGCAACGTGGCAGCCCTCGCAGCCAAGCTCCGCGAACGTGGCCCTGCCTCGGCGTGCGGCCGCAGTTGGGTTTGCGTCGGGCTCGGGCGCCGCCATCAGCATCGACATGCTGACCAAGTCGAACAGCTCTTGGTCGGTCATCTCGGGGTCGGGCACACCGTCGTCGTCGGACAGCGGCTCTGCCGGGGCGGCGGCCTGACGATGCACGCCCTCGAGCGCGCCCTGCTCTTCGTCGTCGCGAACCTCGGTGGTGGACGGCACGGGCAGCCGCGCCTTCATTTCTTCGGGCAGTGGGTTGGTCGTGATGCCGAGGTGGTTGAACAGCGGGCCGCGGATGAAGCCTTCGATGCTGACGGTCTGCGCCTTGCGACCGAAGCGTCCCACGAAGCCCTGGTCATAGTTGGCGCGGCCGCTGATGCCGTCCCCATCCACGTCGTCGGGGTCCTCGTTGGCGAGGATGGCGTCTTCGTCGAGCTCGGCGATCAGGCCGACGCCGAAGAAGGGAATCGCGTTGCGGTGCGCAGCGACGTTGTTGTCCTCGTCGTTTCCGGTGCGCGCATCGGCGCCGTGAAAGCCGTAGCTGGTGAGCACGCCGTTGACGCCACCTTCGAGGAACGAACCGTCCTCGAGGCGCTGACCGACGATATAGAAGTCGCGGTAGCGGGGGCCGCTACCACCGAGCACGGGCTTCTCGTGGCACGAACCGCAAAAGGAAACGTTCGCGTTCGGGCCCAAGCCATCAGACGGCATGAAGCGCTTGGCCGCGACCTCGACCCCGCGGTCGAAGGTCTCGAGCTGCTCTGCCGTGGCGGCCGGGATCGGCTCGCCCAGCGGCGCGTAGATGTCCTCGGCCCGCGGCACGGGCTCGGGCGGCACGTAGTCGGGGACGGGGCAGCCGACGAGTGCGGGGGTGAAAAGAAGAGCGCCGAGCAGTCGTGCGTCGATGGAGGAGCTCATGGTGCGTTTTCGATGATCAAGCCAGTGTAAGGAGGGTTCGAGTTGAGCGTACCGCCCACGGCGATGCGCGTGCCGTCGGAGAACCCGTAGACGGCGTGCAGCACGTTGAATCCGGCCATCGAGTCCTCGGACTCGGCCTCGTAGTCTTCGAAGATGACTGCAGCGGCTCCGTTGTTGCCCACGATGCTCGCTCGGCCTTCGGTGTCGACCCAGACGCCGTTGAGACCCGCGAGTGTACCGATGTCCTCGGTCGTCCAACTGGAGCCGTCATAGCGACCCACGGTCCCCAGCGCGCGACCGCCCACGGCCACGATGTCGTCGGGCCCCGAGCCCCACAGGCTGATCATGTCGTTGGCGGTGCCCGAAGGCTGCTGCGTCCACGCGCTGCCGTCGTAGTGCAGGATGACGCCGCTGGCTCCAACCGCGTGAATATCGTCGGGCGAGAAGCCGAAGATCTTGAAGATTGCGGCCGAGTCGCGATCGAGCTCGGGCAGCGGAGTCTCGCTCCACGACGAACCGTCGTAGCGAATGATGACCCCCGGGACGTCACGCTCGAA
>JBCCQM010000184.1:0-16386 GCA_039024335.1 Myxococcota bacterium
GCGGTGCTGCTGCGACGCGACGATGCGACCGAGCGGCTCGACTTTCCCCTCGAGCCCGTGCCGCTGCGGGGCGACGAGGCGCTGTATCCCGACTTCGTCGACCTGGACGCGCGCACCAACACGTTCGACGACGCCGTTCAGCTGCAGGCCGGCCCCGGCTACATGCTCAAGACGCCCAAGCACGCTTGGGGCACGCCGCGGACCGTTGCCGCGATTCAGGGCGCGCTTCGTCGCTACGTCGACCGCGGCCTCGGTGGACCCGACGTTCACGTCGGCGACATCAGCCTGCAGCGCGGCGGCCCGTTCCCGCCGCACCTCTCGCATCAAGACGGCCGCGACGTCGACGTCGGCTACGTTTTGCAGGGCGAATTCGCCGACGTCTCACGCTTCGTCATCGCCAGCCGTGGTCGACTCGACGTCGTCCGCAGCTGGGCGCTGCTCGACGCCTTCTTGGCCACCGACCGCGTCCGCTACGTCTTCGTCGACTACGCGCTGCAGCGCATCCTCTACGCCTACGCCAAAGAGCAGGGCGTCCCGCAGGACCGCCTCGACGCGCTGTTCCAATACCCGCGCGGGTCGGCAGCCGCGCGCGGCCTCATCCGCCACTGGCGCGGCCACGCGAACCACTTCCACGTCCGCTTCGTGCGGTAGGAGACGGGCAGGTCGCCGAACACTCGGTGCGCTCGAGTCCTCCGAGCCGCGCCGCTAGGGCGCGAGCACGGCGACGAACGCGTCGTCGGCAGAACCGTTGCCCACAACGGAGGGCAGGCCGACGTCGATCATCGAGGTTCCGGCGACGGCCGCTCGACCGTTTGCATCCACGTCGATCCGGTCGAGCGTTGCGACGCCCGCTGTGGCGACGGCGGTTCGCACCCACAGGGGCGTGAGCCCTGGGCCGTTCTTGGCCACGAACGCGCCGCCCTGCGGGCCGGTGAGGGGTCCGCTGCCCGCATCTTGTCCATCTGCGAACGTGCCGGCGACCAAGGGCACGCCGGCGGGGTCGAGCGCGACGTCGCGAATGG
Organism: Myxococcota bacterium; assembly: GCA_039024335.1. Lineage (GTDB taxonomy): Bacteria > Myxococcota_A > Polyangia > Nannocystales > Nannocystaceae > CAJXVA01. Next base: position 1,023 of record JBCCQM010000184.1, read on the forward strand.
TGGCCGAAGGCACCAGCGCTTCGAGCAGCGTGCCGTCGGCGTCGTAGTGGGCGAGGTAGCCCTGCGTGGTCATGGCGCCCGGTGCTGCGCCGGGGACCGTCTCCGCGTCGGCGGCCGAAGCCCACGCGGTTCCGTCGGGCGCAAAGACGACGCGCTCTCCGGGATCCAGCGCCGAGGCTTCGCCCTGGACGACCCAGTCGAGGGTGAGGTCCGCTTCGAGTCGCGCGACGAAGTGTGAACTCAGGCTGGGCGTGGCAAGCATGGAGCCGCCGAGCAGCAGCGTTGCTCCGAAGCCGGGATGCCCGACGATGCCGATGCCGCCATCCGGACCCACGTCGATCGGGCCCTCCCGTTGAACGCAGTCGAGTTGGCTAAATCGGTTGGAGCTGGACCTTGGGCGCCTTTGGCGAATCCACTCCTTCATCGTTCCTGTGCAACGAGTCGCGGAGCTTGGAGCACGGCTCGCGGGCGCGGAGTCTCCCGCTGAACTTCATGGGTTCAGACCAAACCCAGTTCTCTCAACAAGCAGGACCCCTTCACGGGGTTCGCCGGGAACGCCCACGTTTTTCATGCTGGTCTTTTGTTCACCTGTCCCCGCGAAGGTCTCGTGATTGTCAGAACCCGACCGTTTCGTCAGGTTGCGAGAAGCGGACTTCTGCGCGAACGCAATCCCGCGGCGCAGCTCCGGCCATTTCAAGGGAAGCCCTCAGGATGAGAAAACAGCAGACCTCGTTCCCACCCGCGTGGACGCTCGCGGGCCGCGCCAGAGCCGAAGGTGTGACGCCGCGACCCTGGCTGACCGGCCTAGCGGCTATCGTCACCCTGTGTTCGGCAGGCAACGCCCATGCCACGAACAAAGTCCCGTCCGGCCAGGTCGCCACTCAAACGCCCTCTCATGCCGCGGGTGACATTGATGGAGATGGGGGCACGGATCACGTCTTCGGATTCCCGTCCTGGAACTCTGGCCGCGGCGCGATCGTGGTGGTCACCTCCGACGGGCAGGCTAGCCAGTTTACGGCTGACTTCCCAGCTTCGAACGACTTCTTCGGAGATAGCGTTTCCGTCGGTGACATCGACGGAGACGGATACGAGGACGTGGTCGTCGGCATCCCTGGCGACCGCGTCGGTGGCCTCGTGAACGCAGGGGCGATTCAGGTTTTCTTTGGTACCCAAGATGGTCTGAGCACCCTGGGTGACCAGTTGGTCCATCGAAATAGCGAGGGAATTGACTCTACGTCCGCCGGATGGGGGGACCGATTTGGCGAAGCCGTCGCGGTGGGGGACTTCAACTGCGATGGATACGAAGACGTCGCGATCGGAGCTCCCCTGGACAACGCTCATCCTGGTCGCACTGATGATGGCTCGATTAGCGTTATCTATGGGAGTTCCGGCGGTCTTTCAACGATCGACGCTGTCTACCACCAGGGAACATCGCAAGTAAGCGGGGCCCCGGAGACAGGTGACCAGTTCGGTGGTTCGCTCGCAGTCGGGAACTTTAACGGAGACACATGGGGTGCGCGAGAGTGCATCGACCTGGCCGTTGGCGTGCCGGGAGAAAATACCGACCACGGCTACGTCGTGTTCTTCTACGGTGACCGCTATAGCTCATACTCTTGGGGCGACCTCGACTTCGCCAACGGAGAAGGCCTCTCCCAGAACACGGCTGGCGCCGGGGGCCTCTTTGAGGCTAATGACGTTTTTGGAGCATTGCTGTGGCCGTACTGGGACTCGGGTGCTCACGATGACCTGCTCGTCGGTGTTCCCGGTGAAGTCTGCTCTGACGGCGAGGAGTTCGGTATTCACCGATTCTTCGGCACCGACAGCGGTTTCGTGACCGGTGGTAGCCTAGTTTATGCTCTTGACCAACTGCAGTGTGTGGGCTGGGCTCGTCCTGATGTCGACTCGGTTCTTGCGGATTATGCAATCTGCCTCGAATCCGCCGGTGTTGACTGCCTCCCCGTTGCGCAGCAAAGACTCATCGATGTCGGGTTGCTTCGTTCATCCGCGTCCACTGTAGCTTGCCTCAGTGCAATTCAGCTCGCATCTGAACGCTGCGAGCACTGGATCTCCGATCCTGTCTGTGACCTGGAAGCGTGTGTCTCTGGGGCTCTCGAACTCAATACTCTGGCTGAGTGCACCCTGGAAGGGGAGATCGTTACGTATGCATACTAGAAAACCCTTCGTCGCGGCCATCCTGGTTTCCTCGCTTCTCTTGGGGTGTAACCAGCCCGTCGACGCGAAAAACATCGACGAACTCTGGGGGCGGATGACTTCCGAGCAACGTTTGAGTCATCTCGAATCTAGATATCCTGAGGCCTTGATGGCGATGGAGTCGGCCGCAGACCAAGAACAATGGGACGCTGCCTACCAAGACGCGAAGTCTGTTCTGTCCCTTATGCGGGCTGAGATGTTCCCTGTCCGGAAGTCAGACTACCTTGCGCGCGAAGCTGAGTTCGAGTCGTTCGCTCAGCGTACCTACGACGCCTCCACGAAGTGAGACCGAACCCCATGACTCGACGAAACCATAGATCCCCCGCCCATCGACTCGTGGCGGTTCTAGCGATGTCCGCGCTCGTCTTTCCTCCCGCTTGTGGGACAGGAGCTGATACGGACCGCGAGGCCCCGGGGCCCGATCCAAGGTCACCGTCGCTTTCGGCGGCCCCTGGCTACCCCGGGACGACGCCAGACGCATTCGATCCCGACGGTTACATTGAACCGTCTGAAAACGTAGGAAGCCTCCCTGGCGGCGTCGGTGTCGCACCGAACGGAGCAGCAGTCTACAGTGTTCCGCTGGACGCACCGCGCGCCTTCGGTGGCAATACTCCGCGCCTTGCGCTCTCGTACGATAGCCGAGGCCTTTCGGGAACGGCCGGAAAAGGATGGTCACTCGCGGGTATTGGCGCGATCTCGAGGTGTCCAAGCGCAAGTGCTGGGCTCCCATGGGTAGAACGCCCAGAGACTCAACCTCTTCCCACTGTGGGGGTTCGTCATCCTGCTGGTGTTGGGGCGCTCGCAAAGAACCTTGAAAGCCAGTCTGTTGCGGAGATTGCCTCTGAACAGTACTCGAATTTGTGTCTCAACGGTGACCTGCTCTACGTCGTCCCCGCAGACGATTCTGATCCTGAACCCAACGCTATATTGTCGTTCCGTGTGGCCGGCCGACCCGATGTTCGGGTTTTTGCACTGAGCTCAGCTGGCGACGCGGGGGCCTCTTCGTTTCGCGAGTATTCCGAGACTGGTGAGGTCCGCGATTATGCTGTTGGCGGAGGCGCTCGTCGCGCTGCCACAAGTGCCGGGGTGATCTACCATAGCTGGCCCCTGTCGAAGGAACAGGACAGGTTCGGGAACGCCGTAGACTATACCTACGATTCTGATGGCCCCGCCGGAGAAGGGCATCGGCTGATCGAGGTATCCTACACCGGCGGCCGTGTGGAGCTAGTATGGGATCAGGGGGAAAAGCGAGAGGGCTACTCTCACGGAATGCGGAACTCGAGCGATGTAATCCTTCGCGAAGTCCGCATGTATGGGGGCGCCGGAGGTCTGGTCCGGACCTATCGCCTTGGCCACGAAACGTCCGCGGTCTCGAATAGTGACCTGCTGGATTCGCTCGAGGTGTGTGATCGAGCAGGCGTGTGTCTCCCGGCTACAAAGTTCGATTACGGGGAAGGCGATGTAATCTCACTGACGCTAGAAGACCTCTCGCCGTTCGGAGGGGATTTCAGCCTAAGCCTGAGCGACTCCGAGCTTCGTACTGCCGCATTCTCCGATGTGGATGGTGACTCGCTGGCGGATCTCGTCTACCTGACCGATGAACCGGTGCTTGCTATTGCCTCCAGCGCGTTGGTCGTACGCCACGGAAACGGCAGCGGCGGATTTCTCCCTCCTCGCGAATATGCTGTCGAGCTTCCGGACGGCGTGCTGGCCTCTGGGTCTTCGGAAGCATCGGTGACCTTCGGTGATGTTACTGGGGATGGCGTTGCAGATCCTATCCTCGTCCAGACGTTTCGCGAAACTGTCTTTGGCTCTGTGACTTGGGGTGGCGTGTTCGCCGAAGCTCTCGACGTCACGGACAGGACTTCTCCGATTACACGAAAGAGGGTCTGGCAACTTGGTGGAGCCGAGCCTTGGGGCTGCCCGTGGACCTTCGGTTGTACTGGATCCGGCGCGTCGGCCTTTGATTCCGCCGACCTACTGGCGTCTGAAGCTTGGAGCAACGGTTCCGCTCACCCCAACGGATATTACGAAGATTCGCTGTCAGACTTCGACGCGATCGCCCCAAACGGCGACTCGGAGTGTATGCCAGATCCGAGCGACGTCTGTAGGGCGGTGGCGACCATGGGCTTCACTCTCATGGACACAACCGGCGACGGCACCGAGAACTTCGTTCCGTGTGTCGGATTCCTAGACTTCGAAGAGAGTGAACAGAATCCGCCGCTCTGGAGCCAGTCGCATCTGCTGTTCGACCTTCCTGGCGAGAACGGTGCGGTACACATTCCGAACGGTGTATTCGGCGACCCTGAACTTCCAGAGGAGTTCCCTCTCAGCGATTCCTGGCGAACCACCTGCGGTTCGTGGGACTGGGGGCTAAAGGCATTTACGCTTCTAGATGTTACAGGCGAGGGGACGCGCGACCTGCTTTCAGGCCAGCCGTTGCCTCCGGAGCCTTTCAATCTCGGTGTCCAAGCATACACAACGAGAAGCGTCGAGTTTGGGATGACGGGCAGTGCGAATACGAACTTGCCGGTTGATTTGCTTCAGCGATATTCTCGCTTTGACACGCGCGGGGTCGAAGACGCAGTTGCGTGGGCTGAGGAGGGCGGGACTCCGGTCGAGTCCGGCCTGAGTGAAGTGTATGATCTGCTGTTCAGCGGTGCTGCGCGCGGCGGCGAGTCCGGCGATATTCGCGCTGATCTGAACGGCGACGGACTTCTGGACATCGTCCGGCTTGAGCCCGTTCAAGGCTTTGCAGATCAGTTTGGTGAGCAAGATGCGTTTGTCGACGCCGATCCGAGGCTCGCCTGTAAGGTGGGGACAGACGAATATTCACTTCCTGCCCAAGTTGCGGCATACTTTAACAGAGGGGATGGAGGCTTCGAGGAGGGGCCCAAGCTTGGTGGATTTACCTGGGCCGACTCTTGCCGTCGGCTCATGTCCGGAACAGCTGAACTCGACGTCGATGCCGATGGAAGAGACGAAGTTCTTATTTCGCGTCCCGACGGCAGCCTCTATGACCAGCTAGAACTTGGTGCGACTGGCGAACTCGAGCTCTCGGGGACGACTATCGCGGGCCCACAAGTGCCGTGGTATCGACAGTCCCGGCGGAGCTTTGCTGTTGACCTCAATGGCGACGGCCGAGCCTCGCTGATTACTGTAAGGCCGGATGACCTCTACGAAGGGGAGAACGACTTTCGTGCACGGGGGCTGGATCACCATGTGGACGTTCTAGCCCGAGTTACGGATGGGTTTGGCGCAGAGACGTACGTGGAATACGGCTTGGCGTCGGAGGTCTTCAGCGAGAGGCAGTGTCCCACTGGCCTGCAGCCACATACTCCAGGCTGGCCTATGGTGTCCTCGATAGTTCGTCCCGAACACGTCGAAGGCGGCGTCCAACTAAACCGCGTGGACCTCCACCGGTATGAAGGCTGGTGCAATGGTTCAACCGTTGACGGCGGGGCCTTCGAGCAGCACTTCGAGACGGTCGCCCTCGAGGTTGGCTCTGGGGTTGTACCTGGGGTGTTCTCTGGGGACGCGATCCCAGTTTCAATGCGCACGACCTCGCGCGAGAACTACCTGCCCTTTGGGCGCCTTTTCCCTTATCGCGGAGACGTGACGCGTTCCGAACAGCTCGATTGGCACGTGGACTCAGGTACCTTCGTGCGAACGATCAAGGACGTCGAGTACGCCTCAGTGCCCGGCTCCTACGCTGGGAGTGCAAAGGCGTTCTATGAGGGGCTTGGGGTATATCCCGTTCGTCCCGTAGCCGTTCGATTCCCGCATATTGAGGAGAAGTACGCCTGGTGGGCTGAGGGCGACTGCTCCCTAGCCGACGGGAAGTTGTCCTGTGGCTCCGAAGCACCCGCCGAATTAATCTCGAGCGGATGGGTGCGACGCGACTTCACCCAAGATGGTCATCTGACGAAGTTGGCAGAGCGGAACGGGCAGTTCTGCTCCGAATGGAGCGCGGATGCATGGCAGGAGCTCGCGTTCACTCGGGTGCCGCAGGACCACCACCACCGGTACGGCCTGGTCGCGTACGCAGGTGTTACGCCCGCAGACGCGGATCCAGAGGAGGGGGCGGCTTGGTGCGATACGACGCCCGGTGACGGCAGCCCCTTCACTGTTTCCGTAAGCCAGGAATACAGTTCGGCAGGAAAACTTCTAAACGCCCTGACTGATGAAGGGGGAGACACGCATACCGAGACTTCCTACGATTGGGATTCTGACGGAACGCTTGTCGGCGTCACGCAAACTGGCGCCGCGTCCGGACCCAGGACGACAGAGATCGGGGGGTATACGGCGAACGGAAGTCCTGGGTTCGTTCGGAATGCCCTCGGGCACACGATGTCGTACTTCTGGGAGCCTGACCTGGATGTGATTCTAGGGATATACGACTCCAACTCCGTACTTAATGCTCATTGGTACGACGGATTTGGTCGCCCAACAGGTACGCGCACCCGCGCCGGTCTCAACGGAAGTTGGGCAGCGCCCGCAGCGACGATTCGCTATGAGCGAGTCGTTGCCTTTCCGTCCGACGGGGCGACACCGATGAGGGTCGTCGCCACGGATCAAGCGGGCGCATCGACGATGGTGGAGTACGATCGCTGGAACACGGCTAGGTCTGGAGAAACCGACGTCGCTGAAGACCTGCGCGTCTTTGCGGAAACTCGTACGTACTGGACTGGCGATGGCTTTCGCATTGAGCGAACGAGCCCCGCCGAGGTAGACACATCGCCAGGGCCCGTCAGCGTCGTTGAAATCGACCTTCATGGCCGTGAACGGAGTTCGACGCCGGCGACTGCTGCGCTCGGCGTAGGGACCACGTCGATCGAGTATGGCGCTCGTCATGTGCTTGAGGTCGACCCCGCAGGGGAAGAGTGGCGTCGGACATACGGGGAAGCCGGGGAACTCATCAGTAGCCGGGATCCTAATGGTGTCCTGACGTGCTTCTACTATGGTGCTGGTGTTCGTATTCGCGATGTTGTCGTAAACCCGGAGTACGGGGTGTGTGCGGGTGAGGTTCCGGCTACGACAACCGAAGCGAAGGTGACCCACTATGAGTACGACGCTAGCGGGAGAATGACTGAGCGTCGCCTGCCGGGGGCGGGGGTCGAGACATTTGAGTATGATCAGGGCTATGAGCTTGAGATGTACGCTACGCCTGAAGAGAGCATTGCGTTCGAGTATGACGTCCTGGGACGCGTCCTTAGTAAAACCGATTCTGACGGCGTTATCCTTGCTGAGTTCGAATACGATGCCGCGGAAGATTGCCCGTGGGGGAACGGGCGGCTTCGGATCGCTCGTGCACCCGCGGCTGGTCCTGGCGGGGTAGAACGACGATTTGACTATGACGCGTTTGGCCGTGGCATGTCATCGTCTCTCAGCGTAGGCGAGTACGCCTTCCGCGTTGACCATCGTTTTGATGACTACGGGAACCTGTCTGAGGTCCGGCACGGGGGCGGAGGACCGGTGATTCGCTATGGTGTCGACTCGATTGGGGCTCCTCGTCTCGTTCAGGTCAACGGTGTCGATGTGTGGGAGGCTGAGAGGTACGACTCGTCCGGCGCTTTGGCGGAAGTGTTGTATGGAAATGGCGTTGTCGAGGAGCGTAGCTACTACGCTGGCCTCCTGGAATGGTCGACCGTGGTTGCTCCGGGACCTGTTGCGCCCTATCCCGGCTCGAGCGACCTGTCCTCGGTCATCGACTCTGTGAGCCTGCAGTACGATGAGCTGGGCCGCATGCGGACTCGCGAGATTCCGCATCTCGGTGTCGAAGACCGTTACCGCCACGATTCTGTTGGCCGCCTTGAAGGGCTGGAGACGAGCATCGACGGCGCGCTGAGCTCTGACGTGACCTGGAGCTATTCCGGGTCAGGAACGATGCTGAGCCGGACCGGACTGGGAGAATATCAGTATGGCGACCCCGCGGCCCCTCTCGGTGTGTCCAAGGCGGGCGATGTAACCTACTCGTACGACGCGAATGGTCGCCAGTCCACGCGCAATGATGTGGCCTTCGAGTGGAACGCGTGGGATAAGCTGGAGTCGGCCTCGGGTGCTGAGGTTGATGTCTCCTTCGACTACGACGCGTTCGGCCAGAGGGTGAGAACGCGCGCGGAGCAGCCGCTGTCGCAGACTCGCATCTTCTCGCACGGGCTCGACGTGTCGCTGGACGCCGACGGCCAGACGAAGCGTCAATACCGGATTGAAGCGCCGGAAGGCGTCGTTGCGGTCCTCGAGCAGGACGAGGAGGGCGAACGCCTTCGGTTCATCCATAGTGGAGAGCTCGGCTCGGCGAGCGTGGTCACCGACGAAAGCGGGAACGTCGTTGAGCGGCTCGACTTTGATCCGTTCGGAGGAGAACGTTCGCCGTTTGGTGGGGCGCCGACGTGGACAGGCGACGCCGAGATCGACATCGGCTTCACGGGCCACCGCAAACAGGAGGGGTTTGGCCTTATCGATATGGGTGGTCGCTTCTACGACCCCTACGTCGGGCGCTTTGCATCTCCTGACCCGTTCGTGACCGCGCCTGCGTCGTCTCAAGGCTACGATCCCTTTAGCTACGTTCGGAATGATCCGCTTACTTATACTGATCCGAGTGGTTACGTGCCGATCCCCGGGTATTCGGGAGATTGGACGAACGAAGGGGTTGTTGACGGCGTCTGGTGGTTCTCTTGCGATGACTGCGGTGATGTCGGCGTAGTGGGCATTAGTGCTGACTCGATTATAGAGAGGGCCCAAGGTGATCGGAGCTATCTCCTCGAGCTGGCAGAAGATAGCGAGCTTATCGGGCCTGTAGAACGTGAAAACAGAGAGGTGCGGGCCGCAAATGACGCGTGGTCGCACCAAGCGTCAGCGAGTCCGGGCCGAGAGTCGAGTCTGGCCGAGGAGATCGCCTATGAGATTGGGTATGACCTTAGTCCTCTCGCCCAGCTCCATGACTTCCACGAGGCCGACGAAGCCGCTGATGCTCTCATAGACGATCCGGGGTGGGGAACGGGGCTGAACGCCACCCTCGCCGCTGGCGGCTTCGTGCCAATCGTCGGAGGACCGCTCAAGGTCCTGGGAAGACATGCTGACGAGGCGCTCGATCTTAGCGGGAAGCTTGCAAAAAGGGCACGGAAGGCGGTCAACCGCCTCCCGAGAAGCAACGGGAGGTGGCAGGGCCTTCCGGGAGACGGAAAGTGGTACTCTACCAATCCGGAGGTGCTTAAGGTTACTAAGGGAGAGCCAATTGTGTTCAAGAACGGGCGCCCGGACTTTAGCCCGTGGGCCGTGGATACCCTGCCCTTTGAACCGGGGGTACTGACTGGGAAAAAGTCAGACTTTGGCAAGGTTTACGCTAAGATGGCTGCGGAACGTAAGGATCTGAAGAATGCGAAGGCTGCACAGGAATGGCTGAAGCAGAATAACTTGACCCCGCATCATAAAACTGAAACAGTTATCGAGTTGATTCCGACGCCGCTTCATGGCAACACTGCCCATACTGGCGCAGCGGCGGACCTCCGCAGGCTTTATGGCGGGAAGTGACAGTGCCGTGACCGAAATCGAACAGAAGCTTCGGGAACTGAATTTTAGTCCTGCGTCAACGAGCGCACTGAAAGAGCGAACGTTGCTGGAGGCACTTCCGTTCGCACCACCTCCGGACTACCGCGAGTTCCTTATGAGGTTCGGCGGCGGCGACTTCGATGTGCTGATGGATGTCCGTTGCGATGAACCCCCGCCGTTGGCGGAGGATGGGCTGTGCTCCTTTGGGTGGTTCTTTGGCGTCGGCGCGGGGGGCGCCTCATTGCTGTCGGCCCTCCGAATGACAGAGGAGGAGTTCGGCCCGAATATGTTCGCCTTTGCATCGGTGGGAGGAGGAGACATGTACTGTTTACGCCGTACAGAGTCTGGTGTTGACGCTGTATTTTGGGACCATGACACTGCCGAAGTCTATACGGTGGCGGGGTCGTTCACCGAGTTTGTGAAGAGGTTGCAACCGGCGGAAGAGCCAGTGACTTAGACGGAGGGAGTTGGACCCGGACTTTACCGGATCCGCGTTGGGCTGGTGTTTCTCGGGGAGTCGGGGCCCATCGCGCGCGAGTGTGTCGGGGTTTGGAGCACCAAATAGGTGGTCACGGCGGCGCAGGCGTGTATGCTTGTGGAATTCGAAATCGAAGCTTTGGATCAGTGCAGCTGTGCCGACTGCCCTGCGAACAGCTCCACCGAATCCTGCTCTGGCAGCCTGCGTAAGGCCAGCACGGCCGAGGCGTCCACGCTGGCGGCGAGGTCTGGCGAGCTGGTGGTGAAGATCCACTGCACGCGGGGCAGGGTCTCGCGGAGGGTGGCGACGAGGTCGGCGGTGACGTCGGCGGGCTGGTGGAGGTCGAGCTCGTCGATGGCGACCACGCCTGCGGAGGTGCGGGGGTCTTGGCCCGGGTAGGCGGCCCAGAGGGTGCGGATGGGCATGGCGGCGATGGTCAGCAGGTGCCGCACGTGATTGGGCAAGCGGTCGAAGATGCAGACGTTGCCCGAGGGGGTCGTGAACGAGGGCTCCAACGAGACCGGGTCGACGCCGTCGTAGCTGTAGCCGACGAGGTCGAGGACGGCGCCGACGGTGTCGCGCATGGCGTGGCCGAGCAACCGGGTATCCCAGGGCCGGGAGCTGGTCTCGCGCAGGCGGTTGCGCTCGCGCTGGGTCTTGGGCGCCATGGCGGCGGAGACTTCGGCGTAGGCGAGGGCGAGCTTGGTGTCGCGGGTGCTCTCGCAGCGCGAGGCGTCGTCGAAGTTGGAGCTGGCTTTGACGTCGTAGTGGGCGACGGTTCGCAGCGGCGCGTGCAGGGAGACGGCCTGCGGGGAGAACCACCGGCTGGCCGGGACGACGCAGAAGACGAAGCCGCCGCGCTCCTTGGCGCGCTTGTCGAAGAGCGACTGCTCGCGGCGCCGAAGCAGAGAGCCCTCCTCATCGCCGTGCGGCCGCATGTTCGGCGTGCACACGACGAGGGGATGCGGTCGCTCGGGCTCGTCGTCTCCGAGGTGCCAGTGGCACATGGCCTGCGCCGGCGCGGTGGCCTGAGGCATGGAGCGACCGAGCAGCGCGACGGCGTGGCCGGGGCGGGTCGACGACAGCACGCGCAGCAGCGTGGTCTTGCCGACGCCGCCGCCTCCATGCACGACCGTGACCATGCGCGGCTCATCGTCAACATCGCAGAAGGGCACGTCGATGCTGCCGAACGGGTTCACGCCGAAGAGCTCAACCCGAGTGAGGTACATGGTCTGCGTAGTGTAGCCGACCTTCAGCCAGGCGCAGCGGCTGGCTCCACCTCCATGCTCTGAATGTACGAGAGGTTGGGAAACTGCTCGAGGTAGGCGTTGCCGCGGCGCTCGATCTTCTGCTGCGACGGGCCGCCGCCTCGCGGACCGCCCTCGCCGTACCCGGTGTAGAGGGCATCGACGACCTCCATGCCCTCGATGACGCGGCCGATCGGCGCAAAGCTGAGCCCGTCGAGGTTGACGTTGTCGCCGAGGTTGATGAACAGCTGTCGGTTCGAGGAGTTGACCGCCCCGGTTCGCGCGAAGGTGATCGTCCCGCGGACGTTGGAGCCGACGACGGCGTCATCGAGGAACGTCGCGTCCTTCCAGTCCTTGTTCACCGACGGGGTCCCGTGCAGCCCGAACTGGACGACGAAGTTGGGGATCGCTCGGAAGACGGCGATGTTGGTGAAGTAGCCCATGGCGACGAGGTTGTAGAACCGCGTGGCGCCGTTAGGGGCGAGGGCGCTGTCGATCTCGAGGACGAACTCCCCCTCGGTGGTCTTCACGCGCACGCGGTACGATGCCGGCGCGACCAGCGTCGCGTCGGCGGGGGTCGGGGGATCGAGCACCACCGGCGGCGCGACGCGGGCTGCCGCATCGACGCTGCCACGCGGCGCGGTGGAGGCCGACGCCGCTGTCTCGGGGTCGGACGCCGTCGGAGGCAGAGGCTCACTCTGGGCCGGCGCGTTGGCCGAGCACCCCAAAAGCAGGACGAATGTCGACAGCGCGCGACGCATGGTCGCCACTGTAGCGAATCCGCCCGTGGTAAATCATGGCCAGGATGCGCGAGAAGCCTCGCAAAGACGTCTCGCTTCGACGTCTGCGGCTGGGATACGCGATCGGCTTGGCGCTCATCGGTACGCTGAGCGTGCTCGGTCAGGTCGTCATTCAATCCACGCTGCAGTCGCAGCTCGGGGCGTCGGAGGTCATCAACATTGCGGGTCGCCAGCGCATGCTCAGCCAGCGCATTGCGAAGCAGGTGCTGATCCTCCGCGACGTACAGCAGCCCGGGGACTACGCGTCCACCGTCCGAGCGCTTCAAGACGACCGCCGAACGTGGGTCGACGCCCACGAGGCGCTGTCTTTCGGCGAGCTTTCGAAGGCTGCTCCGAGGACCGAGGCCTCCGACGCCAAGCTTGCGGAGGCCGGTGGGCTTTTGCGGCCGATGTCCGACGTTGCGCGTGAAGCCGTGGAGGTGCCCTACGAAGACCGGGCATCCATCGCACCGCTCGCGGACCGCCTGCTCGAGCTCGAGTCGAGCTACCTGCCCGCAATGAACGACGTCGTGTTCGCCTACTCGACGCAGGCGGAGGCGTCGCTGCGGCGCACGCGACGAATCGAACTGGGTCTTGGCATCACCACGGTCCTGGTGCTGCTCGGAGAAGTGTTGCTGATCTTCGGCCCGCTGCTGCGGGCGGTTCGTGCCAGCTGGAAGCGTCGGGATGAGGTGGCGGCCGACCTTGCGGCGAGCGAGGCCCGGTTTGCGCGCGCGGTGGCGGGTGCGAACGAAGGCCTCTGGGACTGGAACACGGACTCGGGCGCGCTGCACTGGAGCCCGCGCTTTCACGACATGGTCGACATTCCGCCGAGCGCGGGGCCGAGCTGGACGCTGTTCAGCAAGTCGGTGGTCGAGGCGGACCGCGAGCTTTTGGCACCGCTGCTCGATCCCGCGTCCACGCCGACGTCGATCACGGTCGAGGTTCGCGTGCGCACGCCGAAGGGGCCGCGCTGGATGGCGCTGGAGGGGCGCGTCCCCGAAGGCAGCCCGCACTACATTTCCGGGTCGCTCACCGATGTCGACGAGCGGCGGGCGCTTCGCTCCGAGCGTGAGCGGCTGCTGCGGAGCAAGGACGCGGCGCTTCATGCCACCCGCGAGGACTTGATGCGCGCGCGCTTGATGAACGCGGTCGGCTCTCTTGCCGGCGGCATCGCGCACGAGCTGAACAACGCGCTCAACGTCATCACGCTCGGCGCTGGGATGCTGGAGCGGCGCGGATCCGATGGTGAGCTGCTCGCGTCGATGCGTGGGGCGACCGACCAGGCGTCGGCGCTGGCGCGTCAGCTGTTGGCGCTGCGCGATGGGCCGGGCCAGTCGGTGTTGGAACCCACCGATTTCGGCGCGGCCCTGCGTGCGGTTCGCCCCATCCTGGAGGGACTCTTGCCGCCCGCGATTGCGCTGCAGCTCGAGGTCCCGCGTACGCTGCCGTGGGTCGAGGCCGACGCCGCGCAGCTTCAACAGGCGCTGGTCAACCTGGTCCTCAACGCCCGTGACGCGATGCCCGACGGAGGGACCCTGCGTATCGAAGCGGCCGTCCGCGCCGACGATGCGCAGACGGCCGGCGTGGAGGTGGTGGTGACCGACGAAGGCCGCGGGATGTCGGAGGAGACCCAGGCCCGCATGTTCGAGCCGTTCTTCACGACCAAGCACAAGTCCGCCGGTGCGGGGCTGGGGCTGCCGATGGCCGACGGGATCGTGCGGCAGCACGGCGGGACGATTCGCGTCGTGTCCGCCGACGGGGCGGGGACGTCCGTCTTCGTTTGGCTACCCGCGACCGAGCGCACCCGAGAGGTTCGCGCCGAGGTCGAGGACCGGCCGTTGACGGTGCTGCTCGTCGACGACGAGTCGATGATCCGCAAGGTCGCCGCGCGGGTGTTCGCTGCGGCGGGACACACCGTCGTGCCCGCCGAGAGCGCCGAGGAAGCGCTGCTGCTGCTCGAGGATCCCGAGCTGCGCTACGACGTGATGGTTACCGACGTGATCATGCCGGGGCTGCACGGGCCCGAGCTGGCCGAGCGGGTGCGCGAGACGCTGGGTGCGGCATTCCCGGTGCTGTTCATCTCCGGCTTCACGCCCGACGACCTGGCCACCGGGCCCGCGACGGCCTTCCTACCCAAGCCGTTCAGCCCGCGAGCGCTCGTGGACTCCGTCAAAAATCTCATGATTTCGGTTGCTTCACGGGATTGACGCTCGGGCTCGATCCGGCGCGGTCGCTGCCGCGTACCGGTATTCGAGCCCTGGATGTCCCACGACGCCTCACCTTCTCGGTCCGCACCCGCCCGCTGGCGCTGGCGTCGCGCGGCCTTGATCCTGGTGGCGCTTTGGATCGTGGGCTTCGAGGTCTTCCCGGTCCTGCACACCGCGTTTCACGACGCGTTCGGGCATCACCACCACGCGGGTGATGCCCACGATCACGGCCACGACCATGGTCACGGTGACGAGGACGAGCATGGGCATTGGGTCCCCGAAGTCCCCGATGACCCCGCGCAGGACGGGGCCGGCTCCGAAGACGACGACGGGCACGGCGCCCACGCGCTGGCCCACCACACGCTCGCGGCAGCGCCGACGCCTCCGCCCTGGCCACCCGTGGCCGAGGCGACGGTCCGTCGGTACGCGCACGCGGTCGCGCTGACGCAGCTCGTCTCCTCGCGCGCTCCACAACGGCTTCGCGCCCGCGGCCCCCCGGTCGACGTCGACTGAACCACCGTTCCTTCGACGTCAACACCAACGCAAGAAGGGGGACTTCATGTCCGCAACCCGCACTCTTTTCGCGGTGGCGTGCTTGCTGAGCACGACCGCCTGCGACCTCAATACCGCTCTCGCACCACGCGTCGATCTCGACGTCCGCGTGCATCCCGAACCGATCGACACCTTCGACACCTCTGAAGACATCACCATCGAACTCACCGAACTTCGCACCGCGGTGCAGGCGGTGGAGTTCACCACCGAAGGCGAGCTTCACGCTCGCGTGCTGCACGACCTGCTCGTGCCCACGGCCTTCGCCCACCCCGGGCACGAAGCCGGTGGCGAGGTCGTCGGTGAACTCGCCGGTCGCTACGTCATCGACTGGCTCGA
>JBCCQM010000185.1:0-16373 GCA_039024335.1 Myxococcota bacterium
CGGCCGCACCGCCTTCGAGCAGATGCAAGACTGGACCTGGGAAGCTCGGGCGCGCGCCGTCCTCGACTTCATCGAGTCGGTGCAGTCGTAAGCTCAGGCCCGACTCGCGGTCCGCCACGGGAGCAGCGTATCGAGGTCGTTCTGTGGAATGCCGAGCGCAAACAGCACGCCGACGTAGCTCGTCAGCGCCAGCGCGCAGCCCGTAAGGTTTGTGAGCATCGTCGTCGCGGGGCCCATCCACAGCCAGGCAGTCGACACAGCCAGTCCCGCGAGCCCAGCGACGAACGGCTTGTAGACCTGACCGAGCTGCAAAGAGACGCCGACGATCACCCGCGCCTCGAGCAGCGCCATCGAGGAGGTCACCACGGAGGCGATGACCGACGCTGCGGCGGCGCCGAGGATGCCGAAACGGGGAATGAGCACGTAGTTCAGCGCGATGTTGATGGCGGCCATCGTCAGCGAGTTGAAAAGGTTCCAACCGCTGTGTCCGGTCATGACGATGACGTTGCTGGCCAAGCCGACGCTGCAGCTGAGCAGTGGGATGATCAGCAGCAACAGCATGAAGCGCGTATCGTCGGTGAACGTCTCGTGAAACAGCCAGATGAGATCGCTGCGGAAGAACACGATGACGAGCGCGGCGGGTAGAGCCAACGTGGTGGCCCACCGCGACACCATCGAGAACGACTGGTTCATCGCGATGTGCTCTCCCATCGCGTGCATTCGCGCGATGACGGGTGCGTAGGCGCCGGAGAAGATCAGCTTGATCTGCCGGACGTTTCGGACGATCTGGCCGCCCATCCAGTAGAAGGCGAGGTCCTCGGTCGGGACGGAGAAATACGCGAGCATCACCGCGTCGATATCGGTGGCGAATCGGCCAAAGGCCATGTTCAGGTTCTGCGGGATTGCGAACCGAACGAGCTCCCACGAGATCTTCAGCCGGGCAAGCTCCGCGAACAACGCGGCGTAGCGATAGTAAAGGCGAAAGACGAACATCGACGCGACTCCGACCGCGACCCAGCCGGCCACGTACGCCCATGCGAGCGACACGGCCGTGCCGTCCACGAAGTACGCGATGATCGCAGCCACCAAGAAGGTTGCAGAGCGGCAGAATCCCGCCAGCAACGCATCCCACTTCATCGTCATCTTCACCTTCGTCGCCGCGATGACCACCGTACTCACGACGCGGAAGGGGACCGAGAGGACCATGACCTGAACGAGCGGGGCCACGCGCTCCGCGTCCTCCAAGCGCTCGGCGTCGACCATGGCGAGTCGGATCAACGCCGGCCCGCCAACCCATGCGGCGATGAGAATGACCGATGCGGCCGCCAGGCTCAGGACGAAGCCGTTGGCGACGACGCGATGGACCCGGGCGTCGTCTTTCGCCACGTCCTCTCGGCTGGCGAGCATCAGCACCCCGTCGTTGATTCCGCTGACGGTCAGGTTGGTCGCGACATCAATCATGATGAAGCCCAGCACGAACAAGCCCACGATGTCTGGGCCGAACAGTCGGGTGATGATCACGAGCGATGCGGGTAGCAGCAGCTTTCCAACCCCCCCAAGCACGTTGACGAGCGCGCCACGAGCAACGACACCGCTCATCGCCGTGCCCCCCTGGGTCGCGTCGGGCTCGGTCGGGTTCGATGCAGACATACGCGCCGGGGACCTTCCGAGACTAGCAGCCTGTGGTGCAACCCATCATGAAGCCTTGCTCGTCTTTTTCGCTGCTGGCGGCGTCGCAAAAACGTGCGGTATGCCCGATACAGCGGCGCATTGGCTCCTGCCCAAGCGCGAAGATCTCGTCGCGATCCGCCGCGCTCGGTTGCACCACAGGCTGCTAACGGCCTCGATAGGCGGCGATCGCTTGGTCGTAGTGGTCTTCGAGGACATCGATTCGCTGGTGGATGTCGTACTCACGTTCCATCTTCTTGCGCGCTGCCTCCCCCATCTCTTCGCGTAGAGCACGGCTGCGCAGGAGTCGGCCGAGTCGGTCGGCAAGTGCTCCGACGTCGCGCTCGGGGACGAGGAAACCGGTGCGTCCGTCCTCGATGATCTCGGGGATGCCGCCGTGGATCGTCCCGATGACGGGCAGGTATCGCGCGCCGGCCTCCTTGGCGACCAAGATGCCCGACTCGCGATCGCCGTTGCTGGCGATCACACTGGGGCACATCAAGATGTCCATCCGCATCATCGTCTCGAGAACGTCGCCGTGCTTCATCACCCCCAAGAACTCGACCCGGTCTGCGATGCCTTCGCGCTCGATGATGCGTTCGTAGGCGCTTCGGAGCTCCCCATCCCCGATGATGTTCAGCCTCGCGTCGGCGCCGCCTTTGACGACACGCGCGAACGCCTCGATGGCGTACTCGATGCCCTTCTTCTCCACGAAGCGGCCGACGATCAGGACTTGCGTGCCGTTGCGACCCGCTGGGACCGCGTGTAGCGGCGGGATCTCGACGCCGAGGCGCCACACGTGAACGCGCCGTGGAGGGGCGCCCAGCTCGATGAGCTGGTCGTGTAGCTCGTTGGACGCGGCGAGGAAGCGGGTGACGCGTCGCAACATCAGCTTCGACAGGGCCCAGTAGCGCCAGTACTTCGGCGAGAAGCGTCTCGACGTGGACAACAGCGGCACGTCGTAGCCGTGAAAGGTGACGACCAGAGGCAGATCGGCGGCCGCCTGGTAGGGCAGCGCGTAGATGCTCCCGGGGCCGAAGTGTGCGTGCAGCAGCGAAAACTCTCCGGAGCGTATCCTGCGCATGAACCGAGGTGAGAGCGTCGTCGCGCCGTACAGCATCCACTCCGCCCACTCGCTCGCAGAGTGATACGGCGCGAGCGCGTGGACGTCATCGCAGCGAAAGATCTCCGGGTTCTCGCGGTTGCGCGCGAACACCTCTACGTCGTAGGCCCGGTGCCGCGTGACTTCGTCGTAGATGAACGTCTGTGAGTAGGCGCCAAACTGTGTCGCGAACAAAGCGACCTTGGGCCGAGTGCCGTGGTGGGTCTTCATCGTGGATCCGGACGAGGACGTGCCGCCGACAGGGTATATCTCCAACGCCATGAGGTCGCTGAAGATCTGCTTTTGGTGCACGAGCTTTCAAGCTGACAACCAGGCGCTGGCGGCCCATCTCGCCCAGAGCCCGGGTTTTGAGGTGCTGGTGGCGATGGATGATCCGGCCCGCTACTCCGCGGAACCCGTCGAGCGGCTGCTCCCGATGCGCGGACGCTGGCTGGATCGCCGCGACGCGGACACTCCCAAGGCCATCGAAGCCTGGGCGCCCGACGTGCTGGTGGTCGACAACCACCTGCCAAAGCAGCGCTTGGCGCCGCGGGTCTTCGTCCTGTGGCACGGGTTCGGCTGGCGCTACGACGACCTGAGCGTGATGCGAAAGCAGCTGCGCAAGCTGGTCGGAGACGTGACTCGGCCCAACCGCAGGTTCCGGTGGCAGGCTTTCGGAGAGTGGGACCAGCGCTACCGCGTCTCGCACAGCCGGCTCGATCCCGAGAACGTCGTGGCGCTGGGCTCGGCGTACTCGGACGTCCTCCTGCCCGGGAGTGACGTCCAGCGGCGGTTTTCCCGAGCGGAGGTTCAGGCCCACTACTGCATCGACCTGTCCCGTCCAACAGTGCTCGTCGGTCTCTCGTGGCACCACGGAGGGGCGCTGGGCCACTGGGGCGACGACGAAGCGCTGCACGAGCAACTCGTCGCACACGTGGGCGCGTCGGGGGCCAACGTGTTGCTGCGGCTGCACGACCGCCATCGCTACGAGCCCGCCTACGTCGCGGTCATGGAGGGGCTCGCGGCACGGCACGCCCACGTCGCCCTCAAGTTCAAGAGCGAAAGCCCGGATTCACTCGTCGATCTGCTGGTCAGCGACGTCATGATTTCGAACTACTCGTCGTTCCTGAACGCCTTCTACTATACGCAGCGCCCGTCGATTCACATCGATCCGGTCTCCGGCATCTCGGGGCAGCACGTCACCCGAACGATGAAGCGTGGCAAGCTGCGCGTTCGAAGCGTCCGCGACCCGCTGTCGACCTGGAAGCTGAGCCCGGACGAGATCGGCGGACTCCGGGCAACCTCCTTCGAGGAGCTCCTCGCCGCCATCGACCTCTCGCTGGCCGACCCGACGTGCTGCCAGGAACGATCCGCGCGCTTCGTCGCCCGCTACATCACAAATCCGGACGGTCACACCCGAGAACGCATCGGCCGAGCGCTCGCTGCATGGGTCCGCTCGTAGACCACCGAAGCTCCGGCGGAGACCGTGCGCAGATCACAGCGGCGTCGATGAAACGCAGGAACCAGGTCGTACCGCGAACGGAGTCGGTTACCCTCTCTTTGTTGGCGACTCCTACTCAGCTCATCGGCGCCCTCACGCTGTTATTCATCGGGTCCTGTGTCCAAGCCGGATGCAACCCCCGCGCGAGCGAGTCTCTGGCCAGAAGAAGCGCGGCGGTCGACTCGGGGCCGCCGACGAGCACCTTCGCTCTTCCGCTCGAGACGATGCCCGCCGCTGCGCTCGCAGTGGACGGCTTCACCCACGTCGAGGTGATGCGGGTGCAACGAGACTGGGGAAAGCGTGAGTTCGAGATCGTCATGGACGCGTGGGTTTCGAGCGAAGACCCGGGGCGAGTCGAAATGGTCCGCCTTTGGTGGTTCAAGGCCAACAAGCAGGGTGAGCGGGGTCCGTTCAGCGAGAAGACCAAGCGCCACTTCGATATTGTCTACACGCGGCCCGACGACGCGCGATGGGTGGTCGACATGGTCGCCGACGACAAGCGCTTCACCTTCGTCGTCCAAGCCGATGAGGCTCACGGCATCTCCGCGCTGGCAACGGTGACCGTGCCCGGCGGTGGGCAGGTCGAGAACTGCCGCGTTCACGGGGGCGAGGTTCGAGCTTCGACCGTGCTGGGGATTCCCAACGGGATCGAGGCTTTCGAGGTCACGTGCACCGGAGTCGACGGCGTCGAATACCGAGGCACGCTCGGCTGAGTCCGCTCGCGGTCCGAAGCACGCCCTGCAAAAGAGAGACCGTCGTCCCCGATGGTTCGGCGAGTTTCGGCCACCCCGAGCATTCGGATTTTTTTCAGCCTTTGGCGGCGATGCGGGCGGCCATGTGGGCTCGAACGGCCTGCATGTGGTCGTCGAGGCCCGAAATCGTGGATTCAACGAGTTTCGCGTCGAGGCCCAACCGAGCGATCTCTCGCTGCAGTTTCGTCCGGGCTCTGGCCACGCGGTCCGCCATGGTGGCGCGCGGGACGTCGAACACCGCCGCAAGTTCACGCACGGTCATCGTGTCGTAATACTTCAGCTCGAGAACGATCTGGTCGTCGAGCGGGAGGGCGCGCATGCCGTGGACGAACAACACCTCTTCGCGTCGCGCAGCGAGCTGCGAGGTCATCGAGGCGACCGCATCGGGTACGTCCAACGGCTCCGTCGCGGGGTCGAAGGCCTGGGCCTCGCTGCGGGCACTGCGGTGGTGGTGGACGAGCGTCCACCGGGCGATCCCGAAGAGGTACGTGCGCACGGAGGCATCTCCACGAAAGCTCCGTCGCTTCTCGCACAGCCGTTGAAACACCACCTGGGTGAGGTCCTGCGCGACCTGGTTTCCGACTTTCGAGAAGAGAAAGAGATAGATCGAACGGTAGTGGCGGCGCACCAAGGTGGCGCCAGCCTCGGCGTCGCCGTCGACCCACGCCGTAAGCAGCGTGGCATCGTCAACTCCAGCATCGTTCGACACAGTCGACCCGATGATAGACCACCGCGGCGAAAAAGACGGCACGCCTCGCCGTCCGGGGCCGGCGACCGATGAGATCGATGCGCAGGCCAACGCGCTCGTCGAGCGCATGCGTCGCCCCGTCGACGTGCGGACGCGCAGTGAGTCCGACGACCGCCCGACCGACGGATTCCAAGATCGTTCGCCGCCGATGCCGGAACGCCTCGGTCGATTTCGGGTGACCGGCCGCTTGGGTGCGGGTGCGATGGGAATCGTCTTCTCCGCCCACGATCCACTGCTCGATCGTGACGTCGCCGTGAAGCTCATGCAGCCGCATCGCGTCTCGCCAATGGCGCTGGCGCGCGCGTCTCGAGAAGCGCAGGCGATGGCGCGCCTGTCTCATCCCAACATCGTCCAGGTCTACGGGATCGGGCACCACGGCGATGCGCTGTATGTCGCGATGGAGTTCATCGACGGCGATACGCTGGCGTTCTGGCAGGAATCGGACGCGTACGATTGGACCGTGATTCTGGCGGCCTATCGACAGGCCGGGCTCGGCCTTGCGGCGCTGCACGAACACGGGCTCGTTCACCGGGACTTCAAGCCGGCCAACGCCATGCGTGGCAGTGATGGGCGCGTCCGGGTGCTCGATCTCGGACTCGTTCGCGAGACTCACGATGCCGTGCCGCCCGAGGTCCCCGCAGAAGTCTCGGAGGCCGCAAGCATGTCGTCGGAGGAAACGGAGACGAACGCGGTGCTCGGCACGCCGGCGTACATGTCGCCCGAACAGTTCCTCGGCGAGGCGGTCTCGCCGGCCAGCGATCAGTTCAGCTTCTGCATCGCGCTGTACGAGGCGTTGTACGGACAGCGTCCGTTCAAAGGCCGCACGTCGATTCAGCTCGTCGAGGCGATCGTGGATCAGCGGATCGAGCCCGCGCCGTCAGGCTCGGCTGTTCCGGCGCGGGTGTTTCGCGCGCTCACGAAGGGTCTGGCGCACAACCCCGCGGCCCGGCACGGATCCATGCGAGAGCTGCTGGACGCGCTTGAAGGAGGTCGGCGTGGCCGCGGATGGTGGCTCGCAGGGGTCGGCGTGGCCGCGTTCGCGGTGGTGGGTGCGTTCGCGTCGACGCCGGGTGAACTCGTGTCGGCTCCCTGCGACGGCGCTCTGGCTGCGAAGTCGGCGTGGGATGCGTCGGCGCGAAGTGGCGTGCTTGCGCAGCTCGGGGAAACGTCGGCGGCGCTGCGTGAACTCGACGCCTACGCGGCATCTCTTCGCGACGATGCGGAACGTGCATGTGCCGAGGTCGAGGTCCAGCCTGGAGTGGGCGCGTGTCAGGTGCGGTTGGCAGCGCGACTGGAGGAAGTCGCCGCGCTGTTGTCGACCGACATCGGGCCCGAGGTCACGCCCGACGCGTTGACGAGCCAGCTTCCGAGCATTGGAACGTGCCGGCTGGATCAACCCCCGCAGCGTGAACTCGACCCTGCCGCGCTGACCCGCGTTGCGCGGTTGTCTCAGCGGGCGAAGGGCCTCGCGCAGACCCCCGAGCGTGCCCGTGCGCTGGTCCTGGCGCAGAAGGCCGTGGAGGAGGCGCATCAGCTCGGTCATGCCCCGGCGCAGATCGAGGCGCTGAGGGCTCGTGGCGAGGTCTTCGTGCGCGACTCGAACTACGGACGGGCCGCCGATGACTTCCAGGCAGCGTACGAACTCTCGCTGAGCACGCGGGATGACGACCGCGCTGCGCATGCCGCCAACGCGATGGTCTGGGTGCTCTTGCAGATGCGGGACCTCGACGAGGCGGAACGTTGGGCTCGGGTGACGCGGGCGGCCGCGGAGCGCACGAATACGGATGATCCCACGTTGCGGGCATACGCGTTGCACCGTCTCGGGCTCGTCGCCATGTATCGAGGTGACTCCCAGGACGCGTTGGAGCTGATGGGGAACTCCCTCGAGCTATGGCGCGCCGCAGACGAGCCGCGAGAAATCGGGACGGTGATGGCAGATCTGCAGAAGGTGGCGGCCGATCTCGGCGATCTTGACGCCTCTGTCGCCTATGCCAAGGATGCTGTGAAGATCTTCCGCGACAACTTCGGGCAGAACGACCGGCAGTTGGGCACCGCATATCACAACTTGGGCAACGCGCTGCAGAACAAAGGGGAGGACGAGGCTGCGCTCGAGGCCTATCAGCGAGGTTACGCGGCTCGCCGTGCGTCGTATGGACCGAAGCACTTGAAAACGGGAGTTTCCGCCTACGCGGTGGCTACCGCGCTCGTCGACACCAAGGAATATGAGGAGGCGTTTCGCATGCTGGAGCGTGCCCGCGCGGCGCTTCCCGAAGTGCACCCCGCTCGTGCCGCGTCCGACATGCTGGAGGCCAACGTTGCCCAAGAGCGAGGACAGACCGAACGCGCGCTTTCGCTGACCAACCGGGCCTTGGTCAGCATGGAGACGATGTACGGGGCGGACCATCCCAACATCGGGCTCACCCGAGTCAACAAGGCAACGATGCTCCGCACGGTCGGAGACTTTGAGGGCGCAGTGGCCGAAGCGACGATGGGTCTAGAAGTTCTGGTCGCGCGGCTCGGGGCCGAGCACCCGATGGTGGCGCGCGGGCTGAGGTCGCGTGGTTTGGCGCTCATCGAGTTGACCCGATGGTCGGAGGCGCTGGCCGACCTCGAGCAGGCGTTATCGATTCAGGAGAACGTCCTCGGTGAGGATGCGGAGCCGGTCACGGAGCTTCGCAAGCTGCTCGCGGACACCAAGCGCCGATCCAAACAGCCGTGAATGCGACGCCGCGGGCCGATCGGGGCTTGGCGTCAGGTCGGGTCCCTGGCACAACCGTGGGCACGCACGCGATGGAACGCTTCTACCCGATTGGAACGCCTGGCCAGCCCTGGACCGATGCCGACAAGAGCGCATGGTTCGAGGGGAGAAGGATCGCCCGCAGCTACCGGGACGACGTCCGCACACGCCTCGAAGCGCTCGGCGACGCGTTCACGGTGGAGCAGTATGGAGCGCTCAGCCTCGACCCGCAGATGTATCCACTCTTCGCCGTCACGTTCGCGCACGCAGGCGACGATGCGCCGTGGGCGGTGGTGACCGGGGGCGTTCACGGCTACGAGACCAGCGGGGTCCACGGTGCCCTGGCGTTTCTGGAATCGCACGCGCGGGACTACGCGGACCGGCTCAATCTGCTCGTCGCGCCCTGCGTGAGCCCGTGGGGCTACGAGGTCATCAACCGCTGGAACCCGAAGGCCGTCGATCCAAATCGGTCCTTCATCGCCGACAGCCCCTCCGAAGAGGCGGCTGCGTTGATGGCCTTCGTCGCGTCGAAAGGGCTCGAGCCGCTCGTGCATCTCGACCTGCACGAGACCACCGACAGCGACGAAGAGGAGTTCCGCCCAGCGCTGGCTGCTCGTGACGGGACGCCCTTCGAGCCGGGGCTGATCCCCGATGGCTTCTACACGGTGGCGGACAGCGAGAACCCGCAGCCGGCGTTTCAGGGCGCCATCATTCGCAGCGTCGCCGAGGTCACTCACATCGCGCCGCCCGACGACAACGGGCAGATCATCGGCGCCGACGTCACGCAGCCCGGCGTGATCCGCTACCCGTTCACCGCGCTGGGCCTGTGCGGCGGGCTGACGACCGCCCGGTTCACGAGCACCACCGAGGTCTACCCGGACAGCCCCAAGGCCACGCCCGAGATCTGCGTGCAGGCCCAAGTGGCGGCGTTGCGCGGCGCGTTCGACCACGCGCTCGCCCACGCCTGACCGATGCAGGGCGCTCCGGCACGCGCAGCGTTTGCGCGAGCGGCAAACCTGAACGCCGCATCGCCGATTGCTGTAAGTGCATGAAATGAAGGCGAGAGTTCGGGGGGCGAACGCGAATCGTCGCGCCCCGAATTCGTGTCCACACTCCGAGTGTGACCACCCTTCTCGCAGCCCGAGCCAGCTACTTCGCCGAGAACGACTTCGGAGACGACGGCGGTTACTCGAAGCCGACCGTCACGATCTACCTCTTCGGAATCCCGGTCGCGTTCCCCAACACCGAGGGCCGGAAGCGGGCGGTCGTGTATCACGACCTGCACCACATCACGACCGGCTACGCGACCAACAATCTCGGCGAGGCCGAGATCAGCGCGTGGGAGCTGGGCTCGGGGTGTACTGCGTTTCGAGCCGCGCTGGTGCTCAACACGATGGGCTTGATGCTCGGCGTGTTCCAGAGTCCGCGGCGGGTGTATGCGGCCTTCGTCCGGGGCCGTCGCACGCGGAATCTGTACGGCCGCGACGTCGAGACGCTGCTCCAGCGCCGCGTGACCGAGGTGCGAGCCGAACTCGGTCTCGACGAGGTCACGACCGCGGCGCCCGGTGATGCGCGGGCGTTCGCCGGCTACCTCGCCGTCTCGCTGCTCGTCGCGACGCTTCCGGTGCTGCTCATTGCGGCGGGGATTTGGGCGCTTTGGGGGTGAGCGAAGCCTCGGCGATGCTCAGCGCGTCGGCCAAGAAAGCCTGCATGTCGAAGGGGTCCTCCACGCGGACACGCGCAACGAAGGCCCCGCGCAGCCCCCAAAACAGCATGTGCGCGCGTCGTTCGACCCATGCGAGCTCACCAAGCTCGGGGTGCTGCGCGACGAGCCGTGCGGAGAACTCGCGCGCCATTCCATCGAACATGGTGTGGACCGTGTCGAGCCGACCCGCCGCGTCGAGCAGGTCGACGAGCTGACGCAGCAGCATCGGCGAGGTGAGCCGGACGTCCGCAAGCAAGGCATCGCCGAACGCGTGAAGGCTGTCGTGCAGCGTGGGCCCGCCGATGTTTTGCAGTGCGTCCGCAAACGCGGCTCGGTCTCCGTCGAGGCGGTGATCGATGATCGCGCGCAGCAGCACGTCGCGACCGGGAAAGTAGCGATACAGCGAACCCACGCTCACCCCCGCCACCTTGGCGATGCGGGCAACCTTGGCCCCCGACCACCCGACCTCCTGCACGACGCGCTCTGCAGCTTCGATCACCGCGTCGGCGAGGAAGCGCGAGCGGGCCTGCTTGGGCTCATGAGGCGACCGCGGTCGACGGGGCACCGGGCGAGTTTACGCGCCGTTGGGCGGGGCCGGCGAGACCTCGGCATAGACGTGGGGCCCGATGTCTGCACCGCGGCTGCTGAACGTACCGATGTGGGTGAGCTGGCCGGTCTGCAGCGCACCTTTGAACTGCACGCTCATGGGGCCGTCGCTGCCGACGAATCGTCCGGAGAGCTTCACGTCGACCGCTTCTCCTCGCAGCGCGGCCCGGGTGTTGACCGAGAGCAGGCTGGGGCCTTGGCGGTCGCCGACCTCGAGCACCATTTCCGAGTGCTCGCGTCCGACGAACCGCGGCGCGTATAGGACCTCGCAGTTGCCGTCGGCGCAGACCGGCTCGTCGAGGATGGCCTCGGGCATGCCGCTCGTGCCCGGGGAGCCGGTCGGAGCGACGACGAAGAGCCGTACCGTCACCGAGTCGGCAACCGCGGGGATGTGCGGCTGCGGCTTGGGTGCGGGGGCGGCCTCGACGACCTCGGGGCAGGTGGCCGGCATGCTCGGCGTGGCCGCAGACCCGGCGCAGCCGAAGGTGAGGGTCGCGAGAAGGGCGAGGGGGAGGCGGTGGAGCATGCCCGCCGGTAGTGCAACCGCGATGCCAGCCCAATTGCGAAGCACCGACCGTGAAGCGACATGGTCGGTGCGTCATCGGGTCGTCGAGCCGACGACCGCACGCGACATTTCGGCACTCAGGGGGCTGCGTTGCCGACCGTGCCGCCGCCTTTGGGCTTGGAGAGGGTGAGGTCGGCGATCTGGTTGCTCAGCTCGATGCGCGCGGTGAGCTGGTCGGTCTGTAGCTCGGTCACCTCCAGGGTTGCGGCGTCGAGGTCATCGCTGAGGGCCTTCATCCGCTTGGCGAGATGAGAGGAGAGCGACTGGGCCTTGCCGACCTTGCGCAGGCTGACGAGCTGGACGTTGAGCTCTTGAACCCGGGCCCGAAGCACCGCGAGCTGCTCGCGCTGGGTGAGGAGGGCGTCGTCGAGGTCGCGCAGTCGCGCGTGCGTCTCGAGGACCGATTCGAGCTGCTCGGCGAGGGCGGGCGGGACCTTGCCGCCCTCGAGATAAACCGCCACGGCTCGCAGGCCGCCCGACGAGCGCAGGTCGATCGAGGTGTTGATCGGCATGGACTCGGCCAGGGTCAGCGTTGCCCGCTCACCGGCCTTCACCGTCACGGGGACCAGGATGTCGTCGCCGTAGTGTTCGAGGGACTTTGGTGGGTCCTCGAGCGTCCAGCCGGAGGGGACCGCGTGGCGGACGTAGACGACGGCGTCGTCGGTGCCGCGGTTGTCGATGTCGAGCACGGTCTCGCGGATGCGCTGGGTCTGGGTGGTGGCCACGCCTCGCTGCACGGTCAGGAGGCGCTGGATCTGCTCTCGCGTCTTCGTGCGGGGCTCGACGCGAAGCGTGCGGTCGAGGGCGTAGGGAACCAGCGCGGTGGACCGGGGCGGGATGGGGTCGGCGATGCCTTCGCCGAGGAACTGGCCATCGGCGTACACGGTGACGGGCCCGGCATCGAGCGTGTGATCCGACGGGTTCTTCAGCCGCACGGCGTTGAAGGCGAACGTGGACGAGCCGCGCTCGCTGGTCGGGTCGTACACGTAGACCTGCTGCGCCTTCGTGGCCTCGTTGAGCAGGGTGACCATTGCGGAGTGGCCGGCCTGCAGCGTGATGGGGTCGTCGGCGACGAAGTGCGCCGAGCCTTGCGGCCCCCCGTCTTCGTTCGACTCCGAGACCGCCTGCGATGCCGCCGGGGCGTCGTCCACGGCGACGACCTTCACTGCCTGGGCGGGGTCGTCGACGATGGCGCCACCGTCGACCACGTCGATCCTCTCGCTCGCGATGCCCCGCGCGACGAGGGCCTCACGCAGCGTGTTGGCCCGCCGAAGGCCGCTGTCGGTGTCGCCGGTCTCGTTGCGTAGCGCGTTGCCTTCGATGCGGACGCGGCCTGGAGAGGTCGAGAGCTGCTGCGCGAGCCGATCGAGCGGGGCCGAAGGCGGCGGGGGCGGCGAAGGAGGCGCGCTGGCGCCGTGAACGACTCCACCCGTCACGCCGCCAACGACACCTCCGACGACGCCGTCCTCAACGCTGTCCTTCGTCTTGCGCTTCTTGCCCCGACGACGGCGCCGTCGCTTCTTGTCAGCCACGACCACGGCCGCGCCTTCGGGTCGGTACTTGGACTCGGCGCCAGTGGTCCCGGCCAGCGAGACACCTGCGGAGTCCATGGCGGCGGTCGCTGAGACGTCGACCGACTGCGTGAAGTCGCGGTTTTGCATGGCGACCTGGTCGAGCTCTTCGACCGAGAGGTTTGCGAGTACGCGCTGCTTCTGTCCACCCACCGCGTACGCGCTGCCGCCCGTTGGGGGCGCGGCGGCGAGGCGGTCACCGTGGTCGATCGTCTCGCGTTGCACCATGCGGACGCTGTGCAGGTCGTAGCGGAACGACAGGGCCGAGGTGGATCCCACGCCCACGCGCACCTTGTCCCAGGACTCGCCCGACACGTTGTCGACGACCGCCCACGACTGCAGCGTGGCCTCGTCGTCCTCGCCCAGCACCACGCGGTAGCTGGGCTTCCACGCCGGGCTTTCGGTCACGTACGTGATGCGAACGTCCCGAGGGCCCGGCGGAAGCTCGATCTCCATCGTGACCACGCTGCCGGCCGATTCACGAGGCGTGCGGTACGAAATCGCCAGCGGCGTGCCGTCTTTGGCGTCGACGACGGTCAGGGACTTGAGGAAGTCGTCCACGCGCCCGCGGGGCACCTCGAGGGTGAGCGAGCCGTTCACGTGCGCGTGGCGTTCGAAGTACGCGACGCCGTTGCGGTAGACGACGACGCGCCCCAGCGGGGCCTCGGGTGCAGCAATGATGTCGGTGTGGGCGCAGCCGCTCGCAACGCTTGCGATCGCGGCGGCCATGAGCAGAATTCGAAGACGGTTCATCAGTCCCTCCAGTCCGGTCGAGGTCGGCAGGGGGGGAACGCACGACGGGCCCCATCGCTGACACCCCTACGGACAGCCGGTTCGCTCTACGTTCGAAGACCGGGATCCGTTCTGGCGATGGGGCGCTTTTCTGCGGCGCGGGTCTCTCGCGGAATACCTAGGGCGAACCCGAGGTATGCTCCGGCGCCGATGACCGTCGCCGAACTCCTCGACTCCGTTGTGAACGCTGGTGCTGCTGCCGCGGTCGGAGTGGTCGGGCTTCCCCTCGCGCTCGGTGTCGCGGCCTACCTCACCAAAGCTCAGCGCAAGTTTGCCCTGTCGCAGCGCATCGCAAACGTCGGCATCGGGCTGGGCTTCTTCGCCCTTCTGGTGATCGTCTGCTGGACGCTCTACGCCGTGACCGTGCCCGGCATGATCGGCGCCACGAACGTGCTGGTGTTCCTCGCGCCCGTCTACCTGCTCGGGGCGGGCATCGGCATCGAGCGGGTGCTGCACCCCAGCGAGCAAGAAGACATCCGCGCCCGCCTGCGCCACGTCTTCCTGATCGTCATCGTGGTCGGCGTCCTCTACTACGTCCTCAGCCGGCTGGACTTCCACATGCTCATCTGGACGAACGTGTGGGGCTTTCTCTTCTTCATCGCCGCCCTGATCGGCATCCTCTACGTCCTCGTCCGCAAGGTCGTGTAGAGGGGCGAACCGCGAAGCCTCGCGCGCCATGACAGCGCGCCCGTAGCTCTCTGCTGAGCTGTGAACTCCTGGCGAGTCCTGGGTGAGTCGCCGGTCTCCGGTCGCGCTCAAACCCGAGCTGCCGCGGCAGAGGGGATGAACCGCGCCAGTGGTGCTGCCGTTCGAGGAGTTGTCTTCGCCCGGAAATCCGAACGCGAGGTCGTGCGCGCTGGACGATCATTCTTCCACCTCCGCACCGCCGCAGCGCAGCGATTTGCCCCCGCAGACCTCGAACTCGCATTCCTGCAGTCCGTCGGGCAGGTCTAGTCCAAGCTGTGGATTGCACAGTCGACCGGGAAATAGGATCTCCCTGCGACCGCTATCTAGCTCGAGCCAAGACAGCCCGTCAAGTCCGGAGCATTCCTCGTCGGGGAACGACCACCGCCCGTCAAGCCCTCTTGCTCCCTCGTACTCGATGAGCGCGGGACCTACTCCATCCTCAATAGTCCACTTGAACGCATAGTCCTGCGAGCGCTCATCAATGCAAGATAGCTCGTGGAACACGCCTGTCCCATCGTCGCGAAATTCATAGATCGAAACCCAAGTGTCGTCAGCGTCAACTTGTAGTCCACCAACGTTGGCCGACGAGTAAAATCCGGCGACTTCGTTTCGAGCTTGCTCGACTTCTTCGCTGACTTCAGGTCCGCAACCCGCACAGACCGCAAGTGAGACCGCTAGTAGATTTACTGCCTTCGTGAGATCTAGTTGCACGAAACTAGCTTTCTAGCGGTGGTGGCTGCGCCCCGTGGGTCGGTTGCTACCGCGGTGAGCGTGTGCGACTCGGTGATTGTCTTCGATCTTACTCAGCTTGCGAGCGGAATCCCATCTGCAAACCAGCGAACCGTCGAGAGGTCTCCGTCTGGGATCCTACCGAGCGAACCCCTCTCCGGCGCGAGCCATCGGCGAGGTGAGGAGATGCGCTGCTAGTCGATCGGACCGCTCACTCGCAGACGGCGTCGAAGGAGCCGAAGGCGGTCTCGAACTCGTAGATGGTGTCTTCGCAGATGTCGACGCGAGCTTGTTGCGCGAGGGGGATTCCGCTCAGCGCGAGGAAGCCGCTGAGTGCAGTGGGGGTCTCCGCTCCACTGCCTTCGCCCTCGCCGTCGGGCGTCCAAATGCAGGCCGGGTCTTTGTTGGCGGGGTCGCCCACGGCCGCGATGAATGCGGTCCGCGTGGGGTCGACGTACTCGATGAAGAGGTCCGCCACCGTGTCCTGCTCGTCCATGGGCGTGGGGTCGTTTTCGTCGCTGACGTAGAGGATGATGAGGTCTGCGTCGGGGCGGCGGAAGCCCGCGTTGCACTGTCCCTCGGCGCTGTTGGCCGGGTCGAGCGCGCCGAGCATCGCGTCGAGCATGCGTTCGTCACTGTCGCCGTTCAGGCCCTGCATCAAGATCATGCACTGCAGATCGGTGAAGACGTCTGCCGGCGTGCCATCCTCGTTGCTGAAGTAGGCTGGGTCGTCTTGGGAGCCGTCGCAATCGCCGAACCGCTGCAGCAGGGCGCCCGGATACTGGCATTCTGCGGTATTGCTCGCGGGCATCTGCTCCGAGTTCGCCAAACCGATGTGGAATGAGCAGACGGGATCGAGCCGCTCGATGAACAGGTCGAACAGCGCGCCGAGCGAGTTGGCCAGCGGCCCGAGCCACTGGAACATGCTCTCGGAGTTGTCGACCACCAGCAGGATGTCGAGGTCGGTGCAGTTCTGGTAGCCGCACGCGTCGCCACTTGAGCTGCTGTCGGCGGCCGCGGTCGTGGAGCTGCTGCTCTCGTCGGCGCTCGTGGTCGACGTTGATGGATCCAGCGTCGTGACGGTCCCGCTGGTCTCGGTGGGATCCGTCGGCATCGTCATCGGACCCGTGGGCGGAGGCCCGCTCATCGTCGGGAGCGGCATCTGTGGCTCGCCTGCCTCGCACTCGTCTTGCGCGTTGCAGAACTGGCC
>JBCCQM010000186.1:0-16212 GCA_039024335.1 Myxococcota bacterium
CCGACCGCACCGTTGAACGCCAGCGAGAGCGTCTCGAGCTCGTTCGCTTCGGAGTCGAACCAGGGCTCGGGCTCGAGCCAGCCGAGCGGGACGATCCAGCCGTGGTCGTTGGCCGTGGTCAGCCCCACGCGATAGTCGATCCCACCGCCGTTGAGCCCCTCGAGCGTGACGAGGATCTGGCTGAAGGCGTTGGTCGCGGCCAAGGCGTTGCGCTCTTCGATCATCGACCCCGACGAGTCGAGCGCGAACACGATGTCGATCGCGCGGCAGCCCGAGGTTGGGCCGATGTCGGTGTCCTCGCTGCCGACGTCGAGAATCAGCCCCCCGTCCTCGGAGCTGCTGTCGCCCGATGCGGTCGTGCTGCTCGAGGTCGCGGGCGTCGTGGTGGCGTCATTGCTCGTCGCTCCAGCCGTAGGATCCGGCGTGCCCGTGGTCGCCGTGGTCGGGTTGGTGGTCTCGGTGGTGACCACGATGCAAACGTCCTCGACGCAGTCCAGGCCCGGATCACACCCACCGCCCGGCGTACACGCGCAGTCCAGCGCCCCAACGGAGCAGCTGCTCTCCGCAGCGCCGTTGCAGGCCGCCGCAACGCCCATCAAGCACCCACTCAACGCCCCAACGATCGTCCATCCCCGCACGAGGATGAGTGTCCCTTTGCGAGCGGCAGCATGGCAAGTCGGCTACCAGCGTACCGTGACGTCGGGCGGCCCTTCGCAGGTGTGGGTACGCCCGGATGTCCCGCCGTCGAGTTCGATCAACAGGTGCGAGGTCGGCCCTTCGACCACCTCGACGAGATCGAGCGAGGCTGCAAGCGAGACGTTCGACGTCGAAGCGGCGTCGGGGTGAACGCTGAGGACGAAGCGAGAGACCTGCTGTGCGTCGCTGGGATGGGTGAGATACCGACGTACGGTCTCTCGAAGGGCGGGGTCTTGAATGGAGTCGACCTCGTCGATCGAGCCCCGCTTCGGATGCGCGCGCTCGGGGCCCGAGGCGTAGAGCATCGGCGCCGCGACGTCGGTGTTGCCGACCGCCATCGGATACACGGCCCCGCCGGGCGCCGTGTAGGTGTCGTGCGCAAAGCCGACGGCGTCGGGCTCGAGCGACGGGGAGATGACGCCGATGCCGAACGGCGCGGCACGGTCCGCGAACCATCGCTGGACGTAGTCACTGCGAAACGCGACCTGGTTGCGCTCGGCCTCGGCCCGGTCGTCGACGTGCGGTCTACCGCACCTTTGGGATCAGGCCATCGATCCAAACCGACGCCCGCGGGACAACCGTATGCGATGGAGCGGTGGTTGCCCGAGGTGGCGGCACTCGTTGGGGCTCGTCGCGTCCGGATGTGACTGCGACGAGTGCGGTGGGTATCCGTTCGAGGTCGTGGATGCGCGCACGGGAACGCCAATCCCAAGCGCAGACGCTGTCGTCGCTCAGGACGCGTTCGCGCGGCGCTTTGCGGTCGACGGCGCGCTCGAGCCGGGCCTGATGCTCAGCGGTCGGTTCTAGCCGACCGAGCCCACGACATCGTCGCCCGCTTGGGCGTCGCTACCGGAGCGCTTCGCGATGAAGAGCTTGTGGAACGCGAGCGCGGCGACGAACCAGCCAAGGCCGAGGAACACCGACGCGTCGCCGTCTTTGGCGAGCATCACCAGCACGAACACGCTCGAGCCGGCGTACAGCAGCGGCGTGACCGGGTAGCCCCAGGTCTTGTAGGGGCGCGCCAGGTCCGGCAGCTTGCGACGCAGCACGAACACCGCCATCACCGTCATCGTGCCGGTGATCAACATCGCGGCCGAGGTGTAGTTCACCAGCTCCTCGAAGCGCTGGCTCATCATCAGGCAGATCGTCCAGCCCGCCTGCATCCACAGCGCCACGGCCGGCGTGCCGAAGCGCCCCAGCTTGCCCGCCGCGGGGACGCACTGGCCATCCCGCGACATCGCGTAGGCGATCCGGGAGCCGGTTAGCACCGTGCCGTTGATCGATCCGAGCATGGCCAGCAGGATCAGCGTGGTCACCACGAACACGCCGAGGCCGCCGAACAGCGACCGCGCTGCGGCGGTGCCCGCTTCGCCGGTGTTCGCGAGGTCGTCCATCGAGAACACGGCCAAAAAGCCGACGCACAGCATGAAGTAGAGGACCGTGACGCCCAGCGTGCCGCCCACCAGCGCGCGCGGCAGGTTGCGCGCCGGGTTGCGGATCTCGCCGCCCACGAAGATGGCTGCGTTCCACCCCGAGTACGCGAAGTACACGGGCAAGAACGCCAGCGCGATTGCGGTGACGCCCGGAAGCTCGAACGACGACGACTCGACGCCGTTCCACGCGCCACCCTCGGTGCCCTGGGTCAGCAGCACGGCCACGGTGGCGAGCACCAAGATCGCGATCGGGATGCCGGTGATTGCGACCTGGAACCGCCCGGAAATGACGACGCCGACGTGGTTGATCGCGGTGAGGCCGACCACGATGACGACGGCCCAGAACATGGCCGGATCGATCGGCAGCCCCGACCACGCGGCCACGTCGTACGCGGAGCCCAACACGATCGGGAACTGGAACTGGGCAGTGCCCACGGCCATCGCCGCGAGCGACCCTGGAAAAATGGCCAGCAGTTGCAGCCAGCCGGCCGCATATGCCCAGCCCGGGCCGTACGCGCGGCGCAGGTAAGGGTAGTCGCCCCCGGCGGTGGGCATCATGCTGCCCAGCTCCGCGACGGAAAGCGCCCCGCACAGCGCCGACACCCCACCGATCATCCACAGCACCAAGAAGGCGCCAGGTCGGTCCAGCTGCGCCGCGACGACCGGGGGCGCGATGAAGATCCCGATCCCCAGCATGGAGCCGGCGACCAACGCCATGGCGGGGAGCGCCCCAAGCGTGCGGGCTTGTTCCGGTGATTCAGACACGGTTCGGAGGGCCGGAGCGTACCCCAGCTGACCGGAGATCCGGCAATTGTGCGCCGGCGCGCGCTGACGCGCCTCGCCTCCTCCTCACGCCCGAACGGGCCAGCCTCTTCCCACGGGCTCGTGCGGGGCACCACAGGCCGGGCGCGAGTCGCGGCACGCGCATTGACACCCCGAGGGGCCAAACGTACGTTCGCGCGAATCCGTGCGACTTCGACCGCACCATCTCTGGGCCCCTCTGCTCGCCTTCACCCTGGCGGCGGGCTGCAAGACCGGACCCGACCTGTCTGCCGACTACGCGCAGACCGCCCGCGAGAACTATGAGCTCGCGACCGGCGAGTTCAGCGACAAGGACTGGGAAGAGGCGATTCAGTACGCCGACTTCGTCCGGATCCGCTTTCCGTTCTCGCGCTACGCGGTCGAGGCCGAGCTGCTGATCGCCCGCGCCGAGTTCGAGCAGGGCAACTACATCACCGCCCAAGACGCCTTCCGGCAGTTCACGAAGCTTCACCCGACGCACGAGCACACGCGCAACGGCTGGACCAGCTTCATGGCGGCTGCGTCGGCGTTCATGAACGCACCCACGGGCTTCTTCCTGCTTCCGGCCCCCGAGCAGCGCGACCAGACGCCGCTGCGCGAGGCGATGCAAGAGCTTCGCTACTACTTCGATCACTACGCGGGCACGATCACAGAGGGCTACGCGGCGAAGCTGCGCGACGAAGTGAAGCGCCGGCTGCTGCAGCACGAGCTCTACGTCGCCGACTTCTATCTCGACCGCGACAAGCCCGAAGCCGCGATCGGCCGCCTCGAGACCGCCCACGCGACGTATCCTGGCATTGGCCTCGACGCCGAGGTGCTCTTCCTGCTCGGCATCACGTACCTGCGCATGGACGAGATCGAGCTGGCCCGCAGCACCTTCACGGAGCTGCAGACCCAGCATCCGGACCATCACCACGGCAAGCAGTCGCGGATCTACCTCAAGTACATCTACGACACGTACGGCCCGACCGACCCCAACCGTCGTCGCCCCGACCGCAGTCCGCCGGTCCCCAAGCCGCCCAAAGAGCCGGCCAACAAGGCTCGGCCCGATCGACCCGACCGCGCGAGCGCGCCGCAGAAGCCCGAAGGCTCCAGCGCCCCGCCGGCCTCGACCTCGGCGGCCTCGACCCCCTCGCGGTAGCCGCTTCAGGGTGTACGATCGCGTCCACCATGGACGCGCAGCTCAAGCACCACTTGGCCGCCGGTCGCGACTACTACCAGGCCGGCGAGTACGACAAAGCCAAGCCGCACCTCGAGGCGGTCCTCGACGCCCACGAGGAGTTTGCGGACGTCCACAACATGATGGGCGTGATCCACTACGAGGCCGGTCGTCCGACCAAGGCGCGAGAGTCCTTCGAGACCGCGCTGCAGCTCAACCCGCACTACACCGAGGCCGCGCTCAACCTCGCTGTCGCCTACAACGAGCTGGGCCGGTACGACGAGGCCAAGGCGGTGTACTCCCAGGCGCAGGGCCAGCGCGAGCCCGGCGGACTCGACAAGCTCGACAGCTTCGTGCGCGGCAAGATCGCCAACATGCACGCCGAGCTCGGGGACGCGTACGTGGCCGTCGGGCTGCTCGACCACGCGACGAAGGAGTATCGAAAGGCGCTGCGGGTCTGCCCGACGTTCGTCGACATCCGCACCAAGCTCGCCACCACCCTGCGAGACCTCGGCAAGATCGCGGACTCGCTCGACGAGCTGATCGCGATCCGCGAATCGGCCCCCGACTACCTGCAGGCCCGGATCCACCTGGGCGTGACCCTGTGGCGAGCGGGCCGGGTGCCGGAAGCTCGTGCGGAATGGCAGCACGTGCTTGCCAACGACGACACGAATCGGAGCTGCCGCGTGTACCTGAAGATGACGGCCGGCCCCGGTGACGACTCCGCCGCAGACCCGGCCTGAGTTACGCGCGTCAATCTGTCACGCCCGCCGTCGAGCTCCGTGACGTAGGCCCCACGAAGCGCCCGCCAGACCCGTTTTGAGCGGCGTCAGGCGCACCGATTGCTGGCCCCCCGGGAAGGTATCGGCTACCGTTTCGCGGTCGACGCCATGGGGTTCAACATCACTGAGAAGTTCTTGGACTTCGCTCTGCTTGGCGCAGAGTGGGTCATGTGGGTGCTCGTCGTCTTGAGCCTGATCAGCGTCTACGTGATGGTCGAGCGGCTGCTGTACTTCGGCGGCGCGACCAAGGCCGACGCCGACGTCCGACGCGGGCTCTTCGAGGCCCTCGGCGACGGCGACTACGGCAAGGCCGCCAAGCTCACCCGCGACACCACGGGTCCCGGTGCGCGCATCATCGGCGAGATGGTGGCAGTGGCCAGCCGCGGCAAAGCGGCGCTCGAAGCCGCCATGAGCAGCGGCCGCTCCGAAGAGAAGATCCGCCTCGAGCGCAACCTCAGCTTCCTGGGAACGCTCGGCGCCAACGCTCCGTTCATCGGTCTGTTCGGCACCGTTCTCGGCATCATCCAGGCGTTCAACGAGCTGGCCAAGTCGGGGGTCAAGCCCGGCGGTGAGCAGAGCGCGACGGTCATGGCGGGCATCTCCGAAGCCCTCGTGGCGACCGCGGTGGGCCTCATCGTGGCCATCCCGGCGGTCGTCGCCTACAACATCTACCAGCGTCGGGTGAAGCGCACGCTCGCCCACGCCGAGAGCCTGGCCACCTCGGCCTTCGCGATCATCCTCGAGCACCAAGACGGTGGCGCTTCGACGAGCTCGAAGTCCGACGACGCCAAGGACGACAAGGAAGACTAGCGATGGCCGGTGCATCCACCGACGACGACGGCGAAATCTCCGCGATCAACGTCACCCCGCTGGTCGACATCACCTTGGTGCTGCTGATCATCTTCATGGTGACCACCAGCGTCATCGCCAACCAGGAAGGCCTGGCCATCGACAAGCCCGAGGCCAGCTCCGGCAGCACGATCGAGGGCGCAAGCATCCTGATCCAGTGCGACCCCGACGGGAAGGTCGCCGTCGACGCCAAGCCCGTGGCCAGCGACGATGAGATCAAGGCCGCCATCGCGGAGAAGCTCGGGACAGACCCAGACCTGCAGGGGATCGTTCAATGCGACGAAGCCTCCAACGTGGGCCAGATGGTCCGTCTCATCGACCTCCTGCGCGAGGCTGGCGTGAAGAAGTACGCAATCGCCACCAAGAAGCCCGCTGCGGGCCAGTAGCGCCCCCTTTCATTCCCAATGAATCGTCCGTTCTACCTCGAGGTCCTGCCGCCGCTGGTGACCTCGCTGGTTTTGCACCTGTGCGGCTTCCTGGTCATCGACTGGATGAAGCCCGAGTGCGGCGATGGACGGGTCAGCGGCGTCGAGGAATGCGACGACGGCAACCTGCGCTGGGGCGACGGATGCTCTCCGCAGTGCGAGATCGAACCGGTCTGCGGCGACGGCGTCATTGAAGGCGAAGAGAAGTGCGACGACGGCAACAACGTCGACGGTGACGGCTGCAATGCCCAGTGCGAGCTCGAACTCGACCTGCGCGAGATTACGCCGCCGCCCCCGGAGCCAGAGCCGGAGCCAGAACCCGAGCCAGAACCCGAGCCCGCGCCGGAGCCCGAGGTCGAGCCTCCGCCCCCGCCACCCGAGGCACCGCCTCCCCCCCCGAAGAAGGTCAAGAAGAAGGCTCCCAAGCCCAAGCCTGCTTCGGATCCGGCACCGGCCGATGCACCTCCGGCGCCGGCGATCGAACTGCCCATGGACACCGTCATCCAAGGCGGGAACTCGGGCGTGAGCGTCATCGGTGGCGACACCTCGCGGCCCGGCGTCGCCGGAGGCAGCCGCGGTGGCGTCGAGGGCGGCAAGCCCGGCGGCAAGGGCAAGGTCAAAAACGGCAAGGGCACGGCGCCGACCGGACCCGCCAAAGGCTCCGGCAAGGCCTGGGCCCCCAAGAGCGAGCTGTACATCGCGCAGCTGCCCCGCGCCCTCAAGCAGGTCAAGCTCGAGTGCCCCGCCTCGCGCGACCTGGGCATCTCCGGCACGGTCATCCTCAAGGTGCAGGTCCGCAAAGACGGATCCGTGCGAAGCGCCCGGGTGGTCAAGGGCATCGGCAATGGCTGCGACGAGATCGCCAAAAAAGCGCTGAAAAAGACCAAGTTCCAGCCTGCCAAGGGCACCGACGGCAAAGCGGCGGACTTCGAGATCGCCCGCTACGAGTACGTCTATAAAGCCGGCCGCTGACCGCGTCGCGTCGTCGCTCCGCGCCGCGCATACCGACAAATCGTCAATCGCCGCCGCCGCGTGTTCGGCGTGGCTCCTGCCTGCTACCTTCGTCGCGATGATCCGCGTACGCGGCATGCGAAAGAGCTACGCCACCGGCAAGGTGACCACCGAGGTCCTCCGAGACGTGGACCTCGACATCGATGAAGGCGAGTTCGTCTCGATCATCGGTCCGTCCGGGTCCGGCAAGTCGACCCTGCTGCATGCAATCGGCGGGCTCGACACGAACTATGGCGGCACGATCGAGGTCGAAGGCGCGGACCTGGCCAAGATGAGCGACGTGCAGCGCAGCGGCTACCGCAACGAGACGGTCGGCTTCGTGTTCCAGTCGTTTTACCTGCTACCGCACCTGACCTGCCTGGAGAACATCGCCCTGCCCTCGGTGTTCAAGCGGACCGGCAGCATGGATGAAGCCGCGGCCCACAAACGCGCCGCCGAGGTGCTGGCTCAGGTCGACCTGGCCGAAAAGGCCGACGCGCTTCCGACCATGCTCTCGGGCGGGCAGCGACAGCGCATCGCAATCGCGCGGGCCCTGTTCAACCGCCCCAAGGTCATGCTGTGTGACGAACCGACCGGCAACCTCGACAGCAAGATGGGCGCCGCGATCATCGACCTCTTCCGCACCCTCAACGACGACGGCATCACGGTCGTCATCGTCACGCACGACCCGCAGATCGCTGCGTCGACCAAGCGCAAGTTCCTCGTCAATGAAGGCGGGCTGACCGAGGTCGAGGACCCCGCAGCCGCCATGTTCCGCGGCGTCAGCGAAGACGACACCGCGCCGGAGGCCCAGCCGTGAGAAGTTCTCGCCTGTTCCGCGTGGTCGCGGCCAACCTCAACCGCAGCCGCAACCACTTCCTGCTCGCCTCGGTAGGCATCGTCGTCGGCATCGCGACGTTCTCGTTCTTCATCGCGCTGGGCCTGGGCGTCCGCGACGTGGTGCTGGGGAAAATCTTCCCGCTCGACCAGCTCGAGATCGTCCCCAAGTCGCTCGACCTCGCCGTCGGCCCGCTCGCGCTCGGCGGTGCCAGTGCGATCGACCAAGCCAAGGTCGACGAGCTCGCGGCGATCGACGGCGTCGAAGTGGTCTACCCGAAGATGCGACTGACCGTGCCGTCGCTGGGCATCGGTGGCAAGGAGGTGCTGGGCACCGATCTGCGCTCCGAAATGGTCGCCGACGGCATCGAGCCCGCGCTCGTCGCCGAGGACATCACCGGCAAGTACGCCTTCGAAGACTTCGACGACCCCGCGCACCCCGACTACGCGGAGCCCGAGGCCTGCACCGAGGACGCGGACTGCGGTGACGATCGCTACTGCGGCCGCCCCATCGGCTACCAAGAAGCGCGCCTGCGAAAGAAGGGCGAGGGGCCCAAGGAGCACCCGCAGGTCTGCCGGCACTACATTCCCATCATCGCCAGCGATCACGTCGTCGAGCTCTACAACGGGGCCCTTCGTCGCGCGCACGGCTTCCCGAAGCTCAACCCCGAGTTCGTGTTGGGCATCACCTTCGAGCTCAAGGTCGGCGCGTCGATGGTCAGCGCGTCCCGCAAGGATGAGATCATCCGCGAACGCGGCCGACTGGTGGGCTTCAGCTCCAAAGCGATCACGCTGGGCATCACGATGCCCATCGGCTACGCGAAGCGCTTCAACGTCGCGTTCGGCAAGCCCGAAGATGCGCAGCGGTTCCACTCGGTGATCGTCGTCGTCCCCGAAAAGGACGACGTCGCAGCCGTGGCCAAGGCCGTCGATGAGCTCAACCTCGAGGTCGCCGATACTGGCGCGGAGCAAGCGGCGCTGCTCATCGCGATCTTCATCGCGGTGTTCAGCCTCGTCAGCGCCGTGATCGTCAGCATCGCGGCGGTCAACATCATGCACGTGTTCTTCATGCTGGTGTACGAGCGCCAGCACGAGATCGGCATCATGCGCGCCGTCGGTGCGTCCCGCGGGGACATCACCACGATCATCTTGGGTGAAGCGGCCGTCCTCGGTGCCGTCGCCGGCGTCGTCGGCGTGCTGCTTGCGTTTGCCGCCGCGGCCGGCTTCGACGCTGTTTCGGCGAACTACATCCCGGACTTCCCGTACAAGCCGAGCACCTACTTCACGTTCCCGTGGTGGCTCGTCGCCTCGGCCATGGGCTTCTCGGTCAGCTTCTGCATCTTCGGCGCCTTCCTGCCTGCCCGCCGCGCAGCCAAGATGGAACCCGCCATGGTCCTCTCCGGCCACTGACCGGGCTCCAAGACGCCATCGGCTCGCCCCGTCGTTTTCGAGGAGCGTAACCGGGCCCCGCAACCCCACCACCGCTCTCCCGCAAAGGAAGCGGGCCCGTCAGGCCCGCGAGAAAGGGCGATAGCCCGTCTCGGAGGAAGAGCGTAGCGAGCCGCCGAAACTGCACCACCGCTCTCCCGCAAAGGAAGCGGGCCCAACCGGGCCCGCGAGAGAAGGACGATAGCCCGACTCAGCGGCAGAGCGTAACCAGCCCCCGCAACCCCACCACCGCTCTCCCGCAAAGGAAGCGGGCCCACCCGGGCCCGCGAGAAAGGGCGATAGCCCGTCTTGGAGGGAGACGCGTAGGCAGCTTAGCTGCCGCAGCGTCGGGAACCGAGAGGTTCCCCCAAAGGGCTTACTCAGCCCGGACGGCGTCGCCTTGGTGCTCGTCGACGCACGCTTCACAGCTGGCCTGCGCCTCGCGACACTCTTGCTGCCCCTCGCGGCACAGGTCCTGGTAGCTGCTCTCTTGCGGGTGACGGTCGGCGATGTCGCACAGCTTCACCTGCACCTCGCAGATGCTGGCGGAGAGGCTGCACAGGTCGTGACATGCCTTCGTGTCCGCGAGCGCGTCCGCCATGCGGGCCTCCTGCTCGCCGGTGAGCCGCTCGAGACGCTTCTCGAGCTCGGGAACCGTGTCGCCCTCTTGCGTCCCGACCGGAGCGGCGCCGTCTTTGGTGCCCCCGCCCGCGGGGGTGCCCGGCGCAACCGAACCCGACGCGCTCGGCGTGCAGCCAGTTCCAACCGCTGCCGCGATGAGCAGCGCCAAGGCCGAAGCGACCGGAGGTCGCCGTTGAGGTCGCGTCATCATTCGAGCTCCTCTCGCAAGATCGACATCATTCGAATCGAGCGGGCGTAGGCGCCGGCTGCCAGCGCATCATCGCCGGTTCGCGTCGCCGCGTCACCGAGGACGATCAGCGCCTGCGCGCTCGCGCGGTCCAGCGGGATCGACCGCTTCGGGTCGAGCATCGGCGCGAGCTGGTCACGCGCAGCGGTGGGATCCGCCTGCAGCTGCGCCTCCGCGATCCGCGTCGCGAGCTGCAGACGCAGAATCTCGGCCTCGGGAAGATCGGCGGGCACCTGCAGCGCCATCCCGCGTCGCAGCGTCGCGATGCGAGCCTCGCCATCTTGTCCGTCCGCCGAACGAAGCACGTCGGCCACCGCCTCGATGTACGCGAGCCCTTCAGCCGTGGGCGTGCTCGGCACGATCTCGTGCGTCTTCAGCGTGCCGTCGGGTTTGACGGCAGACCCGACCGAACTGGCATGGGCATCCGCATTCCGGACCTCGGCATCGCTCGACGCGGACCCGTCGTCACAGCCCGTCACGACGACGAGCACCGAGACGAGGGGGACGAGCAAGCGCTCGCCGGTGAAAAACGACCGAGTCATCCGCGACCTCGCTGAGAGGCTAGCCGGTCTGCGTAGTCCTGCGCCATCGCTTCGGCGCGCGCGGTCCCCGTCGGCTCACCGCTGAGACGATCGAGCGCGTCGAGGCCCGAGCGGGCGCTGAGCGACAACATCTCCAGCTCTTCGGCCGAAGGGCCCCCCGAGGGCGTCACCTCGGCGACCGAATCGGGCGTCGACGAGGGACCGGCATCGGGCGTGAGAACGGGCACCAGCAGCACGCCCGCCGCCACCGCGACCGCAGCCACCACGAAACCGAGCAGGACCCCGCGACCTGAGCCTGTCTCGGGCTGGGCGCTCGGCGCCTGCACCTCGGCCTCGCCCTCGCCCTCGGCGCGCGACGCTCGAAGCTCGACCGTACGCCAGACCCGCGCTCGTGCAAGCTCGGACAGCTCGAACGCCGCCTCGGCGTCCGGGCTGTCCGAATCCTCCGGCGTCTCGGCCCAGCGAGCGAGCGTCTCGACGGTCGACACGTCGAGGTCGGAGCGGAGTCCTCCGCCGCCCATCGCAAAGGCCACTTCATCGGGGCCCAGGGGTTCCTCGCCGAGTGCGGCGAGCTCATCGGCGATGCGCTTCTGCATCGCCTCGGGATTCTCTGCGCTGTCAGGGCTGGAACTACTCATCGCGCACCTTCGAAATCTTGCTTTGGCGACTCGCCGTAGCGCTGCACGTAGACCTTCCGGAACGCCTTACAGGCGCGGAACAACAGCACGTCGAGCGTGCCGATCGAGACGTCCATCTCGGACGCTGCTTGGTCGCGGGCCATCTGCTGGACGAGCCGCAGCTCGAGCACTTTGCGGTACCGCGGGTTGATGTCTTCGAGGCAGGCATCGATACGCGTTCGCATGACGCCGGCCATTTGCTGCCGCGTGACCGCGGCTTCGCCCCCCACGTCCCCGGGGTCGGGCAACAGGTTCTCGAAGCCGACCGGCCACGCCCCCACCCGGCCGCTCTTACGAAGGTGGTCGAGGCAAAGGTTCTTCGCGATGCGGATGAGCCAGGGGAGGAACCCCTTGCCTTGCCACTTGAACCGGTGGAGGTTCTCGAGGGCGCGCACGAACGTGTCGGCGAGGAGGTCCTCAGCCAAGGTGCGGTCGTGGACCGTCGGTACGATCGCGTACCGGTACACCGACGGCGCGAACCGTTGATAGAGCGCGCGGAACGCGACCCGGTCTCCCGCCTGGGCGCGCTGCACGAGCTCTCGCTCATCGTCCTGGGACTCATCGCTGCGTAGGGCCGTCACCTGCTTCAAA
Organism: Myxococcota bacterium; assembly: GCA_039024335.1. Classification (GTDB taxonomy): domain Bacteria; phylum Myxococcota_A; class Polyangia; order Nannocystales; family Nannocystaceae; genus CAJXVA01. The sequence continues at coordinate 12,079 of JBCCQM010000186.1, forward strand.
CTGCGCTCGCGGGCCTGCGTGAAACTCGCACGGGCGGCTCGGGCATGCTCGCCCGGGCCTATGGCCGTTGGGATTGGCGTCACGAGGGACGGGTGCTCCTTCGCCCCCTTCAACGCGCGGCCGGACTCGACCTTACATCGGGCCGGCACGACCGAAAACTGCGGATCCTCGAAACCTGAGCCCTCGCTGCGACGTCAAACGGCCTGCAAATCCATCGCGAAGGCGCGTTTACGCCGCCGCCCCATTGACCCCGCTGCACTGCAGCGGTATCCGCCCCTGCAACCGATGGCGTGCGCTGCTCCAAGAGCACGCTACACGGTCTGCGACCCCATCCCGCGAGCTCTCCCGTGCCTCTGCCGCTCCTCCTCTCCGCGCTCCATCTCGCCCTCGCCCCCGCCCCCGCGGCAGGGCCGGCCGACGATACGCCCGCGGGTCAGACCGACGCGCCCCCGCCCCCCAGCGCGACGCGAGCAGCCGAGGTCACGACGCCGCCGCGGATCCAGCCCACCGTCGTCCTCAGCGAGGACTACGAGCCCCCGTTCCCCTCGGAGTCGATGGAGCTAAGCGCCGTCCTGACCCAGGCCGCGGAGCAAAACCTCGATCTTGTACTCGGCCAGACCGACATCGAGATCGCTGAGGCGCAGATTCTCGCGGCGCTCGGCGCCTACGACGTCTTCATCACCGCAGGGCTCAACGCGAGCTTCTCCGAGACGCCGCAGCGCGGTTCGTCCTTCGCCTTCGCCCTCGGTTCGCGAGCGGCGGGCGCCAACGTCGGCTTCTCCCGAGCGCTGGAGACGGGCGGCAACGTGTCGCTCACCCTCGGCGTCAACCGTACGCTCACCGATCAGCCGGTGAACTTCTTCGACGCTTCGCAGGGCTCCACCACGCTCGCGGCGTACTCGCTCGTTCCCACGCTCACGCTCTCGCACCCGCTGCTCAAAGGCGCCGGGCTGGAGGTGAACCGGGCGAACCGCGACAAGGCCGAAATCGCCGTCACGCAGGCCGAAGCGGCGCGCCTCGTCACCGCACAGAACCTCGCGCGCGACCTCATCAGCGCCTACTGGGACGTGCTGTTCGCCCACCGCGACCTCGACAACAAGCGCCGCAGCGTCGAGCAGGTTCGCCGCCAGCTCGACCGCACGCAAGCGCTCGTCAACGCCGGCCGGCTGTCGCCCGTCGACCTCAAGGCGGTAGAGCAGTCGATCGCGCAGCGCGAGTCCGAGGTGCTCAACGCCGAAAATGCCCTGCTCGACGCCAGCCTCACGCTGCGCACGCTGCTCGGCCAGGACTTCGCCGATGCGGACACGCTCGGCGTGCTGCCGGTGACCGACCCGATGGTGGTGCCGCGCGCCATCAACATGAAGGAAGAGATCGATCGCGCGCTGCAGGCCAACCCGCAGCTGCGCCAGATCGAGCTCGCGCTTGCCAGCCTGCGCATCGACGAGATGGTCGCGGCCAACAACAGGCTGCCGCAGCTCGACTTCCAGGGCTCCTTCACCCCGCAAGGACGTTCGGTCGACCAGTTGCCCACGGCCCAGCTCGGTGACCCCGGCGCCACCGGTGGCTGGGCCGAGGCCTTCCGCAACATCTTCAGCGACGACGTCGTCACCGATGGGCTGCTTGCCGACTGGACGCTGTCGGGCTCCCTCACGCTCACCTGGGACGTGCAGAACCGGGCGCCCAAGAGCCAGCATCAGGTCGCGCGCCTGCAGATGCGCCGCAACGAGGAGCAGCTGCGACAGGTCCGTCAGCAGATCGGCGCCGGCGTCGTCCGTGCCGCATCGAGCTTGCGCACCGCCGGCAAGTCGATCGAGGTTTCCGAGATCTCGCTCGAGCTCGCACTCGACAACCTCGAGGCCGAACAAGCGCGCTTCGACGTCGGCCGGTCGACCAACTTCGATGTGCTTCAGCGCGTCGACGACGTCGATACAGCCGCGGCGAGCGCGCTCAATGCCCGCATCGGCTACCTCAAGGCGCTGGCGCAGCTGCAGGCCCTCAACGGCGAGATCCTCCCCGCGTACGGCCTCGCCCCGGGCGAGTAGCCGGCCGCGGCTCGACCGCAACGCCGAGGTCAGTTCGGCGGGAACCTTGGGCCTGCATCGGTTGTCCAAGTTCTCGACCGCGTGGTACGGTCCAAAGCCGTTGGCCCCCCTTTGGGTAGGCGCGCCACGCACACGGAGACGGAGAACGACATGTCCGCAGCAGAAATCGCCGACAACCGCTGGGAAGTCTCGGCAACCAAGCCCCCGGTCACCACCCCCGCTGGCCTCGCCCAAATCCTCCTGATGTCCGGCTTCGGACTCTTTTTCGTCTGGATCATGATCGGCTCGGTCATGGGCATGGTGAGCGAAAAAGGCGAGGGCCTCGCAGGCGAGTACAAGAACCTGAACGCGGGCGACCAAGGCGGCGGCGAAGAAGCCCCCGCGGAGTAGCGACCCCGCTCTCGAGGCTGGAGCGCCCTGCGCCGTCTTCGACGCGCGGGGCGTTTTGCGTGGTTCGACAGACGGCTCGTCGCTCAGAGATAGCCGACGAACGACATCATCTGGCCGGTCCCCGCGCCGTCGCGTCGATACGAAAAATACCGGTCCGGATGCGCGTGGGTACAGGTCCCGACCCGCTCGATGGACGCAGGCTGCAGCCCCGCGCGCTCGAGCTGTCCGCGGACGACCCCGACGAGATCGACGTGCGGCTTCGCGTAGCTGACCATGTCGACGAACGCCGGATCGAACTGCGCGGCGACCTCGGGTCCAACCTCGAACGCCGCCACCTCGATGCAGGGTCCGATCGCCGCCGCGAGCTGCGTCGGCTCGACGCCGAGCGCAGCGACGGCGGCCTCGGCAATGCGGGCCACCGTGCTGCGCCAGCCGCTGTGCACCGCCGCGGCCACGGTGCCCTCGCGGTCGGCAATCAACACGGGCACGCAGTCCGCGGTCGACACCGCGACCGTGACGCCGTCTCCGTCACGACACCAAAGCCCGTCGGCTTCCGATCCCTCGGTCAGCGCGGTCGCCTCGAGCACGACGCCGCCGTGGACTTGCTTCACGCGCCGCAGCGTCGCGGGGTTGTACCCACCCGCCTGCGCGACGCGACGCAGATTCTCGTCCACCGCCTCGGCGGCATCGCCCCACTTGCGACCGAGGTTGAGCGATGTAAACCGCCCCGTCGACACGCCACCGAGCCGATTGGTGAAGCCGTGACACAAGCCGGGCACCGCCGACAGCAACGAACTGCGCTCGAGCACGACCCGAGGCTAGCAGCCTGTGGTGCCGCGTAGCACGTCGACCAATGCGCCCAACTCCGACGGTAACGACGACGTGAAGCGGACGCGCGCCTTCGTTCGTGGGTGCTCGAACCCCAGCAGCTCGGCATGCAGCGCGTGTCGGCCGAGGCCGTTCCAAAGCGCACGGCGAGCTTCATCCCGCGGTGGCTTGGCGTACAGCGCGTCGCCGAACACCGGGCAGCTGACGTGCCGCGCGTGCATGCGGATCTGGTGCGTGCGCCCGGTCTCTAGGGTCACGTGCGCCACAGCGGCGCTGGGCAGACGCTCGACCACGGTCACGTGGCTGATCGCGCGGCGAGCCCCAGACGCGGAGACGGGCGCGAATCGCTTGCGATTGACGGGGTCGCGCGCGTGGGGCGTCTCGATGCGTCGAGACTCGAAGGCGGGCGCGCCACAGAGCACGGCGACGTAGCGCCGGTCGATCGAGTGGGCCTGAAACTGCGCCGACAGACTCGCCGCCGCCGCGGGGGTCTTGGTGAACACGATGACGCCCGAGGTGTCCTTGTCGAGCCGATGCACCACGCCCGGTCGCGTGGCGTCGTTGCCGGGCAGCACGGGCAGCCCGTCCGGACCGATTCCGAGGTGATGCAGCACGCCGTTGACCAGCGTCCCTCCGGCGTGGCCCGCCGACGGATGCACGACGACCCCTGCGGGCTTGTCGAGCACCAGGACGTCTGCGTCCTCGTGCAGGATCGACAAGGGCACCGGCTCCGGCACCGCGGCCAACGGCGCGGGCGGACGCAGGACGACCGCGATCGTCATCGGCCGCTCGACCTCATGCGATGGCTTGAGGCGGCGGCCGTCTGCGGTGACTTCGCCAGCGTCGAACGAAGCCTTCAGCGCGCTGCGCGTGA